>NZ_JAFRNB010000052.1 GCF_017430385.1 Treponema sp.
GGAAAAGTTGACGAAGCAACACTCGGAACACTCAAAGAAATTGACGGCGTAATCAAAGTTCGCCCGATTTTTGCATAAAAAATTATTGCGCAAATCAACTTGCTGCCGCTGTTCCGCCCTTCGCTCACGCTCATTGCCGTAAACGGCAACTGCGGGGCTCCATAGCGGAGCGGCATTTCCCTGAACCACACGGCTCTTTCCTGCTGTGTGGCTTTATTTTTTTCTGTTCTTTCTGTAAACTTTCTTAAGTATGAAAATTTCTCCGCCAAAATCTTTTTTGCTGCTGGTGGCTTTCTTCTTTTTATTCAGTTCTCACGGTTCTGCTGAAACGATTGCATTTCCTGTCGCAAAAACTTCTGTTCCTATCGAATGGAATGAAAAATGGTTCGGCGAAAAATCTTCTTATGAATATAAACATGAGCTTGCGAGAATCGCGTGCTATTTTTCTGAGGCTGCTTATTCCGATGTCGCGCAAAATCCTGAGCAGAGCCAGCTTTACGCTGCTTATAAAAAAATCGGCGTGAACGAGGCTGATATTGAATCTCATTATAACATTGATTATTCTGATGCACTCTGGGGCTTTGATCAGTGCGCTTTCTCAATCGCTTCCAAAAAAATCAGAAGTTCAAAAGGCGAGCAGACTCTTGTTTTTGTCGTGGTTCGGGGAACTCCGCTCAATGCGAGTGAGTGGCTTTCAAATCTAAACATCAATGATACTGAGAAAATTCAGCAGTCTATTCACAAAGGGTTTGCCAGGGCTGCTAGCATCGTTCATCTTGCGCTCATTTCATACATGCTCCGCCACAGGATTGATCCGACGGATTCATTTCTTTTTATGACGGGGCACAGTCGCGGGGCTGCGGTCTCTAATCTTCTTTCAAAACTCCTTTTGGATGATAATTTTTTTAAGCCAGAGAATATTTACACCTATACTTTTGCTTCTCCGAATGTTACGACTGATGATGATGTTACTTGCGAAAAATACGGATTTATCTGGAATATCGTGAATGCTGAGGACATCGTGCCTACAGTTCCTCTTAATCGTGGCTCGTGGAAATTTAGAAAATACGGTCATACGCTTGCTTTCGCCAACGATACGAATACAAATCATCTTACTTATATGGAATCTTATGTTCCGAAAATCAATGACCTTTACAAGCAGATTGCTGAGCGGGAATACAAGCCTTTCACGACCGGGTCCTTTGTTCCTATTGTCGTTACAAAATTGATTTCTTACCTGAGCGGTGATGTCGAGCATTATTATGACGGTGCTTCGGCTCTTCACACAAGAGCTTCCAATCTTATGAATAAATTCTTCCCTGAAAAAAACACAGAGGGGGAGAATGAGACAAAGGAACTTGAAGAAAAAACTGAAAAAAGCAAGGCTGGTTTTGGTTCGTGGATGATTTCCTATTTAAATCGCCGCACGAACGGTCTTGTTGATTATGTTTCCCTTGCGCTTGCTGATATGCACTCAAATCAGCTGTATCTTGCGTACATGCTTGCTCTGGATGAAAATCAGGCGTTCTCGGATTTGGGCTATTCTCTTGTGACAGTCAAAGGCTATGAGGAGTTTGCCGTTTTTGATTCTGAAGATAATATGGTTGCGCGGGTGATTGAAGGAAGTATCGTTTATTCGGATATAAAGCTGCCGATTATTCTTTGTCCTTCGCTTGGAAAAAATATCATAGTTGGTTATCCGTCAAATTTGGATTTCCATATCGTGCTTACAGATGAAGCCTTGATTCCAACTCCTGCTTTGGTAACGGCGGAATATTTTGATGCGGCGGGCGTTCTTTTGGAAAAAGATGATCCAAAAAGAGCGTATTTGAGCATTAATAAGCTTTCTAGGTTTGATATCGGAAGTGCGGTTCTTGAAAATCATGGAATTGATTTGAAAAGAGTTTCGTACTTAAAAGGATTGGAAATAATAAAAGAGGCCAAACTCAGGCCAAGAAATGATTTCAGCCTGATTACTGAAGCGAATGTGAATAACGATGGAAAATTTGCCGTCGGTTTCCATGCAGGAACTTCAAATATTTTTGCCTCTGTGATGACGGTTCCGTGGCATATTGATTTTGGCGACTCTGGAGAAGTTTCTTTCGGGCTGGGAAACAGGCAGACTCTCTATTCTCAGATAAAAATGGACAATGAGATTTTTGCGAAATGCGTGTGGCTCGGAACTGAAGAAGATAATTTCAACCTTATCCCGGAATGGCGAACTTCCTTGTCGCTGAAAGTTCTGGGGCGGCTCAGGCTTTTCTGTGCCGGAGTCGTTGATTTTAAAATCGAAGGATTTAACGAGGCCGCTTTTGTAGGAGATAAATGGGTTGCTCCGCTCAAAGAATTTTCTCTTGGAGATTCCGTCACTGCAGCGACCGGCATTCAGATTGGCGTGAGGTTTTAGCTCTGGCTTTCAGCTCGGATTTCCGATTTTAAAGAAGCTCGCCCGGTTTTTCAATCACAAAATCTGCCTTGTTTTCGGCAAATTCTTTGCGGTCGCCGTAACCCCAAAGACAGGCACAGCACGGAAGTGAGTTTTTGTGCGCGCCGATTATGTCGTGGAGACGGTCGCCAATCATGAGAATCTGGCCGTTTTTTCGTTCTGATTCAAGGTGATTTTTTTCAAGCAAATATTCGATGATTTTTGCTTTTTCGCTGCGGGTTTCCTCGATGTCGGCTCCGCAAATGTCCTCGAAAAACTGTGTCAGCTCAAATTTGTCAAGAATCCTGTTCGTGTAGATTTCGGGTTTGCTAGTGGCTACAAAAAGATGTTTTCCCCGCGCTTTGAGTTCCGTGAGCGTTTCGCGGATTTCAGGATAGACAGAGTTTTCAAAAAGTCCTTTTTCGGCAAAATATTCACGGTATTTTTTCATAGCTTCCCGCGCTTTTTCTTCAGAAAATCCGAACATGTTCTGAAAAGAATCCATAAGTGGCGGCCCAATGAATTTGCGCAGAGTCGAGTCTGGCACGTCGTTGATTCCGTATTGAGAAAGAGCGTAGCGTGCGGAGTTCATGATTCCCGGCCCGGATTCAGTAAGAGTGCCGTCAAGGTCAAAGAGAAGATGTGTGTAGGAAGAAAGTTGTTTCATAAGTCTAAAAAAAATAACCACAGATGTCACAGATGAACACAGATTAAAGTTTTGAACTAAGAAAGTCGTTCGTGTTAATACGAAAGCGTTTAATAAAAACATATATAATCTGTGTAATCGGTGTAATCTGTGGTTTAAATAAGTTGTTTTTCTAATACCCTTAGTGATGGAACAGTCGAACAAAAATTACATCCATGTAATTTTTGATTCGTACGAGAATTTTCTTGCGAAAATTCTCTCTGTGCTTATCACCCGCCTCCTTGCGGGTATTATCTTACAAATTAGTGATGGAAGAGGCGGATTCCGTTGAAGCACATTACCATGTTGTACTTGTCTGCGGTTTCGATAACCTGATCGTCACGGACGCTTCCGCCTGGCTGTGCTACAACTGTAACGCCGCTCTTTCTTGCTCGCTCGATGTTGTCTCCGAACGGGAAGAATGCATCGCTGCCAACGGCTACATTTGTGTTTTTGTCGAGCCATGCTCGTTTTTCTTCGCGTGTGAAAACTTCTGGCTTAACTTTGAAAATGTTCTGCCATTTGCCTTCTGCAAGAACATCCTCGTATTCTTCACCGATGTAAACATCAATTGCGTTGTCGCGGTCTGCTCGCTTGATTCCGTCAACGAACTGCAAGCCCAGAACTTTTGGAGACTGTCGGAGCCACCAGTTGTCGGCTTTCTGCCCTGCGAGGCGTGTACAGTGAACTCGGCTCTGCTGACCTGCTCCGATACCGATTGCCTGACCGTCCTTAACATAGCAGACTGAGTTTGACTGAGTATATTTGAGAGTAATCAGCGCGATGATAAGATTGTGTTTGTCGTCTTCGCTGAGAGTTTTGTTTTTTGTGACAATGTTTGAAAGACAAGACTCGTCAATTTTCAAGAAATTGTGTCCCTGCTCGAATTTAACGCCGAAAACCTGTTTTACTTCTGTTGCTGGCGGAACGTAGTTTGGATCAATCTGAATAACGCAGTAATTTCCGTTCTTTTTTGCTTTGAGGATTTCGAGGGCTTTTGGAGAATATCCTGGGGCAACGATTCCGTCAGAAACTTCCTTTTTAATCAAAAGGGCTGTAGCCTCATCACATTCATCGCTCAAAGAAATAAAATCGCCGAAAGAGCTCATTCGGTCTGCTCCACGAGCGCGGGCATAAGCACAAGCGAGCGGTGTAAGTTCAACGCCGTCCGTAAAGTAAATGGCTTTGAGTGTGTCAGAAAGCGGCTTTCCTACAGCAGCACCCGCCGGCGAAACATGCTTAAAGCTTGTTGCGGCAGGAAGACCTGTTGCCTCTTTAAGCTCCTTAACAAGCTGCCAGCCGTTGAGTGCGTCGAGCAAATTGATATATCCCGGTCTTCCGTTCAAAACTGTGATTGGAAGATCGCCTTCGTCTACATAAACCTTTGCAGGCTTTTGATTTGGATTGCATCCGTACTTTAATTCGAGTTCTTTCATGATTGAAGATAGTACCAAAATTTAAGAAAAACTTCAATTTTGCGGAGAAATTTCTTATAAATTTAAGGAATTCTTAAAGAAATTCGGTTGACAGTCAAACTTTTTGGTGTATAATGTAACCAGTTACATGAAAGCAGTTTCAAAGCAATCTACAATTTATGATGTTGCTCGATTAGCGGGGGTAAGTTCGGCCACGGTTTCTCGTGTGCTTAATGAGCCTGACCGTGTTGCTCCGGAAAAGCGGGAGCGGGTTCAGTTTGCCATAAAGGAACTTAATTTTGTTCCAAAGGCCGATGCCGTGGCAAAAGCCCGAAGTTCCTACAAAAAAATCGGAGTTATCGCGCCATTCTTTACGCAGCCGTCTTTCATGGAGCGTTTGCGTGGAATCGCGGCTGTTTTGGGCACGGAACATTATGAGCTGGTCGTTTACTCGATTGATACCGAGGAAGACCTTGCCAATTATGTTCAGATGCTTGTGAACACTCAGCGAGTTGACGGCTTAATTCTTCTTTGTGTGAAACTTTCCGACTCTGTGCTTGATATGCTGAGGGGGGCGAGTTTCCCAAGTTGCTTCGTCGAGAATGAGTACGAGGATTTTGATTGCGTGGTCGTTCATAATTTGAGCGGCGGTCAAAAAGCGGCTCAGTTCTTGTGCGAAAAAGGATGCAAAAAGCCTGGCTTCATCGGCGAAAAATCTACCCATGAGTATGCGGTTAGTGCCACGGAAGAACGGCTTCGCGGATTCAAATTTTACTGCGCGAACAACGGTATCGTGATTCCAGATAATCATATCTGGCTCGGAGAATTTTCTGAGGGAAATCTTGATGTCGGAATCACTCGCTTTTTGGAGCAGGAGGATTTGCCGGACGGTATTTTCTGTTCGAGCGATGTGATTGCGGCACGGCTGATTCGGATTGCGTTTACAAAAGGAATTTCGATTCCGCATCAGATTCGGGTAATCGGTTTTGATAACATCGACATTGCGGAGTACATAGGATTAACTTCCGTCAATCAAAACCTTGAAGAGTCGGGAAGAATGGCGGCTCGGCTGGTTTTGGAGCGGATTAAGGACAGGGAGCGGGGAAGCGTCGTTATGAAAGTTCCTCTCTCCGTGATTGAAAGGGAAACAACCGGCAAATAGTCGGGTTTTATAGACTTATTCAGCAAGCTTAAAGGGGGCTGTATGAAAAGAATTTCAAAAGTTGGAACAGTGGCAAAAATGACTGCCGCTTGCGCTGCGATTGTAGCTTTGGGTTTGACAGGCTGCAATGAGAAAAAAACTGCTGCAAAAGCAGAGGATAACACAATCCGAATTGAAGGTGCTTTCCGTGGTGAGGAAGAGGCTCGTTTCCAGGAAATCGTTAAGATTTTCAATGAGCAGAATCCTCAGTTTCATGTTACTTATGAAGGAAGCCCGGATTTCGAGGTTCAGATTCAGGTTGAGACACAGGCTAATACTCCTCCAGACATCGCAGCTATCCCACAGCCAGGAACTATGAAACGATTTGCTGATGCCGGCTGGCTCAAACCTCTTGATTCAGAAGTAGTTTCTGCAATCGATGCAAACTATGCTCCAGTATGGAAGGAACTTGGTTCTCACAAAGGTCAGGTCTACGGAATCTTCCATCGTGTAAATGCAAAGAGCTTCGTATGGTACAACAAAAAAGAATGGGCAAAACGCGGATATACAATTCCAACAACTTGGGATGAGCTTCGTGCCCTTGAAGAAAAAATGGTCAGCGATGGTGTAACTCCATGGACAGTCGGATTTGAGTCTGCTGCCGCAACAGGTTGGCCTGGAACAGACTGGCTTGAGGATATGATGCTCCGAACAGCTGGCCCTGATGTATACGACAAATGGGTAAATCACGATATTAAATTCAACGATCCTGCTGTTCTTAAGGCTCTCGAATATTGTGGCGAAATCTTCTTGAATGACAAATATGTTTACGGTGGTTCTGCAAACATCGTTTCTTTGAACTACGGCGATGCAATCAAACCGCTTTTCGAGAATCCACCAAAAGCAATGATGCACAGACAGGGCAACTTCATCACAGGCTTCATGCAGGATGAAATTCAGAAAAATCTTGAAGAGAATGTCGGTGTATTCGCTCTTCCAGGTGTTGACCCACAGTGGGGAACTCCAGTCTTGGGCGGTGGCGACCAGTTCGTTGCTTTTTCAGACAAGCCAGGCGTAAAAGAATTCATGAAATTCCTTACAACTTGGGAAGCATGTGCTCCATGGGCTAGAATCGGCGGTGCTTTGTTCCCACACAAAACACAGAACTTCAACGATTATGGAAACAGCCTTGAGCGCGAAATCGCAAAAGTTCTCGTAAACGCAACTGTATTCCGCTTCGATGCATCTGACCTCATGCCAACAGAAGTAGGCTCAGGCTCATTCTGGACTGGAATGGTCAACTATGTAACAAAAGCAGAAGATGCAAAGACATGTCTAAAAGTTATTGATGAGACATGGCCTCAGTAATGTCAGTTGCATTTAATACAAGACTATGATTTGGCAGAATGTTGATTTTGCTGACAGTTGATTAAAAACTGGCGTAGGCAGGGTTGCACCATGAATCCACTTTGTGCGTGCGAGCGTAGCGAGTCAGATACCTATTTCGCACAACCGTGGATTCTAATGGTGCGTTCCTGCCGAGAGCCTGTTTTTATTGCAGCTGATGAATTGAATCAACATTCTGACTGATAGGAGAAAATTATGGCTGAAACACGAACGCTTAAAAGCTATGCTTCTTTGTCTGACATCATCAAGACTTTTCTTGTTGTAATCGGCACTGTTATCGTGGCTGGAAGCGGTTTTAATCTTTTAAAGGCGAATATTCTGCCGCAAGTTCCGACAACTCTGGTAGCGATTATTTGGGGTGTCTCTTCTGTCATTCTGATTTTTTATTCTTTTAACTTGCTTGCTCAGATTTTCCCGACAAAAATTTACAATAAAATCGTTCCTTACATCTTTATCGGGCCTGCTGTCCTGATTATGGGCTGGTATCTTTTCCTTCCGACATTGCGTTCTCTCTTTTTGAGTTTTATGGACAAGTCTTCCACGAAATTTGTTTGGTTCGATAATTATAAATTCTTGTTCAGTGACCGCTCGATGCTCGTTTCAATCCGAAACACATTGATTTGGCTTGTCTGCGGAACTGGATTCAGCGTTTTCATAGGCTTGGTTGTCGCTATTCTGGCTGAACGAAGCACAATCGAAAAAGGCGCAAAGACTTTCATCTTCCTTCCAATGTCAATCTCACTCGTCGGTGCAGGTGTCATCTTCAAATTCATGTACGCTGCAAAATTCGGCGGGGCAGAGCAGGTTGGTCTTTTGAACGCGATTGTCACAGCTTTGGGATTTGAGCCGCAAAACTGGCTCGGAAAACCTCAGTGGAACAATTTCTTCTTGATTGCAATTTTCGTATGGCTTCAGACCGGATTCGCGCTTGTTGTTCTTTCTGCGGCATTAAAAGCTGTCCCAGAAGAAATGCTTGAGGCTGCCCGAATTGACGGTGCGAGCGAATTCAAAACACTCGTAAAAATCGTAATTCCTAATATCAAGGCTTCTATTATCAGCGTTTCGACAACGATTCTTCTTGCTGCTTTGAAGTGCTTCGATATTGTTTACTCAATGACAAACGGTATGTTCGGAACAGAGGTTTTGGCAAGCCAGCAGTACAAACAGATGTTCACTTTCCAGAATTATGGTCGCGGTTCTGCAATCGCCATCTTGATTTTGATTGGTGTAAGCCCTGTTATCTGGTACAACCTCAAAGAATTCCACAATAAGGAGGCCTTTAAATGAAAAGTCTCGAAAAAAACAAGCATTCTTTTCCAACCCTTATCATCACGATTGCTCTCGTTGTTTTCTGTGTCTTGTGGACGCTTCCGACAGTCGGAATTCTTGTCACATCTTTCAGAACTCCGGATGCGGCATCTTCTACAGGCTGGTGGAAAGCATTCTCTAACTTCAAGGATTTTACCCTCGACAACTACAATCAGGTTCTTTTTGGACAGAGGTTCAGCGTTGGAAATGCGACAGGAACTTCAAGTGTTCGTGGAGCTACGATGCTCTCGGCATTCCTTTCGTCAATCACTGTAACTCTTCCTTCTGTAATTATTCCGATTTTGATTGCGGCAGCTGCGGCTTACGGTTTTGCATGGCTTAGCTTTAAAGGCCGGAATGTCATGTTCGCAATTATTATTGCACTTTTGGTCGTTCCTTTGCAGATTTCTTTGATTCCGATTTTGCGTGATTACACTAAAATTGGCCTCAACGGAAGTTATCTCGGAATCTGGCTTGCGCACACAGGCTTCGGTCTTCCGCTTGCCACATACATGATGTACAACTACATTTCAAGCCTTCCGCGCTCAATTTTGGAATCAGCTTTCATTGACGGTTCGAGCCACTTCACGACATTCGTTCGCCTGATTCTGCCACTTTCGGCTCCGGCAATCGCTTCGTTCGCAATCTTCCAGTTCATTTGGGTTTGGAACGATATGCTTGTTGCATTGGTATTCCTTTCGGGTGCAGGTCAGAAAGTCCAGGTCGTCACGGTTCGCTTGATGAACATGGCGGGAACTCGTGGTACAGACTGGCACTTGCTTACAGCCGGTGCGTTCGTCTCAATGATTCTTCCATTGTGCGTATTCTTGGGCTTGCAGAAATTCTTCGTTAAGGGATTGCTCGCAGGTTCGGTTAAAGGCTAGCGACATCCATGTCGTGACAAGAATTTCAGGTCTCTTTGGACCTGAAATTCTTGCGGTCAATTTGCTTTCCGCCGCATCCGTGCGGCAGATTTTTTTACAAGAAAGGCTTTCATTGTATGTATCAGAAACAACTTGAACAGAATATGGCCGCGCTTACGGCTCGATTGTATGAACTTTACGGTTCTCGCTGGGATTTTTATCAGATTCTGGAGCGGCTTGAAGCTATTATGAAGAAAGCTTCGGCTCAACGGCAGACTGGATATCTTGCTCAGGCGGATGAAGAAGCTGTCGTCGAGTTTTCGCAAGAAAACTCGTTAGGAACAGACGCAAATGCGGCTGTTCCATGGTACCTTTCTCAAAAAACAATCGGCATGATGCTTTATGTCGATTTGTTTGCCGGAAATCTCCGTGCTCTTATCGAAAAAATTCCTTATCTCAAGGATTTGGGCGTGAATTATGTTCATCTCATGCCGCTCTTTGACTGCCCGAAAGGTGAGAACGATGGCGGCTATGCGATTTCTTCTTACCGCAAGGTTCAGCCACGGCTCGGCACAATCGAAGATTTAAAGCTCGTTGCTTCTGAATTCCACAAAAACGGAATCCGGCTCGTGCTTGACTTCGTGTTCAATCACACGAGCGATGAGCATGAATGGGCAAAAAAGGCCCGCAAAGGCGACCCTAAGTTCAAGAATTTCTATTATATGTACAAAGACAAGGCCGAAGTGGACAGCTGGAATGCCACTTTGCGCGAGATTTTCCCGACCGTTCGCCGCGGTTCTTTCACTTATCTAAAAGAGCGCGATGAATGGGTTTGGACGACCTTCAATTCGTTCCAATGGGATTTGAATTATTCTAATCCTGAAGTTTTCCTTGCGATGGTCGAGGAAATGCTTTTTATCGCGAATCTTGGCGTTGATGTTCTCCGACTCGATGCTCTTGCTTTCGTTTGGAAGCAGAAGGGCACGGTTTGCGAGAGCTTGCCAAAGGCACACACGCTGATTCAGGCCTTTCAGTATGTTGCGGCGATTGCCTGCCCGAGCTTGCAGTTCAAGAGCGAGGCAATCGTTCACCCGGACGAAGTGATTAAATACATCAACGGCTCGGAATGCCATTTGAGCTATAATCCGCTCCAGATGGCACTTTTCTGGTCAACTGTTGCCACACGCGACACAAGGCTTCTTTCGGAGTCGCTCAAAAATCGCTGGGCAGTACCTCAAAATTGTGCGTGGGTAAATTACATCCGTTGTCACGACGACATTGGCTGGACTTTCAGCGATGAGGATGCCGCACGGCTTGGAATCAACGGCTTTAATCACAGGCAGTTCTTGAACCGCTTCTTCACAGGCCGGTTCGATGGCACTTTTGCAAGCGGTGAGCCATTCCAGCTCAATCCAAGCACTGGCGATTGCCGAATTTGCGGCACGATGGCGAGCCTGGCGGGCCTGGAGCAGGCAGAAAATCTCAACAATGAAGAACTTCGCCGCATGGCCGTGAGCCGTATGAAAATGATGTACGCCGTTCAGATGGCTTTGCCTGGTGTTCCTCTTTTGTATGCAGGCGATGAAAAGGCTTTGCTCAACGATTATTCTTACCGCGACGACAAAAGCAAAAAAGAAGACAGCCGCTGGGTTCACAGAATCAAAAGTGACTGGAGCGGAAAGAGCAAATACAAGTCGCAAAAAATGGTCGCGGATTTCGTAAAAAAAGTGATTGCCCTGCGAAAAGGCGAAGAAATGCTCGGCGGAAGCGAAATCTTCTTCTACGACATTCAGGACAGCCGAGTGTTTGCTTTCCGCAGGGGAACGATTCATGTGGTTGCAAATTTCAGCGACAGTCCGGCTTCGTTCATGATTGACGCATGGAGCGAAAACAGCACGGACTTGCTCACAGGCCGCAATTTCTGGAATCATCAGAAGCAGCTGCTCGCGCCTTATGAAGTCAGATGGCTCAAAGAGAAAATTGAAAAATAAACCACAGATGGCACAGATTACACAGATGAAAAATAAACCACAGATGTCACAGATTACACTGATTAAATTTTTGTCATAAGAAAATCGTTCGTGTTATTACGGATGACTTTCTTATTACAAAATATAAAATCTGTGACATCTGTGTAATCTGTGGTTTAAAACATTGGGAGATTTTATGACTTTTTCGACTACGAAATTTGGCGGTAACGACACTGCCCGAAACGAAACATTGTTTACGACAGGAAACGGAAATCTTGGATTCCGTGGAGATACGGAAGAAAAAGCTGGTACGCACCACAAAGGAACTTACATCAACGGTTTTTATGACTCTGAGCCGATTCAATATGGTGAGACCGCTTACGGTTATGCAAAAAATCACGAGACGATCTTAAATCTTCCTGACCCAAAGCGGATTGAACTTCGCGTTGACAAAAAACTCTTCGGTTTGGGGGAGAATGTCACTTCATTCAAACTGGAACTTGACGAAGAA
>NZ_JAFRNB010000053.1 GCF_017430385.1 Treponema sp.
TCATCGAATCTCTCGAAGAAGAAGATCCGGATTTGGCAGAGGAAATCAAAAAGCGAATGTTCGTCTTCGAGGATATCGTTATGCTCGACGACCGCGCTATTCAGAAGGTACTCCGCGAAGTCGATACTCAGGAGCTTTCAAAGGCTCTCAAATCTGTCGATACCGAAGTTCAGGACAAAATTTTCCGAAACATGTCAAAACGAGCTGCTTCAATGCTCAAAGAAGATATGGAATTCATGGGACCTGTCCGCTTGAAGGATGTCGAGGAAGCTCAGCAGAAAATCGTTTCTACTATCCGACGACTTGAAGATGCGGGTGAAATCGTCATTGCCCGAAGTGGTGAGGACGAACTGGTCGTTTAATAAAGGGGTTCATTCATGGCAAGAAGAAACTTATTTCAGCAGACATTATTTCAGCCTGGTCAGTTAAAGCCGAAAGAGGGCGAATTCAAGCTCCAGCTTGTCCATGAATTTGCCAAGCCTGTCGAGGAAGTGGTTGAGGAAGTCGTTCCTGAATACACTGGTCCAACAGCCGATGACTTGAGGCGCGAGGCAGAGGCTTTTAAAGCTCAGTGGGAAGAAGAAAAAAAGCAGATGCTCATTGATGCCCAGGCAAAAGCCGATGAAATCGTCAAAAGGGCAGAAGATGCCGCATTCGCTGAGGTCAAAAGGCAGACAAATCAGGCACAAATCGTAAAAAATGAAGCCGAGCAGAACGCGGCCGAAATAGTCAAAAAAGCTCAGGAAGAAGCAAGCCGAATCATCGAGGATGCTAAGGCCGAGCAGGAAGTTCTCAAAAAAAGCGGATATTCTGAAGGTCTTGCAAGTGGCCGCGAGGAAGGATTTACCGAAGGTCACGGTGAGGTTGACAGGCTTATTGAGCGCACCCACAAAATCCTTGAAGGTGTAATGGCTCGACGCGAAGAGATTCTTAGCGAAACCGAGCAGCAGATTGTTGAGCTTGTCATTTTGATGACCCGAAAAGTCGTAAAAATTATCTCTGAAAATCAAAAATCTGTCGTTATGGCAAATATCTTGCAGGCTCTCAAAAAGGTCAAAGGCCGTGGCGATGTTACAATCCGTGTAAATTTGGCTGATGTCAAGCTTACTAGCGAGCATACTCAGGACTTTATCAAGCAGGTCGAGAATGTCAAAGGAATTACGGTTCTTGAGGATTCTACTGTCGATAAGGGCGGCTGTATCGTCGAGACTGACTTCGGCGCAATCGATGCCCGAATCCAGAGCCAGTTGAGCGAACTTGAGGCTGCAATCCTTGAAATCTCTCCTGTTAAGACAATCGCTAAAAACGAACCGATGCCTGTTTCAGAGGGTTAAAAAGATTCACTGGGTGGGGTAAATGGAGTCTTTTTTTAATAAATATCTTAATACAATCAAACATACCGAGACTATTCTCTATACAGGGCATGTCACCGCAGTAAAAGGGCTTGTTATTGAAAGTAACGGCCCTCGTTCTGTTATTGGTGAAATCTGTACGATTAAAATTCCTTCGCGGAACAAAGAGGTTTTGGCTGAGGTAATGGGCTTTGAGGGCAACACCGTAAAACTCATGCCTTATTCTGACACAACTGGAATCGAAATTGGCTGTGAAATTATTGCGAGCGGTCATATTTTGCAGGTTCCGGTTGGCAAAAATCTTCTTGGTCGTGTCGTTGATGCCACCGGCACTCCGATTGACGGAAAAGGCTCTCTTGACGTAACCGAATATTATCCTGTTCTTGCTTCTCCGCCTGATCCAATCACTCGTCTTCCTATTAATAAGCGAATTGCGACTGGTGTGCGCTGTATTGATTCTCTTCTTACTTGCGGAAAGGGGCAGCGACTTGGAATTTTTGCGGGTTCTGGTGTCGGTAAATCTACTTTGCTTTCGATGATTGCCCGAAATACGAACGCTGACATAAATGTAATCGGCCTGATTGGTGAACGAAACCGTGAGGTCAATGACTTCATTGAGCGCGATTTGGGACCAGAAGGTATGAAACGAAGCGTAATCGTTGTTGCTACCAGCGATACTCCTTCAATCTGTCGTCTCCGTGCGGCCTATGTCACAACTGCAATCGCAGAATATTTCCGTGACCAGGGCAAAGATGTCATGCTCATGATGGACAACATGACTCGATTTGCGCACGCTCAGCGAGAAATTGGTCTTTCGACCGGCGAGGCTCCGGCTCAGCGGGGATATCCTCCTAGCGTATTTGA
The DNA here is from genome assembly GCF_017430385.1 of Treponema sp. GTDB lineage: Bacteria > Spirochaetota > Spirochaetia > Treponematales > Treponemataceae > Treponema_D. The sequence goes on from NZ_JAFRNB010000053.1 coordinate 2,217, forward strand.
TTTGATTCCAAAATTGCTTGAGAGAACAGGTACCAACGATAAAGGCTCAATCACGGCTTTCTATAATGTTTTGGTAGACGGTGATGATATGGACGAGCCGATTACTGATAAAGTGCGAGGAACTTTGGACGGACACATTGTTTTGAGCAGGACTTTGGCTCAGCAGAGGCATTATCCTGCGATTGATGTTCTGCGCTCTATCAGCCGTCTTGCCCGCCGTGTTTCTGGCCGTGAGACTCTTAGAGCCGTAACAAAAATCAGCCGGCTCGTCGCAATCTACGAGGACAACCGTGACATGATTAGTGCTGGCGTTTATCAGAAGGGCGCGAATGCCGAAATCGACCTTTCGATTGCTAAGCATGAGGCTATCGAAGAATTCTTGTGCCAGGAAGAGGACGAGCATTGCGACATCGAGGACACATTGCAGAAACTTTCTGCACTTGCTGAAATTGAAATCCCTGATGAAGAATATGTCGAGCAGCCGGCTCTTGGCCGAAAAACCGTGGCGCAGCTGGTTCATGAGCATAAGGAAGAAAATGTCACTGATGCCAATGCAAAGGCAAGCGGTGCATTCGAGACGAACCTTCCCGGTCAGATTAACGCAATTTCTGATGTAGCGGATAAGCTCTAGCCTATGAAGCGGTTTAATTTTTCTTTGCAGAAGGTTCTTGATTTTCGCGAGTTTGAGAAAAAACAGGCTGAGGCGGAACTTGGAAAAGCTGTTGCCGAAGAAACAAAAATCCAGAGCACTCTTGATATGATTGCCGAGGCTCATGCTTCAAATGTACGAACGGCAGATTCCATGAAAGATTTGAGCGGAATGCTTGCGGCGCAGAATTATTTCCGTCTTTTGAATCAGCAGAAGGAAGAGGCTATGATGAGTCTTGCGCAGGCGAAAGTTCTTACCGAAGAAAAGCGGGATGCGATGCGTGAGGCGATGAAAAACTGCAAGGCTCTTGAAAATCTCCGTGACAAGCGAAAAGATGCGTGGAAAAAAGAAAATTACAAAGCCGAAGAAAATGAAATCGATGATATTGTTACTTCAAAGTGGAATTAGAGCCGATAAAAGCAATGAAAGTTGAAAAATAAGGAAATGAATTATGAAAGAACGATCAGAGAGATTAAAAGCAATAAAAAAACTTATCAAAAATAACCGGATTGAAAGTCAGGATGAACTTTTGCATGAGCTTACAAAAGAAGGCTTCGATGTAACTCAGGCAACACTTTCGCGAGACCTGAAATTGCTCAAAGTTGGCAAGGTGAGTGACGGACACGCGGGCTATGTTTATACTCTCCAGAGTGATGAGGACAGGGGAGAAAGCGAGCAGATTTTCGTGCAGGATTTTTTGCGCGGATATGTAAGCATTGACTGGAACGCAACTACGGTCGTAATCAAAACTTTCGGCGGACATGCCGATGCGGTTGCGAATGCCTTGGACTGCCTTAACCTGGATGAAATTCTTGGAACTGTAGCCGGTGACAGCTGTGTTTTTGCTGCATTGAGGGCTGGCGTGAGCGGTGAAGATTTTATGAAAACCCTCAAAAAACATATTCCGGATTTGGAAGAAGATTTATAAAATAATCCTTAAAAAATTAAAATTTTCTCGCTTTATCAGAAAATGTGAGTTATACTTTTCTTATGGGAAATATTACTTTAACTTTTACTGATGGTAGAAAAATTGATGTTCCAGCCCGACTCCGTGGCAAAGATATTTTGGATAAGCTTCCGCCACATGAAGGAACTATTATCGCACTCAAAGTAAACTATAAGGTCGTTTCATTATGTCGTCCGCTTCGTGTTTCAAGCCGGATAGAGGGCGTATATCTTGGTTCAAAAGATGCTGCTTATGTTTACAGGCGTTCATTGTCTTTTGTTCTCGCCGCAGCGGCGCATAAGCTTTTCCCCAAAACAAGGCTTTTGATTGGTCACAGTTTGGGCTACGCTTATTATTACACCCTTGACCGCGAAACTCCGGTTACAAAAGAAGAAGTCGCTTCTCTCAAAGCAGAAATGCTCAAAATCATCGAAAAAGATATTCCTATCAACACAAGGCATATTTCTTTTTCCGAGGCGATGGAAGCTTTCAACAATTTCGGTATGCCGGAGACGGCCAAGCAGCTTCAATACAGGTGCCGTGACAGCGTTCTCGTAAATGCATTTGATGATGATTCAATTGAATTCTGCGATGTTTATTTCGGTTCTCTTGTTGATTCTACAGGTATTCTCAAAGTTTTCGACCTGGAGCCTTATGACGAAGGATTCCTTCTCAAATTCCCGGAGGCAAAAACTCCAAATGTTGTCGCACCATTCGAGGATTCTCCAAAGATTTTTGACATCTTCAAGCGTTACAAAAAGTGGGGCAAACTCGTCAATGTCACGACAACTGCTTCGCTCAACGAAATTGTCTCACGCAAAAAAATCAATGACTTCATCGATATCTGTGAGACTTATCAGGCTCAGAACTATGCCAAAGTCGCGCAACAGATTGCTGACAGGGGCAATGTAAAAGTCGTTTTGATTGCAGGCCCTTCTTCTTCGGGCAAAACAACTTCCGCATTCAAGATGGCACTTCACTTGCGCTCAATCGGCTACACGCCAAAGACAATCAGCCTTGACTGCTACTATGTTGGCCGTGACCGCAATCCAAAAGACGAGAACGGCAACTATGATTACGAATGTCTTGAAGCTTTGGACATTGAGCTTTTGAATCAGAACCTTCTTGATTTATTCGCGGGCAAAGAAGTTGAGATTCCTTCATACAACTTCGATTTGGGGCAGAGATATTACACAGGCAACAATAAAATGACTTTGGGACCGAGCGATATTCTCATTCTCGAAGGAATTCATGGCCTCAACGACAAGCTCACGCCTCTTATCAAGCCTGAGTACAAGTTCAAGATTTATCTTTCGGCACTCACCCAGCTCAACTTTGATGAGCACAACCGAATCCCAACCAGCGACAACCGCCTTATCCGCCGAATCGTTCGTGACGCAAATTTCCGCGGGAAGCCTGCTGCAGGCACAATCAGCATGTGGGACAGCGTTCAGAGGGGCGAAAAGCTTCATATCTTCCCGTTCCAGAACTCTGCCGATGCAGTCCTGAACACGGCTTTGGACTATGAGCTTCCGGTCCTAAAGATTTACGCTGAGCCGAAACTCCGTGCAGTCCGCCCGGATCAGCCTGAATACACTGAGGCTTGCCGTCTGATAAACTTCCTCTCGCACTTCAACGCGATTTCATCGGATTATGTTCCAAAACAGTCAATAATCCGTGAATTCATCGGTGGAAGTTCATTCAAATACTAAAAAAATTAGCAATGAGCAATGTGAAATTAGTAATTAGGACGAGTGAGCTATAGCGAACAATGTCCCGAAATAATTTCTAATTGCTCATTTCTAATTGCTAATTTAATTCTACATAAGTCTTTCCGAAACCACCGTCTTCCGGGCGGGCGTAGTAGAAGGATTTTACTCCTGGATAGTTTGAAAGGTAGTCCTGAACGGCCTGTTGTAAGATTCCGTTTCCTTTTCCGTGGATTACGCTGAAACTCTTGAAATTTGTCATTGCGCAAAGATCGAGCTGCTTCTGGAGGGCAAGAACGGCTTCTTCCTCACGCATACCGAGCAGTCGAAGTTCAAAGGCCGGGCTTCCGTTTCCGTTGTCCTTGTTCAGCTCAACCGTGTAATCTGCGACCGAAAGGTTTGAAGGGGCAATAAGTTCCATGTCTTTTTGCTTTATGCTCATTCTGATTGAGCCGAGCTGCACTGTCCATACGCCCTTTTTCTCTTCATGCAAAAGCGTTCCACGGCTGCGGGTCTTTCCGACAAGAACTTCCGCACCCTCACAGAATTCAAATTTCTGTTTTGGGGCGTTTTTGGCTCTCGGCGCAAGATTGAAAATTTCTTCGTCAGTGTAAGTTGCCTTTGCGGTGGCAAGAGCTTCCTTGTTACTGAGACGTTTTTTTGTCTTTTTATTTGAAGATGTGCGTGAATCCGATGATTTCGAGATTTTCATGCCGTTTTCGGCAATTTTTGTCTCATTTTCGATTCGCTCGTTAAGCTGTTTTTCTTCTTCTTCGAGCCTTTCTTTTTCTTCTTCAAGCTCCATTTCCTGCAATTCGACATCTTCTGTCAAATCATTGATGAACTTTCGCATTTTGAGCGTCTTTTCGCGGGTGATTTCTCCTTCACGAAGCTCACGAACAAGGTTTTCAAGCGATTTCCTGGTCTCGCGCAGGAATCCTGATTCGGAACGGCTTTCACGCTCTTTAAGCTCGTTTTCTTTCTGGCGGAGTTTGAGGTCTTTTTGCTCCTGTTTGAGAAGTTTTTCTTTCTGACGGTTTTCGATGTCACGGAATGCTTTTTCGCGGCGGTCAAGCTCAGCGTGCTTTTGCGTGAGACCTTTGATTAAAGAAGAGACATCAGCCTGCTCACTTGTGATGTAAGATTTTGCCTTTGAGACGATTGCGCCCGGCAGGCCAGAGCGTTTTGCAATATCAAGGGCGTGGCTTTCACCCGGAACTCCCATGACGAGATGATATGTCGGAGCCAGGGAATTTGAGTCGAATTCAGCGCTGGCGTTTACACAATATTTGTTCGTGTATCCGTAATTTTTGAGGCTTCCGTGATGAGTCGTGACGAGGACAAAGGCCTTTTTCTCAATCAAAGAATCGAGGCAGGCCATTGCAATCGCGCCGCCTTCCTGCGGGTCAGTTCCGCCGCCGAATTCATCGAGAAGAACCAGAGAATTTGAATCGGCGTGTTTTACAGCTGCCGCGATATTTTTCATGTGTGCGGAGAAAGTCGAAAGCGAGTTGTCGATTGACTGGTCATCGCCGATGTCAGCAAAAATCGCGTTGAAAATCGGGAGCCTTGTGCCATCCGCAGCTGGAATCGGGAAGCCGGACTGGTTCAGCATCGAAAGAAGGGCAAAAGTCTTTAAGGTGACTGTCTTGCCGCCTGTGTTCGGACCTGTGATGATGAGGATGTTTTTGTTCGGAAGCCACTTGATGTCAATCGGAACGGCCTTGTCCCCCAAAAGAGGATGCCGTGCCTGGATTAAAAGAGGCGGATTTTCACTGTCCTGCTGTGCGCAGGTGAGGGCATAGTTACAAAGATGTTCCGCACCCCAGCGCGCAGAAGCGTAAGTCGAATCAAAAAGAGTCATTGTTTTGAGAGCGGCCTTGAGGTCATCGTAAAGCGGGTGGAGAAGGGCGGTCGTCTCGGTGAAAATCTTTCTGGTTTCCTGTGCAAGCCGGGCTTCTTCCTGCAAAAGTTCGTTGTTTTTGCGGACAACTTCCTCCGGCTCAATGAAAAGAGTCTGGCCGGAGCTTGAGACTTCGTGAACAATGCCGGAAATTCGGTTACGCTGGCTGGCCTTTACTGCAAGAACTTGCCTGTCAGCCCTGAATGCCGGAACATTGCTTTCGAGGACATTGTTTAGCGTGGTGTCGCTCGTGTATTTTTTGAGCGCGGCTTTGATTTCAGAGTTGATTTGCGCGATTTTTGCCCTGATTTCACGCAAAACCGGCAAATCCTTTAAATTTCCGTCCTTGTCGATGATTCTGGAGATTGTGTTAAGAGTCTGTTCAAGAGTGGAATATGGAAGAGTTTCCGCCGTGTCCAGAAGATTTTTAAGCCCCAGCTCCGATGAGGAAGTTTTGACCGAAGAATACAAGTCGAGGGCTGAGGAAGCAAACTGCCAGAGAGAATAAAGCTGTTCCTGCTCGAGCGTTGTTCCCTGAGCCTGCAAGAGCTTTATGAACGAAGCGATTTCGCCCCATGAGTGCAGGCGGACTGGATTCCTCGAAACAAGGGCCTTCTGCCACTGGCTCGAAAGTGCTTTAAGAGAAGAAATTTCGTCAAGTTTTTCCTGAGTGAGCGGCTCTCGTTTCAAAACCGAGGCTTTTCCTTCCTCGCTCACACAATATCCTGCGATAGTGTCGCGGATTCTATAGTAGTCTAGCTGTTCGAGTGTTTTTCTGTGCATTTATCGACATCCTATCGTGACAAGTTTTCGCAGATGAAAACTTGCGGTCATTTTAGTTTTTTGATACTTGAAAAGTTGAATTGCGCTAAGGATAGGAGCACCTGCGCAGCAGTTCTGGAGCGACCGTAGGGAACGGAAGAATGAAGCGAAAGCGGAAGTGCGGATAGCCTGACCACAGCCTGCTGTGGGAGCGCCCCTTCAAAATTGCTAACTCCTAATTGCTAATTCCTAACTTTAATCGTCCCAGCTACCTGTTCGGATTTCTTCGCGGATTCGCTGCCAGCTTTCAAATCTTTCTTCGCTGATTACGCCTGCTTCGACTGCCTCCAAGATTTTGCAGCCCGGTTCGCTCTCGTGCTTGCAGTTTGTGCCGAATTTGCATTTGCCAATCAGTGGTTCGAATTCACGGAAATAAAGCGCGAGTTCATCTGCGGCAATGTCGTTGAGGACAAAACGGCGGACTCCCGGTGTGTCGATGATTGAAGCATAAGCGTTCTGAACTCCGCCCACGATTGATTCGTTAAGATGAATGTGCATGAGCGTGCCTTTTGTGGTGGTGTGGCAGCCTTTTCCGTACTTTTGGCTCAGACTTCCAGTTCTCAAAACGCAGGTGTTGTCAAGGACATTCACGAGCGAAGATTTTCCTACGCCAGACTGACCGACAAGCGCACTGAGTTTTCCTGTGATAAGCTCGGCCAGCTCCGTGAGGCCTTCGCCTGACTTTGCCGAAATGCGCAGGACTTTGTAGCCCAGTTCTTCCCAGGTTGAAAGCCGGTTCTGAAAGTCAGGTTCCTGTGCTTCGGGAAGGTCATATTTGTTTACAAGGATAATCGGCGTGAGGTTCTGATACTCAGCCTGAACAAGCTCGCGGTCGATGAAGCGCGGCCGGAATTCAGGTTCTGCTGGGGTGGTGACCAAAATGATGTAGTCAAGGTTTGCCGCAAGAAGCTGAGGCGCGCGCCCCTTTACATTCCAGCGGATAAAAGCGTTTTCACGCGGAACGAGAGAAAGAATCTGACCTTTTTCATCCTCTGGATTTTCTATTTCGATTTGAACACGGTCGCCCGGTGCAAGAGGGTTGTAATATTTTGTGTCAAGTTTGAGCCTTTTGCTTTTGAATGAGCAAAGGCGTAATATGTGATTACCGTCGTCGTCAGAATCGTCACATTCGATTTCAAAAACATTATTGCTGCCGCTTAAAACAGTGCCAGTTAATTGTTCCATATTCCCTTATTGTAAGCGAGAAAAAGGAATTTTGCAAGGAAAATAAAGGCTAGTCAAAGCTATTGAGGTACGGGCCTATCTGAATGATGTCGAAATTATGGCATGAGTCCTTCGCAATCTGAATGTAAGGATATTCCGGGTGTGGTTTTATTGTAATTACATCGTCGTGTTTCCTTCCCTGAAAGAACGAGCGATAGTCTGAACTAATACAAAGATAATCATCGTTTTCTGGATCGTTTCCTCCCCAAAAGTGCCAAGCGTAGTCATCAAGAATTTCCGGGAGGGTGATGATTTTCAGAAATTTTATGAGTTCCCCGTCTTTTATGTGATAATAGAAAACTTCGTAGTGGTAGACACATTCATTTTCATAAACTTTCTTTTTTATTCCGATGAATGGCTCTGAAAGTTCTGGAAGTTTCGGTTGGTATGACTGAATTTCAAGTTCTTCCATGCCTTCTACGGAAAAATCTTTCATATAATCGCCTGGGATTGAGGCCGTATAGACTTTTTTTGAATCAGGATTTGTAAAGACAAGGCTTCTTTTTTGTAAATCCAATGAGACTGTTTTGCCTCTTAAAAAGTCTTCCGTTTCTAAATGTGAGTCCTCGAAGAGACGATCAGGATGAATCTGCCTTTTTTCCTGAACCAGATCCCAAAAGTTGTCAAAATTTGGCTCGTAATATTTACCATTGTTGTCAAAGTCCGGGTTTGGAATGACTCCGCAGTAAATCAGCCTTAATAATTCCAGCGAGGTTGTTCTTTCGTATTCGTATATGCTTTTCCAGTCTGGATTTTTGCCCCAGTATCTGTCTTTTATTATATTGCTGGTTTGTATGTTGTAGAGGTCATATACGCTGTTACCGGCTATTATGTCATATAGATGTGGAGAATTGTACGGAAGGTAAAGGTCTCCTTCCATAACTTCATAATAAGTGCGGTCATTTCCGTTTTGCTCGGCAAGTGAAAAATAATCTTCATGGCGAACCTGGTCTTTGAGATATCCTCCGAAAACCCAGCCGAATTCCGCCTTTGGACCTGACCAAAGATATTGCGGCAGAAGCACTTCGACCCAGGCACTTTTTATGTTGTCAATGGTTACTTCCTCGCCAAGACATGTAACTACCACATTGAATCTGTCGGGAAGAGTGCAGATTTTCTGTGATTTTAGTGAAGGCTCCTTTCTTACCCTTAAGCCTTCTTCTGAATCGACGGACATTACATTTTTTAAGTAGTAGAAGTAGTGCCCCTGGTATTCGTGAATTAAATAAAATTTTTCAAGCTCTTTTGGAATTGCTTGGGTTCTCTTTCTTTGCATGTCATTTTTTGTGAGAAAAAGCATCCTGCTTGCTTCGTTGACATATTCTTCCGTGTAAATTATGGAATCTTTTGAAATTAAACTTACTTCTCTGTCCTGAATAATTGTATAATCGCCTTTCTTTTGTGCGAAAACTGCCACTGATGCGAATGTGATAAAAAAGAACATTAATGATTTTGAAAAATTTGGCTTCATTTTTTCCTCTGGTAAAATTGTCTCAATTATATAAAAACTCGGAATAATTGTAAGAGTTTCGTCGTTTTTCTTTTTTTATGAAAAAAAAGAAAATTTTTTCAAATTTTTTAGATTTTCTATTGACACAATTTAGTGATTCCTATATAGTTATTCTCACATCGCAACGCGATACATTCCCCGATTGTGTAATGGTAGCACCTCAGATTCTGGTTCTGATCGTGGGGGTTCGAATCCTCCTTGGGGAACTAAGGCTGACCACAAAAAGTCAGCTCTTTTTTTCTAGCTTTTAAGGCTTGGCCGCCTCGAATATCGGTTTAGTTCGCCGCCCTCTCAAGGCGGAGAGACGGGTTCGACTCCCGTGGTGGCTATTTGGAATCCTCTGCAAGTGCAGGGGATTTTTTTGTTTTACAGCGGAGTTTTGTTAGCAGTTTTGGAGTCGAACCCCCGTGGTGGCTGTCGAACCGAAAATCCATCCTTGGATTTTCGGATTCGTACGAGAATTTATTTCGTAAATTCTCTCTCTGCAGAAACCTCGCATCCATGCGAGGCATTTTTTATTTACAGTTGATGACGCGCGGGATTGTAGGGGCGGCGGAGCCGTTCCGGAGCGAAGCGAGGAATGGAGCGGGAGCGGAACCACGGAAAGCCCGTAGCAAGTTGAGTCGCGCCTTATAAAATTTTACAACATCCCCAGAAGTTCCTTGTATCTTTCTTCTTTTGAGACGATTTCCTTGACAAAATAATCCGGGTATTCTTGCATGAGCCTTTGGAGCTGGTTTTCGAGCTGGTGGAGGTGGGTTTTTATTGATTTTTTTGCGAAGTCGGCGTTTTTTTCCTGGATGGCCGAGAGGATTTTCTGGTGCTGGAGGATTGTCTCCATCATTATTTCTTTGTCCCACACGGTGATCAGGCGGATTCTCGCGTAGTGGTTGCTTGAGTGCTCAATTGTGTCCCATGCGAGTTTCTGGCCTGTTATTTTGAACATGTAATGATGGAATTCATTGTCCAGCTTGAGCAGGGAATTGTAATCGCAGGCATTTACCGTCGCCTGCTGCTTCTCGATGTTCATTTCAAGCTCGCCGATGTCCTTGCGCGTGCATTTTTCTACGACCAGATCAAGGTTGGCACATTCGAGGCTTTCACGCACGAAGCGTTCCTGATCGACTTTATGGAAATCAATCCTTGAGACTATCGTTTCTTTTTGAGGGTAGATGTCAACGAGTCCGTCTCGCTGGAGCCGGATGAATGCTTCGCGGACTGGGGTGCGGCTTACTTCGAGCTTCTGAGCGACTTCCTGGGTGCTCATGATTGTTCCGGGCTTCAATTGAAGAGACATTATGTTGTTTCTTAATGCGTTGTATACGGCTGACTGTACGCTTGATTCGGTTTTGCCCATATTTTACCCCTGAAATTCAAGAATCCTTTATGTTAGCTTTAATATTTTCTTAACTGACATGTTAGCATTATAGAAATGCGATGTCAACGAATAAATTTTTATTTTTTTTACTTGACAATCAATATTTTACGAACTAACATGTTAGTATATCAGATAGCATAAAAGTCAAAAAAGGAGGACTTTATGAAAAAATCAGTTTTGTATTCTTTTGGAGCTTTGCTCCTGTGCGGAATGATGCTTCCTTCATGCAATAAAAAGGCAGCGAGCGACGCAAAAATTCCAGTAACTTTCGCAGGTACTGAGGCTGCTACAACAGGACAGAGCCGCATGATGCAGTCTGTTGCTGACAAACTCAACGCAACTGGCCGTTTCAACGCAAGCGTTCAGGTAGCTGGTGCTCTTTCTGGAGATACAGATGCCCTCGTAACACAGGCAAAGCTTGGAATCAGCCTTGTAGTTCCAAGTGACCCTGGCCGCCTTGCAAGCCAGTTCAAAATCCCTGACATGAACATTCTCATGGCTCCGTATATTCTTACTGACCCGGCAATGCTCAAAAAGCTTCCTGACACACCTCTCTTCAAGGAATGGCAGGCACAGCTTGAGAAACAGGGAATCGTCTACATCACAAACATGTACAACGGTTTCCGAAGCTTCTACACTACAACTCCTGTAAAGCATGTTTCTGACCTCTCTGGCTTGCGAATCCGCGGTTTCGGAAATGCAATCGGCAACAACCTCGCAAAATACCTTGGTTTCGCTAACATCGGTATTTCTTGGGGCGAAGTATTCCCAGGAATCCAGCAGAAAACTCTCGACGGTTGTGAAGTTCAGGTTGCTACAGCTGACGGCTCACGCTTGTACGAAGTAACAAAGAACCTCGCATTGACAAAACACTACATGCTCCAGTCTGCATTCGTTTGTTCTGCGGCATTCTATAACAGCATGTCTCCAAGCGACCGTGAGCTCTTCACAAAAATCATGCGTGAGGCAGCCCTCGAATACGGTGCAATCATTCAGAAAGAAGAGGATGGTTTCTATGATCACATGAAACAGAATGGCGTTACAATTTCTGAAGTTGATATCTCAGAATTCCAGAAAGCTATCGATCCTCTCTACAAGAATAATGATTTAGGCTTCTCTGCGGGACTTAAGGACAGATTGTTCAAAGAACTCGCTCAGTAGACATTTTTCTCCTTCTTGCAGGATTGCATTTTCATGCCTCCGAAAGTGCAATCCTGTTTTTTTATCAAAAAAAATCTACAGGGATTTAATATGAAGAAAATTTACGAATATTTTTGCAAGACAGAGACCGCTGTTTGTGGGGTAGGATTTATTCTCCTTGTTATTCTTGTTTTTGGCTCGGCAATTTTGCGATTTTTCCGAATGTCTATGGCCTGGAACATTGACCTTGCAATGCTTTTGCTTGCATGGAGTTCATTTCTTGGTGCTGACATCGCATGGCGAAACGGTCAGCTTATCGGCATCGACATCGTTACCAGATATTTTCCTAAAAGTGTACAGAAACTTGTTATGATTGCGGTTTATGCAATCATCCTCACGGTTACAGTAATTATCTGTATTTATGGAATAAGGCTTTCATGGACTGAGCGGCTCAGAACATTCCAGTCGCTTCCTATTCCATATTCACTCGTGAATTTAAGCCTTGTTTTTGCAACTTTCTCAATGTCAATCTCGACTGTTGGAAAAATCAAATCGTGCATACAGCATTTTGCTGAAAAATAAACGGAGAAAAATATGTCACTTCTTCTTATATGTTTCGTAGTTTTTTTGCTGATGGGCATGCCTATCGCTTTTGTAATCGGAATCGCGGGCTTTGCTTTCTTTCTCAGCCAGCCAATTCTTCCTTTTGAAGCCGCCGTTCAGATGGTTGTCCTGCAGAGTCAGTCTTTTGCGTTCCTGGCCGTTCCGTTCTTCATTTTTGCGGGAAACCTCATGAATGTTTCGGGTATCACAGACCAGCTTTTGAGCCTTGCACGCCTTTTGACAAGAAGAATGTATGGCGGTACTGCTCAGATTTCCGTCGTAATGTCAACATTGATGGGCGGCGTTTCAGGCTCTGCTACTGCTGATGCCGCAATGGAGACCCGAATCCTTGCTCCTGAGATGATTAAGCGCGGTTATACAAAAGGCTATATCTGCTCGGTAAACTGTCTCACGGCTCTTATCACAGCTACGATTCCGCCAAGCCTCGGCCTGATTATCTTTGGTTTTGTCGGCGAGGTTTCAATCGGCCGTCTTTTTGCGGCTGGTGTAGTTCCTGGAATCTTGATGATGATTTTCCTCATGGGAACCACAACAATCACAAGCCGAATCAGAAAATTTGATCCGCCGGCAGTTGATGCGCCAAAACTTACTTTGCGCGAGATTTTTGACAACCTCAAGGTTTCAATCTGGGCTTTGCTTTTCCCGATTATTTTGATTGTCGGAATCCGCTTCGGCGTTTTCACACCATCTGAATCAGGTGCTTTCGCTGTAATTTATGCTCTGGTAGTCGGAAAATTCGTCTACAAACGGCTCAACTGGGAGAATTTTAAGGAAGCTCTCATCACAACAATCAAGGACAACGGCGCAATCATGCTGATTATCGCAATGAGCGGCCCGTTCAGCTATGCAATCACTTGGGTCAAGCTCCCTGCTGTTCTCAGCTCTTTCATCTTCGGAATCACTGAGCAGCCTCAGCTCCTCACATTGCTCATGCTCGGCTTCCTTTTCATCATCGGTATGTTCGTAGACAGCAATGTAAGCTTCCTTCTCCTTACACCGATTTTCCTTCCTATGGTAACAAGCGTCGGTATGGATCCGGTTCACTTCGGCGTTCTTATGGCAACAATCGTAACTCTGGGCGTTATGACACCGCCTATTGGTTCGGCTCTGTACACGGTCTGCGGCATCATAGACTGTCCGCCTGAAGAATACACGAAAGAAAGTCTTCCGTTCCTGTTTGCAATCCTGCTGGAACTTTCCATCCTTGTATTCTGTCCGAAACTGGTACTTTTCATTCCGAATATGATTTTCGGAGTGGCAGGCTAACACAAGTTTTTTTGATGGAGCGAGTTTCACTTGTAAATTCGCTTCATTAATAGGAGTTATCTTATGAAAATGACAATGAGATGGTTCGGCTCGAAATACGATACCGTAACCTTGCAACAGATTCGTCAGACAGCTTATGTGAAGGGCGTTATTTCCACCCTTTACAACAAAATGCCGGGCGAGCTTTGGACAGAGGAAGAGATAAAATCACTTAAGGAGGAGGTCGAGTCTGCTGGCCTTACCCTCGACGGAATCGAGAGCGTAAATGTAAGCGACGCAATCAAAACCGCGGGTAGCGACCGGGACAAGGATATCGAGGCGTACATTAAGACTCTTGAGAACCTCGGAAAGAACGACATCCATTTGGTCTGCTACAACTTCATGCCTGTCTTCGACTGGACCCGCACGGAGCTTGCTCGTCTCCGACCTGACGGCTCAACTGTGATGGCTTACAATCAGAAAGCCGTTGATGCCATTGACCCGACAAAAATGTTCGACAGTATTGCGGGCGACATGAACGGTACCGTAATGCCTGGCTGGGAGCCGGAGCGAATGGCAAAAATCAAGGATTTGTTCAAGATGTACGAAGGAACGACAGCTGATGTTCTTTTCGACAGACTCAAATATTTCCTTGATGCGATTATGCCTGTGTGCGACAAGTACGACATCAACATGGCGATTCATCCGGATGATCCATCGTGGAGCGTTTTCGGTCTGCCGAGAATCATCACGAGCCTTCCGAACATCCAGCGCATGATGAAAATGACCGACAATCCGCACAACGGAGTCACTTTCTGCGCCGGAAGCTACGGAACTAATCCGGACAATGACCTTCCTGCTATGATTCGCGCTCTCAAGGGCAGGGTTCACTTCGCGCATGTAAGAAATTTGCAGTTCAATGACGGCCGAAACGATTTCGAGGAAGCGGCTCATCTTTCAAGCGACGGTTCATTCGACATGTACGAGATTGTGAAAGCACTCTACGACATCGGCTTCAAAGGCCCGATTCGCCCTGACCACGGACGGATGATTTGGGGAGAGAAAGCAATGCCTGGTTACGGTCTGTATGACCGCGCTCTGGGAGCCTCTTACATCTGCGGTTTGTGGGAAGCAATCGAAAAATCAAGCAACTAGGTCAAATGCCGAGTTTTGAATTTTATTGGCTGTATCAAAAAAACGGTCTCCCATCGGGAACCCAAAATCAAACATCGCAGTGAGCAAAGCTCAGGCGAGTTTGTTTTGGAACCCCGATTCCGACCGTTTTTTTTACACTATTCGATAATTTCAAAACTCTGTATTAGCCCAATAAAATTGACTTTTTCATTCATTCGCTTATAATTTATTCTCTTTATGAATGGAATGAAAAATAAATCTGCTTTTTTCAATGGTGTTGCCGCAGGAATTCCGATTGGACTTGGATATTTCGCGGTTTCTTTTTCGCTCGGGATTGTCGCGCGCAAGGCCGGGCTTTCTCCTTTTCAGGGCTTTGTTTCAAGCTTTTTGAACCGTGCTTCTGCTGGCGAATATGCCCTTTACACTGCTATTGAGCAGCTTGCTACTTATATCGAAGTTGCTCTGATTATTTTTGTCGTGAACGCCCGCTACATGCTGATGAGTTGTGCGCTTAGCCAGCGTATTTCTGAAAATACGGCTTTTGCCCATCGTTTTCTCGTTGCTTTTGGAATTACGGATGAAATTTTCGGAATATCAATCGCGCAGAAAGGTCCTTTGAATCCATTCTATACTTACGGTGCCCTTGTGGTGGCCGCTCCTCTCTGGAGTGCAGGAACAGCCTGCGGAATTATTGCCGGTAATATGCTTCCTCAGATGGCAGTCGATGCTCTTTCAGTCGCCCTTTACGGCATGTTCCTCGCAATAATCATTCCGCCTGCCAAAAAGAATATGACGATTGCTTCGGCTGTTGCGGTAAGTTTTGCTCTGAGCTGGGCTTTTTCGGTTCTGCCGTTTGTTAAAGAACTTTCAGGCGGCAACAGAACGATTATCCTAACCGTGGTGATTTCGGCCGTGCTCGCGTATTTGAAGCCTGTGGAAAGCGAGGATAATTAGCAATTAGCAGTTAGCAATTAGCAAGTAGGAGTTAGAAGTTAGGAGTTTTTTGGGGGAAGTCTCCCCCTACGCGCCCACTTCGTTGGTCGCTACCCCTTCTGCGGGCTCAAACGCCGCCCGCAACGCCCGCTTTGGAGGATTTTATGCGTGGAAATATATGGATTTACATTTTAGTAGGATTTATTGTCTCTTACCTGATTCGCGTTTTGCCGCTTACGCTTATTCGTAAGCCTATTAAAAATCAGTTTATCCGCTCTTTTCTATATTATGTGCCTTATGTCACTCTTTCTGTGATGACTTTCCCTGCGATTGTCGAGGCGACAAGTTCTCCGATTGCGGGTGTGGCGGCTCTTGTGGTGGGAGTTGCGCTTGCGTTCTTCGGGGCGGGGCTTTTCCCGGTGTCCATTGCCTGCTGCGTGGTGGCATTTGTTGCGGACTTCGCGATGAAGTTATTTTGACAATTGAGTTTTTACAAAATCATCAATCTTTACTATCAGAGTTTGTTTTAGGCTGCTTGCAAGTTGAGTTATTTCCCTCAAATCCGGCTGCAGTGATGAAGTGTCTGGTTTCTCAAGAAAAAGCTGGTATGGCAGCAGGTTTAGAATATCAAGAATCCGCTGTATGACATCAGCGGACGGAAAGTTTTTCCCATTTTCAATCGCGTTCAAATAATTAGGGCTTAAACCTATTTTCTCAGAAAAAGCAAGCTGTGAAAATCCTGCTTTTATACGGTAATACCTTAAATTTTGTATGAAGATTTCTTGGAAATGGTTCATGCGTGTATTATGGCAGAGTAGACACGGTTTTTATTCAATCTAATACAGTAGATTCATTGTAATACAGTTGATTTTAAACTGAAATTCAGTTATTATTACTGTAATACAGTTGTTTTTAAGAAGACGAATATGAATCACAATCTTTTTTTGCTTTATATTGACCCTGGTACGGGGTCGGTGTTGTTTTCTATCCTTATTGGACTTGTTTCTACGCTGATTTTTTTTGGCCAGCGTTTTTTTATGAAAATCAAATTTATTGTTAGCGGCGGAAAGGCTGATAAAATTTCAAAGGCAAAAATACCGTTTGTAATTTTTAGTGACCACAAACGGTATTGGAATGTCTTTAAGCCGATTTGCGATGAATTTGAAAGGCGCGGTGTAAATCTTGTTTATTGGACTGCATCTTCTGATGACCCGGCCCTCAGCGAAAAATACGAGCATGTTAAACTCGAATTTATCGGCGAAGGAAATAAAGCATTTGCTCGGCTTAATATGATGAACGCCAGCATTGTCCTTTCCACGACCCCCGGACTTGATGTTTACCAGTGGAAGAGAAGCAAGAATGTTGATATGTATGTACATATCCTTCATGCGGTTGACGATCCCTCAAGTTACCGTATGTTTGGGCTTGATTTTTATGATGCGGTTCTTCTTTCCGGCTCGTACCAAAAAGAACAAATCAGGTTTCTTGAACAGGTTAGAAAAACTGTAGAAAAGGAACTCGTGGTTGTAGGCTGTCCTTATATGGACTCAATGTTTGACAGGCTAAAATCATCGCCTCGTAAGTCGAATCAGAACAGAACCGTTCTTCTTGCACCATCCTGGGGAAAGAGCGGAATTCTGGCAAAATATGGTGAAAAAATTTTAGATTCTCTTGTTTCTACCGGATACAAAATTGTAGTCCGACCGCATCCGCAAACATTGGTTTCTGAAAAAGAAATTATCGAGCCTCTGATTAAAAAATACTCTGATTCAGAAAATTTTTTATGGAACTTCGACAATGATAATTTTTCTGCCTTAAATTCTGCAGACATCCTTATCACTGATTTTTCAGGAATTATTTTTGACTATTCTCTTATTTTTGACCGTCCGCTTATATATGCAGATACTTCATTTGATTCTGATCCGTATGATGCGGCATGGCTTTCCGAACCGATGTGGAAGCTCAGGGTACTGTCATCCATTGGAATAAAGCTTGAAGAGTCTCAATTTTGTGACATGAAATCTCTTATTGATTCAGCAATCAATAATGAATCGCTGAGAGAAGGGCGGGTAAATGCAAGAAAAGTTGCATGGGAGAATATAGGAAAATCTGCTGAGGTGACGGCGGACTTTATGATTAGAAAAAATGAGGAAAAAAGATGCAGGGAATAATTTTAGCAGCCGGAATGGGAACGCGGCTTGGCTCGCTAACGGCAGAAAATACAAAATGCATGGTTAAGGTGAATGGAGTTACTCTTATAGAAAGGTTGCTTCGTCAGCTTGAAGAGCTCAAACTTTCGAAAATTGTGATTGTCACTGGTTATAAGGGAAAGAAACTTAAGGATTATATAGAAACACTTGGGATAAAAACAGAGGTGAATTTTATTGATAATCCAGTTTATGACAAAACGAACAATATTTATTCTCTTTATCTTGCTAGGGATTTCCTTTTGTGTGAGGATACAATGCTTTTCGAGTCAGATATTATTTTTGATGATAATATCATAAATTCCTTGTATTCTGACAAAAGGGAAACTCTTGCCGTTGTCGCAAAATATGAAAGCTGGATGGACGGCACTGTTGTCCGTCTCTCTAAATATGATGAAATACTTGATGTCATTCCTGGAAAAGATTTTGATTATTCGGAGCGGGAACATTGTTTTAAGACTGTAAATGTCTATAAATTCAGCAAAGCATATTCACAGCAGTATTATGTCCCTTTCCTTGAGGCTTATATTCATGCTGTTGGAAATAGTGTTTATTACGAAAATGTTCTGCGGATTCTTACAATGCTTGATAACACTGGCATCCATGCGAAGCGGCTTGACGGTGAAAAATGGTACGAAATTGATGATATTCAGGATTTGGAAATAGCTTCGACACTTTTTGCTGATGCCGAATTGAAGACAGAAAAGTTCCAGAAATCATACGGCGGTTATTGGCGTTATCCTAAACTCCTTGATTTTTGCTATCTCGTAAATCCATATTATCCGCCTCTTAAAATGATTGAGGAAATGAAAGCGAGTTTTGAGCCGCTCTTGGAACAATATCCTTCGGGCATGGCAAGAAACAGTTTGCTGGCTGCAAAAAATTTTGGAGTAGAGCAGGAGCACATAGTAATTGGAAACGGAGCCGCAGAACTTATAAAATCTCTTCTTCTTCATTATGGCAAAGAAAAATGCGGATTTATCCGTCCGACATTTGAGGAATATCCTAACCGTTGTGTAAAGGAAAATGAAGTTGTCATGCAGGCTTCTTATCCTGATTTTTCTTATACGGCAGATGATATTATTTTTTTCTTCACGAAAAATCCTGTAAAGACGCTTTTTATCATAAATCCAGATAACCCGTCTGGAAATTATATTTCTAAAAATGATGTTTTGAGAATTGCAGAATGGTCAGAAGAGAATGGTATTTCTCTTGTGGTGGATGAAAGCTTTGCTGATTTTGCTGATGAAAAATCTTGTTCCCTTGTTTCAGAAACTGTTCTCAAAAAATATCCTCATCTTGTTGTCGTAAAGAGCATATCTAAGTCACATGGAGTTCCTGGAGTCCGACTTGGAATCCTTGCAAGTTCAGATTTGAATTTGATTTCGTTTTTGAAAAAAGACGTTGCAATCTGGAATATAAATTCATTCGGTGAATTTTACATGCAGATATTCGGAAAATACAAAAAGGATTATGCAGCATCGCTTGAACAGTACCGGACTGAGAGAAAGCGCTTTATCTTTGAATTACAGAAAGTATCTTTTTTGCGCGTAATACCAACCCAAGCAAATTTCGTGATGTGTGAAGTTAAAAAAGGAATGTCATCAGAGCTTACGAAAAATCTTCTTTGCGAAAATGAAATCTTTATAAAGGATTTAACTTCAAAAATTAATGATGGAAGACAGTATATTCGTCTTGCAATTAGAAATTCTGCTGATAATGAGCGGATTTTAAATGCGTTGAAAGAGTTTTGATAGGAGCCTTTAATGTCATCGATTTTGTATAACATCATAATTTCACCGATAGAACTTGTAGTTGAGATTGTATTTGAGCTTATGTTCAGGATTGTCGGCAGGCATGAGACTAATCAGGGGCTTGCAGTAATCGGAGTAAGTCTTGCAATCAGTCTTCTTACGCTTCCACTTTACCGCCGTGCGGATGCAGTTCAGCAAAAAGAGCGTGACATTCAAGCAAAGCTTTCTCATTGGGTTAAACATATCAGGAAAACATTTAAGGGTGATGAGCGTTTTATGATGCTCCAGACTTACTACCGGCAGAACAATTATAATCCTCTATATGCGCTGAACGGTTCTATTTCTCTGCTCCTTGAGATTCCTTTTTTTATCGCCGCATATCACTTCCTTTCTCATCTTGAAGCTTTGAATGGTGCTTCGTTTGGTTTGATTCTTGATTTGGGAAAGCCGGACTCTCTGATAAAATTCGGAGATGTTTCTCTAAATCTGCTTCCAATCCTGATGACAGCAATAAACTGTATTTCTTCCGCAGTCTATCTTAAAGGATTTCCCCTCAAAGATAAAATCCAGACTTACGGAATGGCGTTGATATTCCTCGTGCTCCTATATAATTCTCCGAGTGGACTTGTTGTTTACTGGACTTGCAACAATATTTTTTCGCTTGGAAAGAATATTTTTTACAAAATCAGGAATCCAAAGAAATATATTGTCATTTTGTGTGCCGTTTTTGGTGTCTTGCTTACTTTTGCTTTAATTTTGAGTGGTGTTCTCAATTCCCGCAAGAAACTTTTTGTAGTGTTCCTTTTTCAATATGTTGCTATTCTTCCGCTTTTCTTTTATCTTGCAAGGAATACAGCGTCTGCAAGGAAAATTCACGCCATTTTTGCTTCAGAAAAATCTGTTGAGTTAAAAGATTCATTGTCATTCATTTTGGCATCTGTTTTTCTCGTAATTCTTACCGGAATTTTGATACCTTCTTCCGTGATTGTTAGTTCCCCTGCTGAATTTGTGGACTTGCGGCATTATCAAAATCCGTTTCACTTCCTTGTTAATTCAACATGCTATGCAATTGGATTTTTTATGCTTTGGCCAGGTATTATACGGCTGATTCTTCCAGAAAATAGTAGGAAATCCGTTGGCTTGATTTTGTGGCTCTTTTGTGGAATTTTCCTTGTGAATTATATGTGCTTCGGTCGAAATATGGGAGTCCTTTCTCCGTTGCTTGTCTACGAGAACGATTTTTCTTTTTCACGAAAATTAAAAGTTTTGAATCTGATTGTTTGTATGGGGGTTTTTTTACTGTTTTTTGTTGCATTCAGATTCAAGAAAATTACTTCATTTTTCGGCATTGTTCTGGTAATCAGCATTTCTGTATTAGCCTTGACCAATGTCCATAAAACTCAAAAAAAACTGTCAGCAATGGCTTACATCAAATCGTCGTCCGATGACGCTGAAATAAAACAGATTTTTACATTGAGCAGAAATGGAAAAAATATAATCGTATTTATGCTTGACCGTGCCATTTCTGGCTATGTTCCGTACATGTTTGAGGAAAAACCTGAATTAAAAAGGCAGTTTGCGGGATTTACATATTATCCGAATACACTTTCTCACGGATTTTGCACGAATTTCGGTTCACCTGCACTTTTTGGCGGATATGAATACACCGTAACCGAAATGAACAAGCGGAACACAGAATTTCTTGTAGATAAGCAGAATGAAGCCCTTAAAGTAATGCCGAAGCTTTTTTCCGATTGCGGCTATAATGTTGGAGTTCTTGATCCGCCTTATGCCGGCTATAATTGGGTCGGAGATTTATCCATTTATGATGATATACCAAATGTCAAGGCGTATAATCTTGCCGGAAAAATAAAAACAGATTCTTTGGTAGAACAGGCTGGAAGGCTTGGTTTTGACAGGAATAAAAGAAATTTTTTCTGTTACAGTATTTTCAGATGCCTGCCACTGGCGGTTTCAAAAATATTTTATAGGTCAAAATTCGAGTTTTGCAACAGACGGAACAAAAAGTAAGAACCACTTCTGTGCGTCTTCAATAAGATGAAACAAAAAGGCAGAAATGCTGTAAAAGAAATGCCGGAACATCCCAGTTGCACTTCTTGCGCGATGA
>NZ_JAFRNB010000054.1 GCF_017430385.1 Treponema sp.
ATTGTTCCACCGCACTTACACTTGATTGTAACCTTATCTACATACTGCTTGTGCAAATCGTTTAAGTCAACGCCGCTCTTTTCCTTGAGCTCGGCACGGCTTCCGATACAGATTTTTTCACCACAATCATCACAACGCCAGATTGGGATTGGGTTTCCCCAGTAACGGTTACGGCTGATTGCCCAGTCGCGGCTTCCGGCAAGCCATTTTCCGAAGCGGCCTTCCTTGATGTGGGCAGGCTGCCATTTAATTTTGCTGTTTGCTTTGAGAAGGCGGTCGTGCTGGTCGGCAACCTTTACGAACCAAGAGCCGATTCCGCGGTAAATGAGCGGAGAACCACAACGCCAGCAATGCGGGTACTGGTGGTTTACAGTCTCACGCTTAACAAGCTTGCCTTCTTTTTTGAGGCGGTCCATGATGTCTTTGTCGGCATCCTTTACGAAAACGCCCGCATAGTCAGAGACCTCTTTTGTGAAGCGGCACTCAGCGTCGATTGGCTCGACAAAAGGAACTCCGCTACCTGCGAAAACCTTAGAGTCGTCTTCACCAAAGGCCGGAGCGATATGTACGATACCGGTACCGTCTTCAGTTGAGACATAATCTGCGTTCATGAGGCGGAAAGCGCCCTTCTCGCACTTCTGACCGCTCATTTTTTCACATTCTGACGGATCTTTGAGAGAAGCGAAATACGGAAAAAGAGGCTCGTATTCAGCACCCAGGAATTCTGCACCCTTGTGGCGGTAAACAATCTCGTAGTCCTCGGCATTTTTGTAGTAAGAAGCAAGGCGGCTTTCAGCTAAGATGTAGTAATCGCCGGAAGACTTGTCCAAAATCTTTACATAGTCAATCTCTGGTCCCATACAAAGGCCGAGGTTTGAAGGCAAAGTCCATGGAGTTGTTGTCCATGCAAGGAAATATGTCTTTCCGTTTGTCATGTCGCCGTCAGCAAAGGCTTCTGGTGCTTTTGTGACCTTGAAACGGATTGTGATTGCAGGATCCTGCTTTTCTTTATAGCCCTGAGCAAGTTCGTGAGTTGAAAGAACAGTGGCACAACGCGGACAGTATGGCAAAATGTACTTGCCCTCGTAAATGAGCCCCTTGTCCCACAAAGATTTTGCTACCCACCAGATTGTCTCCATGAAGTCCGGGTTCATGGTTTTGTAATCGTTGTCAAAATCGACCCATCGGCCCATGCGAGTGATGGTTTTTCGCCATTCACCAGTGTATTTAAGAACAGAAGCACGGCATTTGTCGTTGAAATTTGCGACACCGTATTCTTCAATCTCGTGCTTAGAGTTGATTCCAAGCTCTTTTTCGATAAGGTTCTCTACAGGCAAGCCGTGGCAGTCCCAGCCGAAGCGTCGCTCGACCTTTTTGCCCTTCATTGTCTGGTAACGCGGAATTATGTCTTTAATTGTTGATGGAATGAAGTGACCGAAGTGTGGCAGACCAGTAGCAAACGGTGGTCCGTCAAAGAAAATGAACTCCTCACAGCCCTCACGCTGCGAAACCGATTTTTTGAAAGTGTCGTTCTTCTTCCAGAACTCTAAAACTTCTTCTTCCTGCTTTGGAAAATCTACCTTAGCATCAACTGACTTGTACACAATTATTCCTCGTAAAGTAAAAATATTTGGAAGATATTATAATGAATTTTTAGAGAAGAATCTATAGATTTAAAAAAGCGAAATCAACTGTCTTGCGCTGTTCCGTGGCTCACTCACGCTCGGTCGCACTTCGTGCGACTGGCTTCGCCACCACTCCATAGCTGGCGCGAATTAATTTTTTGTATACAATCTCTCGCCAAAGATAGCAGTTCCAATCCGAACGATTGTGGCACCTTCCTCAATCGCAATCTCGTAGTCGCCGCTCATCCCCATTGAAAGCTCGCACAAGTCCAGGCTTGGGAAAGATTTCTGGAACTTTTCTCGCAAATTTCTAAGAGTCACGAAAGATTTTCGCACAAGTTTTTTGTCCTCAGTGAACGGAGCCATTGTCATAAAGCCCTTTGGCGTAATGTGCGGGAAGTCGCCTTTGGCACAATGTTCAATTGCAAGAGTCAAATCTTCTTCGCTCGTAAAGCCCGCCTTGCTGTCTTCGCCAGTGTGGACTTCAAAAAGAATCTCGATGTTCTTGTCAATTTTTGCGGCTTGTTTTTCAATCTCTTCGAGCAATTCGATTCGGTCAACGCTTTCGATGCAGCTTGCGATGCGCACGGCTTCTTTGACTTTGTTACGCTGAAGAGAACCGATTATGTGAAGGTCTGGATTTATGCCCTTGGCACGGATTTCGTCGAATTTTGCGGCGGCTTCCTGGACACGGTTCTCACCGAAAAGATTCTGCCCTGCTCTGGTGGCTTCAATCACGGCCTCAGCCGGATGGAACTTGCTCACGGCAACGAGCTTTACGGAATTTTCCGCACGGCCGGCCTGTTTTTCTGCTGAACGGATGTGCGTGAGGATTGTCTGTATATTCTGAGAGATGTCTGTCATAACTAAACCTTCTTTATTGCCACACGGATTCGATTTTGCTACGCAAAATCAGAGGCTTATGTTTTATACTTCCTTTTCTGAGATTCCTTAAGAATCCCAGTCTGTGTGGCAATATACAAAAAAAGCCAATCCCAAAAATGGAACTGGCTTGAAAGCTGCTTGTAGGACTTGGACCCACGACCCCGAGATTACAAATCACGTGCTCTACCAACTGAGCTAAAGCAGCAGATGTGACGGTATATTACAAGTTACAGCGGATTATGTCAAGCCTTAAATATCTTATTTATCTCTTTTTTGTAGAGTTTGTTGATTTTATGGCGCATTAGCTCCTGCTTTGCGTTAATTTCCCGGTTAAGCTCAAAACTTTCCTTCAACAAAGCAAATTTGAAGATTCGTTCGCAAGTTCGGAATCCTGTTTTTGCGTTGTCGAGAGTGTCTATTTCGCTTCGGAAGAGATTCTGGATTTCGCTTGTTTCCAAAAGACTTTCGTAAGTGTCATAGACAATGTTGTTTTCTTCGGCATAGGAAATTACGTTGTTTTGGTCAGGTACGATGAGCGCGCCCACGTACTTCTGGTCCTGGCCGACCACGACAGTGCGCTCAATATATGGACTTGCGTTGATTGCCTTTTCGATGACTGCAGGCTCAATATTTTCACCGCCCAAAAGAACGATTGTATCTTTTGCACGACCAACGATTTTAAGCTCATGATCGCATGAAATCATTCCGAGATCGCCTGTGTTGAGCCATCCGTCTTTATCGATTACGGCATCGGTCAAATCTTGTCGTTTGTAATAGCCCTTCATAATCTGGCGGCCCTTTACGAGAACCAAGCCGCGTTTTCCAGGCTTCAAAGGCTTTCCGTCAACAATCTTACCGTCTTTTTCGGCCACGATTTTGAGATCAAAGCTTGGGAAAATCCAGCCAACATTGTTGTTTCTAGGACGTTTTGAGTTTCGGACAGAAATTACAGGAGCGGTCTCTGTCATGCCGTAACCTTCGAGGAGTTTGAATCCAATCGCATTGAAAAAATCCTCGGTCTCAGGCTGAAGGGCACCACCGCCAGAAATTGCCGCACGGAACTTTCCGCCAAACTTCTGCCGGATTCGAGAGAACACAAACTGCTCGCCAAGGAAATGTGACGGCCACAAAAGAACGAACGGGAAAAATCCTGTTACATAATCGATGATCCTCGGATACCAGTGATAGCGGCATCTCAGGCCCAAAAAACGCGCCTTTGACTTGTAGTAAAGTTTCCCTAAATGAACAGAATATTTGAAAATGAGACGGTTGAGCGCACTCTGTTTTTTGACTTCGCGGTAAATTCCCTGTGCAACCGATTCCCACAAACGGGGAACGGCATTCATCCACTGAGGCTGAACCAGCTGCATGTCTGAAATCATCACGGAAGCAATCGGCTTTGAATAGGCGAATCCGCCCTCCAGAGTGACAACCATATAAAGGAAAGCACGCTCAAAACTGTGCCAGATTGGAAGAACGGTGAGCCACAAATCCCCAGCCTGCATGAGACCAAGAACGCTTCGGCAAACTTCGCACTGAGCAAGATAGTTATCGTGTGTGAGCTGAACGCCTTTTGGAAGCCCCGTGGTGCCCGAAGTGAAGATAATCGTTGCGACATCATCTTTTGTAATCTGCTCCATGCCGGCTTCAATTTCCTGCCACTCTTCTTTTGTGATGGCAGTTCCTTCGGATTCGAGCATAGAATAGTAAATTACTTCGATATTTTTTGATTTGGCATCTTCGAGAGTTTTTTCATCGGCGTGATCAAAAAGAATTGCTTTTTTGAGAGTAGGAACTTCCTCGATATTTTCCAGAACTTTTTCAAGCTGCCTTGCATTCTCAAAGAAAGAAATCTCAGCCTCGACGAAATTGAGGATAAAACGCATCTCAACGCCCATCGAATCGCAACCGCGCGGAACATCAATCGCACCAAGAGAAAGAAGCGCGAAATCAGTGATAAGCCACTCGCGGCGGTTGTCACTCATGAGGCCGATTTTGTCACCTTTTTTGACGCCGAGCTTTTTAAGGGCAGAAGCAAGCTCGATTACATGCTGATAGACTTGCGAATAGCTGTAACGCACGAACATTCCGCTCTTGTTTTTAACCGCCTGCAGCGTTGTGTGCGGGCATTTATTCACTTTTGCTTTAAAAAGAAGCGGAAGATTGCTACCAAGATTTTTCTCAAATTTCGACAAGTCCATCGGGAAGTCCTTTTGGGCACAAAAATGCCATAATTTTTAAGATAATTTCATTATGACATTTTTTGTCTTTTTGTCAAGATAAGAAAACGGAAAACTGAAAGTGGAAAATGGAAAGCTGGGCGCTACGGCTGTCGCCGTCGGGTGTTCCGTGGCTTGCTAACGCGCGGTGCTATCGCACTGGCTTCGCCACCACTCCATACCCTAGCGCAAAATCTTACACTTCGTACAACTTAATCTCTCGTTTTTCGAATGCTTCGCGAACCAAGTCGTCAATTTCAAGTTCTTTGTAAATTTTCTGGGCTTCCTCGACCGTTGAGCGCAGAACCGGGTGACGCGGGCTGAAAAGAACACAGCAGTCTTCGTATGGCAAGATTGAAGTCTCGTAAGTGCCGATTTCTTTTGCGATTTCAACGATTTCTTCTTTGTCAGTACCTACGAGCGGACGTAAAAGCGGATATTCGGCCATGCTTTCGGTGCAGCTCATATTTTCGATTGTCTGGCTTGCAACCTGGCCAAGGCTTTCGCCCGTGATAAGACAGCTTGCTCCGATTCGCTCAGCAAGCATGTTTGCGGCTTTCATCATGCACAAACGGAGCATGAGAGTCGTGTAGTTTTCAGGAGATTTCTTTTTAATCTGCATCTGAACTTCGGTGAACGGAATTGTATTGATGTGGATTCTGAGTCCGTAGCCGCTCAAAATTTCTGCAAGATGCTCAACTTTCTCACGAGCCTCATCGCTTGTGTAAGGATAAGCATGGAAATAAACGCAGTCAATCGTCATGCCACGGCGGAGCATTCTGTAGCCTGCAACCGGAGAATCCAGTCCGCCGGAAAGAAGCAAAAGCCCCTTCCCGCTCACGCCAACCGGCAAGCCCCGGCGGCCCTTAGTGCGGTTTGAATAAACGAAGCAGCGGTCCCTCACTTCGACCATAATCACGACATCAGGATTTTTGACATCGACATCAAGGATTTTCTGATTGTAAGCAAGGCTTGCACCCTCTGAGCAGATTCCGTAATGGTCATAAGGGAAAGACTTGTCGCTTCGGCGTGACTCAAGCTTGAAAGTTTTTGCGCCTTCATCGCGGGCTTTAATGGCCTCGTTCAAAACTTCCTGCTTGATTGCCTCGATATTTTTTTCTACGATGACAGCCTCAGCCCAGCCAGTGATTCCAATCAGGTGGGAAAGAGCGAATTCAACCCGCTCACAAGCTTCGTCATCGCACTCAACATAAAGGCGGCCAGCCAGCAAAGAGACCTTTGCATTCACATTTTTGAGATAAGCCTTTGTATTTCTGACAAGCTGTGTCTCAAAAGTCTTGATGTTAGAGCCTTTAAGAATAAGCTCGCCGATTTTTCCGATATAAAATTTAGTGTATTCCATAAATTTTTCCTTATTTATATTTTATCCACAGATTTGCACTGATTTCCACAGATTATTATTAAACCACAAATGTCACAGATTTCACAGATTAAATTTCTCACAGAGCTTTGGAGCTCACAGAGAGCGTGATAAATGAGAAAGACTTCATATTAAAGAAATATAATCTGTGCTCATCTGTGTAATCTGAGGTTCCCTAGTATGAATATTTCATCGAAACTGAAATATAATTGTTCACGCTGTCGTAGAGTTGTTTTGTCCAGTTTTCCCGGGCTTCCTTGACAGCATTCTGCACGTAGCTGGATTTTTTGAGCTCATCCCAGTCTGCGTAAGTGTTTCCGCCAGCAGTATAACTGCCATCTGCTTTTTTGACATACTCCAGGCCGCCACGATAAATATGATTATTCACGCCGTTATTCTTCACATACTCAAAAGTGTAGCCCGCGCACAGGCTGAAACGGCCGTATTTTGTTCGGGCAAAAGTGTATTCCGCGTTGGCACCGAGCTGGGCGACATACATTTTGTGGTCGCTC
>NZ_JAFRNB010000055.1 GCF_017430385.1 Treponema sp.
GTCTTCGAGGAAGAAGCGGATTCAAAAACTCAGAAAACAAACCAAGACTTTGAAAAATCAAGCAAAACTTCTGAATCAAATACCGATTTCCAAGAATCCGTAAATGATGAGGATTCATCAACTTCCGAAGAAAAGCAAACGACAGTAAAGAAGCACGGAGCTGCATTCTCATTTTTACTGAACTTTCTGGATGTCTGTGCAAGCTTATTTTTTATCTCTGGAATTATCATGATTTTGAAACCAGAGTTGATAACCGAGCACGGATTTCCAGAAAAACAAATACAACAATTTGCAACAATCGCAATCGCAATATACACACTTTTAAAATCTATCGTTGCTTTCTATTCAAAAAGAGTTTACAAAAAAGTTCTACCAATTATTCTAATCGTTGTTTCGATTCTGGCCTATTTCTTACTATCATCCATTCTGTCCCTAAAGGAAAATTCTTACCAGTTTTTTGCTGCCATATCTTCAATTCTATGCCTGCTCTCTTACTTCGCATTTGAATATTCATGTGGATATAGGTCAAGAACTTTATTCAAGAAAATCATCGCTACCTTAATTCTTGGATTTACAATTTATGTCTGTGCTCAATATGCGATTTATCCTAGAAAAGCCGAACTCGGAAATGCAGCAAGTAATTTCTGGAGAGAAATTTCTAAGTTTTGCGAAGCATGGTAAAATAAATACATAAATCACCGCCGCTACCAAACATAATACTCCGCATAATTATGGAAAAAGCAAAATTTGTGTGATAAAATTAAATCGGAGGTGAAAAATGAGCGATATAGCATTTGAACAATACGCACAACAAGTTGATTTGCTGCAAATCTTTCAGCTGGAAATCTTGAAAAACAAAATAGACTCCATTCTCCAATCAAAGAAAAAAGCGGCACAAGCAAATGAAGCCACCGACCTCGCACTCTTTGAACACTTCAGCGGTTTGGGAGCAGGAATTGACGCTGATTCCGCAAAACAAGAGTATTTTGAGGGAAAGTATGGAAGTCTTAATTGATACAAACATAATTTTGGACTGGTTTCTAAAGCGGGAAGACTTTTACGAAACTGCTAAAACACTACTCAATAAAATTTGGTTTGGTCGAGAAAAATCCTATCTCACCGTACACTCAATTTGCGATTTGTTTTACATAATTGACAAGTCCTTTCCAATTGATGAAAAGAAAAAACTTCTTCAACTTCTATTGAGCCGGAATGAAATCATTTCCGAAACAAAAAAGGATATCTTATCTTTTATAAACAATCAGAATTGGACTGATTTGGAAGACGGCTTACAAATGCAATGTGCTGAGAATTGCAAGCTAGATTATATAATTACCCGCAACTTGGACGATTTCATCGACTCGAAAATACCTGCCATTTCTCCGCAGGATTTATTGGAGAAAATAAAATGAAATCCCAACTCACTACCCTCTGCTATATCGAAAAAGACGGTTGCTATCTCATGCTGCACCGAGTTACAAAAAAGAATGACATCAATCACGACAAATGGATTGGCGTGGGAGGACATTTTGAGGAGCATGAAAGCCCGGAAGATTGCCTTTTGCGCGAAGTGAAGGAAGAAACGGGGCTTAATCTCACTGATTATCGTTTCCGTGGAATCGTGACTTTTGTTTCTGATGATGATCCGGCCGAATACATGCATTTGTTTACGGCCACAGGCTTTGAGGGCAAGATTATTGATTGCGATGAAGGAAAACTTGAATGGTATCCTATAGACAAAATTGACGAGCTGGAGCTTTGGGAAGGCGACAAGATTTTCTTTAGATTGCTCCGTGAAAACGCGCCGTTCTTTTCGCTCAAACTCGTCTACAAAAAAGGCAAGCTGATTGAAGCTGTTTTGAATGGGGAGAAAATTAACTAACGGAAGTTAGCCCCCCCCTCATTACTTTTATTTAGCCAGCTTGTTCAGTTCCTTCTCAAACTGACGGTCTTTTTCTTCTTTTGCTGGGCGGTACAAAATCAGTACATTTCCGATGAGCCGGACTGCCGTTGACTGTGTTTTTTCGGCAATTTCGCCGCTCAACTCGTGTTTTTCGTCCTTAAACTCGTTGAATTTGACTTTGATAAGCTCATGCTCGCCCAAAAGCCGTGAAATCTGTGCGATTTGATTTTCTGTTACGCCGGCTCCGCCAACCTGAACCAACGGACTCAAAGGCTGGGCGTTTCTTTCCAAAAGTTTTCTCTGTTTTGCGTTAATTTCCATAGAAATATTATAAATTTTCTACGGATTTTGTTCTATACTATAAAAGTGATAGCATAACTATCAGTAATTTGATATACTTTTTTAGTAAGATTTTTTTTCAGGAGAATACTATGGCTTGTTTTTTGGTTCCTACGACAGAAGCAATCGTCACAACTGTTTTGGAAAAAGTTCTCAAACAGAAGAACAATACTTTTTCTGTTAAACTCGGTTGGCTCAACAAAATGCTTTGGGGCGGCTCGGCTCTTCTTGCTTTTGAGCATGTATGGCACGGCGAGGTCGTTCCGTTCTTTCCGTTCCTCACAGCAGTAAAAGACGGAAATGCGGCTGAAATGCTTCACGAGATGGGAACAGCCGGCGTTTCAATGGCAGTTCTCGTAACAGCAGTTTGGGGCGTTATGGTCGCAGTCTCAAGTTTTATTGAAAAACGAAAAGATTCTTCGGGGGCAACAGGGACAGCCGGACTTGCAGGAGGCTTGGCATGACACTTTTGACAACTGTTTTTGCAGCCGCAATCTGCACGGCAATCTGGTATAAAAACGAATCAGCACGAGAGCTTAAAGTGAGCACTCTCTGCTTTATGTATTGGGGAGCTTCCTTGATGTGGCTCATCGATGCAATTTTTGAGTACGGCGAGGCAGGGGCAGAATTCTTCACACCAGCTCCGCTCGATATGCTCAACGATTTGTTCCTGGGGCTTTCTGTCGTAGCGTTCGGCCTTGTAATTTGGCTCGTGATTCTGCTCGTAAAAGACCCGAAAGGAATTGTAAGAAAGGCTTTATTGAAGAAATAAAATTCGCAAGGAACAAAAAAATGCCGCGCCCGCTATGGAGCGCCTTTAGTTGCCGCTTGCGGCAATGAGCGTTAGCGAAGCGCGGAACAGCGGCAGCCAGTTGATTGCGCCCATAAAAAAAGGAGCTTCATAACGAGGCTCCTTTTTGTTTTTCTGTCTGTTAGCGTTCTGCTCGTGCCATTGCTTCTTCGTAATCCTTTGTACCGACAAAAATCTCGTTGGTGTACGGATTTTTCTTCTGCTGAACTGAACGCTTGATAATCACTGCGAGTGCAACAACATTGATTGCGAGAGCGAGAATTGAGACAACGCCCTGCGGAACTGGATTTGCCGTGATTCCTTTTGCAGCGAGTTCTGCGGCAGAATTGATTGCTGTCATGTCGAACGCATTGATTCCAGCTTCAGCGGCTCCCTGATAGAGAGTTGGCAAAACAGCTGTTGCATTTTTAATCTGGAAAAGAGGGAACACCTGGGCGAACATGCACCAGAGAGCCAGCGTATTTGCTCGGTTCTGAATCCAGCCGCCCTTGTTCCAGAACGCAGCCGCGAATGTCGGAGCCAGAAGAAGCGCAACACCGCAATACCAGCTGTGTGTCGGAAGATTTGCGTAAGTGTACTGGAAATTCCATACATCGTAAGCAAGAATGAACCAGATTGTCATGTCAGGCCAGAGCATATCCTGATGATGCTTGTCTTTTGAAGAATAAATTCCCCACCAGCCAGTCATACAAAGAATGTTGATGATACCTGCGATTCCGTTTGTCCAGTTCCACCAGCCACCGTAAAGCCATACATTTTCGCTAGATTTCCACCAGCGGTCGCCAGTCGCAACAAAAGCCTGCGAACCACGGATTGCGCTCTCAAAGTCAGAAGCAACTGCAATCAAAATATTGATTCCAACGATTACGAAAGGCCATGCTTTGAAAGCGTGAGATTTTCCGAGCTTTCCCCATTTGTATTTAAGCACCATGAAACCGATACAACCGATGTCAGCCGCATACAGTTTTGCGTAATGGAACCAGCCGTTCATGTACAGATAGGTCTGATTTTTCAAAGCCCATTCAGCACCACCAGCTGCCGCAACGGCAACCACAATGAAGTAAGCTGTGAGAGCAAGCGGGAGAGCAACCAAGAGCGCGATTCCGCCAGCCTTTGTTCTTCGGGCGATTTCATTTGCAAGAATCAGTCCGACAAATACGGCACACCAGCCCAAAAGCTGAGCAAAAGCCGCATTTCCATAAATTTGAAATAACATTTTATCCTCCTGAGTGTGCCGTCCCCTGCTCCCTGAACGGAGTCGAAGGGTCAGCACGCTTCAATTTGCTTGATGTTCATCTCGTTGCCTGTCTGTAGCACGGTGTCCTCGCTTTGACAGTGCGGGCAAGTCCTTCCATGCTCGACAGTTCCGTAAGTTTTTCCGCATGAGTTGCAAATTGTCACGGCAGGAATTGTCTCGATTTTCAAGCTGGAATCCTGCATGATTTGGGTCTTTTTGACAGCCCATTTCCAGCAATCTTCCAGATATTCGGGCACAACTCCGCTGACCTCACCGATTTCAAGCGTTACGCTCTGAATTTGGGCAAGCTTCTGCTCCTCAGCAAGATTTTCGAGTCGTTTAATAACATGAAAGACAATTCCAAGTTCGTGCATTACTTATCCAGTGAATTTCGATTCGGATTCAAGAGAACTTTGATTTCGCGTTTTAGCATGTTCGGGAGGATTGCCTTCAATTTATCCTCGCTCGCAATCATGCGGCTTGCGTTCGGATGCTCGCGGTGCAAGTGGATTGCGTCGAACGCACATTTTGTCGTACACACGCCACAGCCGATACACTTGTTTTCATCAACAACGCTCTGACCACAGCTCAAGCAGCGGGCAGTCTCTTTTTTAATCTGCTCTTCGGTAAGGCAAACTTGTGTTTCCTTGAATTTGCTTCCGACTTCGCTGATTGATTTTTTGCCCGGAATCTGACGAGGAGTGTCATCATAGCCTTTGACGAAAATATCTTCCTTATTAAGCTCGATGAATTCGCGCTTGTCACGGCCAATCGTCATGCTCGAATGCGGCTGAACAAATCTGTGAATAGAAATCGCTGCCTTTTTGCCAGCCGCAATCGCATCAATCGCAAATTTCGGGCCTGTGTAAACATCGCCGCCTGCAAAAATGTCTGGCTCGGCAGTCTGGTAAGTCACGCCGTCAGCAACAACGCCGTTTCCGCGTCCAAGCTCGACTTTTGTTCCAGCAAGCATGTCGCCCCAAACGATGCTCTGCCCAATCGAAAGGAACACATTTTCACACTCAACGGTGATTGTGTCGTTTTCATCATAAGTCGGATTAAATCGGCCAGTAGTGTCTTTTACAGAAACGCATTTTTTGAACACGATTCCTTTGACTTTTCCGTTCTCAGTAAGAATTTCTTTTGGCCCCCAGCCGCAGTTGATTTTGATTCCTTCTTCTTCGGCTTCGTAGATTTCTTCCACAGTTGCAGGCATTTCTTTGCGCTGCTCCAAGCAAAATTGCTCGACATCAGTTCCGCCGCATCGCCATGCAGTACGGCTAACATCAATCGCAACATTTCCGCCACCAACAACGACAGTTTTTCCGCTCACTTTGTAATCGTGATTATCAGCAACAGTGCGAAGGAAATCAACCGCAGTCATAACGCCCTCGGCATCCTCGCCAGGAATTCCGGCTTTTCGACCGCCCTGACAGCCAATCGCAATGTAGAAAGCTTTGTATCCCTGCTCACGGAGCTGCTGAATCGTAACATCTTTTCCAACTTCAACGCCAGTTTTAATCTCAACGCCCATTTCTTTCATGACATCGATTTCAGCCTGAACGACATCTTTTTCGAGTTTGAAACTTGGAATTCCGTAAACAAGCATACCGCCAGCAATCTTGTTTTTCTCGAAAACAGTCGGGCGATAGCCTTTTTCGGCAAGGTAGAACGCACACGAAAGTCCAGCCGGACCGCCGCCGATAATCGCAATCTTCTGCTCAAATTCACCACGGTTTGAAGGAATCACCTTCTTCGGGATAAACCGGGTTGAAGAGTCCAAATCTTTCTGAGCGATAAATTTCTTTACTTCATCAATAGCAATCGCTTCGTCAATCGTTCCGCGAGTACAAGCTGCTTCACATCGTTTGTTACAAATTCGGCCACAAACGGCAGGGAACGGATTTTCTTTCTTAATCAGCTCCAGAGCCTCAGTGTAACGACCTTCGCTTGCCATCTTCAAATAGCCCTGAATTCCAATGTGAGCCGGGCAGGCTGTCTTACATGGCGCAGTTCCTGTCGAATAACAGTTAGTTCGGTTTGTGTTTCGGTAATCGACATCCCAGTTTTTCTCAGACCATTTGTGATCATCCGGCAAAATGTGCTTAGGATATTCGACCTTAGTTCCATCTTTTTTGCAAAGTTTCTGACCAAGCTTAACCGCACCAGCCGGGCAATATTCAACACATCGGCCACAGGCAACACATTTGTCAGATTCAACACGGGCAACATAAGCTGAGCGCGAAAGATTCGGTGTATTGAAAAGCTGGCTCGTTCGGAGCGCGTAACAAACATTCACGTTGCAGTTACAGATGGCAAAAATCTTGTTCTCGCCGTCAATATTCGTAATCTGATGAACAAATCCACATTCCTCGGCGTGTTTCAAAATCTCCAAGACCTTCTCGCGGGTAACATAATGACCGCGTTTTGTCTCAACGAGATAATCCGCCATATCGCCGACACCGATACACCAGTCTTCCGGGTCATCGGCACAGCCTTCATCGAAAGTGCGTCGGCTCAAACGGCATGAACAAGGAGAAGCCGCATATTTTCCGTCGTATTTGTCGAGCCAGTGAGAAATGTGCTCAACCGAAACGCTCTGATTTTCAGTCTCAATCGCAGCCTCTACAGGAATAACATGCATACCGATTCCGGCACCCCCCTCCGGAACCATCGGCACGACCTTAGTAAGCGGCTCAAAACTCATTCGCTCAAAGAAACGACCCAATTTCGGGTGCGCTTCAAGCTGCTTCTGATTCATGTTGGTAAATTCCGCGCTTCCAGGAACGAACATCGGCAGGATGTACTGTTTTTCGCGTTTCGGGTTTTCCCAGTTGTATTCAATAAGGCCCGCCATCGCCATGTCCATAAGGAGCTTTTCGAGATATTTTTCGTCCTTTCCGGTCTTTTTGGCAATCTGCGGCAAAGTCACCGGCTTTCGCACATCCATTTTGAGCGCGACTTCAGCCATTTCATCCGTGACAATTTCATTCAATCCCCAATATTCCGGGTCATTTTCGTTAATTTTTCGTCCAAGTCGGTCAGTAATTTTCTGCCCAAGCTTCAAAATAAGTGGTCGGACCGTTTCTTTTTCTGCCATTTTCGTACCTCTTTTTTTTATAATATTGCGCGAATCAACTGCCTCCGGGCTTTCCGCACAATTTTTAATTAATGCCCGCACGGATGCGGGTAAAAGACCGTCATTCCGCAAGAATTTTTGTTAAAAAATTCTTGTCACGACAGGATGTCGGTCAATCCCGCGCGTGAATCTATTTGTTATGTGCACTCACTTCTTCGAAAAGCCAGTCAGTCCATTCCTGAACTCCCTCGCCAGTTTTTGCTGAAATCGGAAAAATCTTCACATTGGGGTTGAGTTTTCCAACATATTCTCGCAGTTTTTCCATGTCAAAATCAAAATACGGCATGACATCGATTTTGTTGATAATCAGCGCATCAACTTTGCTGAACATGAGCGGATATTTGAGCGGCTTGTCATGACCTTCCGGCACCGAAAGAATCATCACATTCTTTGCCGCTCCAGTGTCGAACTCTGCCGGGCAAATCAAATTTCCGACATTTTCAAGCACGACCAGATCCAAGCCGTCTGAGCCAAGCTCGTTCAAGCCCTGCTCGGTCATTGCCGCATCCAAGTGACACATTCCGCCAGTGTGCAGCTGAATTGACTTTACGCCCGCATTTGCCATCGTCTCGGCATCCACGCTCGAATCAATGTCAGCTTCCATGATTCCGATTTTGATTTTGTCCTTGAGAGCCTCAACGGTTCGGAGCAAAGTAGTAGTTTTTCCGCTCCCCGGCGATGACATGAGATTCATCAAAAAAGTTTTCTTAGATTTGAGTTTCTGCCGCAAAACCTCGGCTTCCTTGTCGTTGTCAGCAAGGATATTTTCCTTAACTTCAATAACGCGAACTTCCGCCATAACCGCTCCATTGCAAAATGATTAAAATTTTCTGTATATTGATAGTGGTGCTATCATTTATTTTCAACTCATTATATCACATTGCACAGAAAAGGAAAGAGGTCAAAAATTTTTTATCACTTTTTAAGAAAATGTGTTATCGTATATTAAGGAACTTTTAAGCATTTAGCTTCTTTCATTAATCACCGCTTTCCTAAGAAGCGTTTTACCAACAACCAAACAGGAGAATAGTATGGGCGAGGGAGGACAATGACTATCAGGGAATAAACACCACCCTGAAAGCTTCGAACGGAATGATTTTTGAATTGCAGTTCCACACAAAAATATCTTATAACACGAAAACAAACGGAACTCACAAATACTATGAAATAATCAGAAGCCTTACGAAAGCAGAGCGAATTATTTGCGCAGATTCCAGTTCCCGCTGGTGTCAAAGAGTTTTCGTATCCAACCACAAAATAAATATGGAAGAAAAAACCAGATATTACAAATTTCCGGTCGGCAAGGTAATTATCCGCCGAACTGGGGATAAAATCGAAAAAAAAGGAAAATCCGGCGTATGGGAAAACGCAATGAACCTTGCATGGCGATTCTGCTCCGGCGACGGAAACCTCATCGAAATCTCAGAAAAAGAAGCGCAGGAAAAATGATTCTTGCGAGGAATTTTTTGGCTACGGCTTATATGTTCAACTGTTTTATTCTTCGCTAATTGCCGTAGCCAGATTTATAAATGCGGTTTGTGTACGAACAGAGCGATTCTCAAGGCTTGTAATCAACCGTTCGTATTTATGATATAAATTCAATTTTTGTAACACATTTTCTTCATTGCTAGAAACATCTGTTTCATTTGATTTTGGCAATAATACACTTTCGCCTAAAAGCCATTCCAAAGATTTGTTTAGGACTTTTGAAATTTTAAGAGCAACATCAGCCGTGGGAATACTGTCAGGCCTGTTTCTTCCGTTCGTTATCGTAGTATAAGGAATTCCAGTAAGAGCGGATAAAGTTTTTATGTTCATTCCCTGATATTGCAATTCTTCATTCACATTCTTCCAAAACGGACTCATAGTATAATTATTACTCATTTAGGTTCTATCTTGCTTTAAATAACCTAAATGAGTTATTATAACTTATATAGGTCTCTATATCTGATTTGAGTCCTAGAGGAGTTCACATGAAAAAAATAAAATGTATCCACGCAGCTGTATTCATGTTACTAACAATGAGTTTCTCATTGTTTTCATGCTCACACGGAAGTGATGACGGAGGTTCTTCAACACCCACAACAACCGAAACAATCGGTGGAATTGAAGTACCAATAACTGATAAAAATAAGTCTTCTACAGTTCTTATCAACGAAGGATATTCCGCTCTTAATTCTGGAGATTATGACACTACTCTTTCAAAATTCCGCTCTGCTTACGCTTTGGACCCGAATGATACTACAAAGATTTATTATGCACTCACAGAACTTGCAATGCTTAGTACAGATACTGATGTCGTTGATATTATAAAGAATGATTTTGGAGCTAAAAATTATCCTGCAACACCAAATGCAATTTTCAACAGTGCTTGGGTAAGCGAATTAAAAACACCTGTTTCTAAACTCAACTCTGTTTTCAATTCAGAATGGCTCAAAAAATATCCTGAGCTGAAAAATGTTAACGCCGCAACCTTTGAGCAAAACGCTGAGGGAAATTACATAAGAGTTTCGGCGACACCAACAAACTCATGGAGCAATAATGTTCCTGCTTGGGACAGCTATTATCTGCATGATGGAACCTGGGTATATTATTTAAATTATATTTCCGTCATGGACAAAAATACATTTTATCTCACAAATGTTACACCTGATGCAAACGGCAATTATCTGATTCCGTTCTCCAGCTACTATTCAAGCTTAACTGACAAAACAGCTTATGAAACACAGGCAAATTCAGAAATCGCAGATTATTTGTACAATGTTTCTTCTTATTATACTTCAGGTCAAACTCAATATCAGCTTACAAAAACTACTGACGGTAAATATGTCAGATTAACAGGTACAGAAACAACCTCGTATAATACTGATTACATGTGGTATTCATACAAAAACAACGATGGAACATGGACTAGCACCTATGGGTATATAATAAATTACTCTCTCTCAAACGAAGGTAACTATCTTGCATATAAATCAAATATCGTTCCTAAACTTGCACAAAAGAAAGCAAAAGCATCTTTAACTTCTTACCTTTACAATAGTACATCTTCTTACAGGAAAAATATTTTAGGCGAAATTCTTTATCTCCCGGAGCTAGCAGTTCCTGACTGGGTAACTTCCAGCCAGTACTATAAAGATACAATTGTCGGAACGACACAGAGCTACAAAACTTGGCTCTATCTAATTTATGCAAATCTCATAACAAATAATGAACAAGGCGCAAACGAGAAAATTGATAAGCTTATAAAAATTGTTCACGCCAAAAATGAGACCATAAGGAAAATCGTTGATT
This sequence comes from Treponema sp., assembly GCF_017430385.1. Taxonomy (GTDB): domain Bacteria; phylum Spirochaetota; class Spirochaetia; order Treponematales; family Treponemataceae; genus Treponema_D. The sequence continues at coordinate 10,724 of NZ_JAFRNB010000055.1, forward strand.
CTATGGGTACTGGAACAACAACTCTCGATCCAACATTTATTCGCAATCTCAGACTCGCCGAGTATATCGGAGATGATTCCGTAACAATCAGCAAAACTGAAATGCAGATTCTTTCTGCAGCCCTTGAAGCGTGTGATGCGGCATTAACTTTCGTAGCTTCTTATGATTTGAGCGCGGATTTGAAATGTGCAGAAATCTCTTTAGAGGCAAGCCCTGCTGAAAACAATGCAGAAAAAGACAAAATCGTAAAAGCAATCAATGATTCAGTGACAGCGAAAACACTTTCTGTCCGAGACGCAACAAAGCTCGCAGCCGCAAAAACAATGTTCTCAGAAGCAGCCGGTAGAGTCATTTCATGCTACAACGAAATTAAAACTTCAACACTTTATCCGCAGATTGTAAAGGACAAAATCGCAGAATATGGCACAGCTTATTATGACGGAGCTGTAAAAGCAAAAGCCGCTTTGGACAACGGTTCAATTTTCTATATCCCAAAAGAGCCTAATCCAAGAACTTTCCCGACAACCGCATCCGAAGCATTTTTCGGTATCGACTTAGGAAAAGTCTTTACTCCTGGATATTTTACAAACATCATAGAGCGAAGCACAGATAAAGAAAAAGTCAAAATTTATTACAAGCGTTTTGAAGAAACAACTGGATGGAATGGCTCAAACCCTATCAACAATCACTCGGAAAGCGAAATCACAGAGCTTACAGGCTCAATCTCAAACTTCGCGACAACAGTAGCAAATGATGCAGGAAAGACTCTAACAGTAACTTCATCACCTTCTTATTCTTATACAAGAAAAGAAATCTGGTATGAAGTCGGAATTTTGATTAACAAAGACATCATAACACAGGCTCTTCCAGGAATTGAAGGCGCAGAAAACCAATTTGATACGATTACATCTGCAAAAATTGATAAAACTAGATTTATAAAAATCTTCGATTTCCACGGTTCAACTACAATGGTAAATAATTAAAAATTATTACCAAGTCATAAATGAAAAAGGTTCTTTTTGCTGCCCTTATTTTGCTCTCGCTGATAAGGGCGGCTTTTTCTGAAATCAAGTTTTCTCCAGATTTTTCAATTTCACCTTCAATTGATTCTCGTTTTGGATATTTATTTTACACCCCAAGCAGTTCCAGTTATTTTCATACAGAACGATTAGAAGTTGACACAAAAACAAAAGTGGGAGAATTCAAAATCGGCGGGTGTTATCTCTATGGAAATTCTGACCGGGCAATGTTAAACGGCAAATTGGAATATGGTTCTGCCGATTTTGAATTTAAACGAAATTTTTATGCAGTCCGCTATAGTTTTTCTTCCTTTTCCTTTCCCGGGGAATTAAAAATCTTCGATGAAATTCCAAGATTCAGCTTAAATGACGGTTGTGGAAAATTCATGAGTTTTGGCGGTGACATTAATTTTTCATTATTTGACACCGATTTAAAATTCAGCACAGACTTTATTTTCGGAAAAGCAAATGTTCAAAAAGGAGATTTGTATTATTTTTATGGAAAGCCGGATAATTTAGTTCTTTTTGGCGGTAAAACTCAGCTTAAACTTCCTTATGGCTTTGAATTTTTTACTCTTGGCGGAAAACTGACATTCGACATCGACACAAATGAGGGAATTAATGTTGGAGAATCAAAACTTCAACTTCTTTCAGCTTTTTTGGCAAAAGAATTTTATCTTCCTGTCCGTGATGAATTCATGATTAAACCTTTTTTGGGTTACGCTTACCTTTCATTGAATGGCAATGCTTATCTTACATCATCAACTCAAAAATACTTATTATTTCCATATAAATTTGCCGGCGGAAATATTGATGAAAAATTCAATTTTGTGTCTTTGGGAAATTCGCTCGAATTCAAACGCGGGGGTCTCTGTTTTACCCTCGATTTAATCTACTTTTATTGTATGAAAAATTATGCTTCTGGAGATTATGCTTATAAATACAAAAAGAGCATTTTCTTTGACGGAAGCTCCGACAACGGCCCACTAAATTTACCAGATGCCATGGGAATGCATGTATTCGCAGGAATCACAGAAATTTCGTATAAATTTAACATACACAAAAATTTTATTCCGACATTAAGACTGACAAAAATGGTTGCGGCGACAATCTTAAATCAAAGCACAAAAGATTTCTTGAACGCAGCATTTTCGTCATATTCTACAGTTGGCTCGGCATCAGAATCACTCGCCTCAGCAGAAGACAATGATATATTAAAAAAAGCCTTACTTTCTGGAACAAGCATTTCCTTACGAATAGATTTTTGACAGAAATTCGCAAGCCGTTGATTGCGCTTAATTTTTTCTATATAATATAGTTTCTATTGAATAAAATTCGAGGAACACTATGCCAAAAATTGAAGTAAACGAAAAATTGTTTTTTAATCTTCTTGGAAAAAAATACGATTACGACACACTTGAACGAAAACTCACTTGTGGAAAGGCTGAGCTTGACGAAAAGCCAGACATGAGCCAGAGCGAGGACGAGCGTGTAATTAAAATCGAACTTAACGATACAAACCGCCCTGATTTGTGGTCAACCGGCGGCGTTACCCGTCAGCTCCGCTTGCACGAAGGCGCAAAACGCTCTGACTACTCAAAATTTTTGTCAAAAGCCGGGGCAATCAAAGACAATGGCAACCGTGTTATCACTGTCGAAGAAGGCCTCAAAGATGTTCGACCTTTCATGGTCAGCTTCGTAATTTCTGGCAAACCAATCGACGATCCGATGCTCAAAGACATCATCCAGACTCAGGAAAAGCTCTGCTGGAACTTCGGCCGCAAACGAAAGTCAATTTCTATGGGCGTTTACCGAATGAGCCAGATTAAGTGGCCATGCCATTACAAGGCTGTTGATCCGGACAAAACTTCATTCGTGCCACTCGCTTGTGACGCACCGATGACTTGCCGTCAGATTCTCACTGAGCATCCAAAAGGAAAGGATTTTGGTTGGATTCTCGAGGGCTTAAAAAAATTCCCGCTCCTCACAGATGACAAAAACGAAGTTCTTTCTATGGCACCAATCATCAACTCAGCAACACTTGGAGCAGTTCAGGTTGGAGACAAGGACCTGATGGTTGAGCTTACAGGCGACAACATGGAGAACTTGATTCTCGCCGCAAATATCGTCGCTTGTGACTTCCACGATGCAGGATACGAAATTTTGCCAGTAAAAGTCGTTCATCCTTACGAAACAGGCTTTGGCAAAGAAATCACTGTTCCGTTCTACTTCCAGAAAGAAGCAAAGGCAACTCTGGCCGCAATCAACAAAAAGCTGGGCAGCGACCTCACAAAAGAGCAGGTTCTCGACGCACTCAGCCGCATGGACAACGATGTTGTTGCAAAAGACATTCCAACAAACGAAACTACAGCAAAATACTGTGCCACAAACAAAACTGATGTTGAATTCACAGTTCAGCCGGCTCCATACCGCAACGACTTCCTCCACGAAGTTGACGTTATCGAAGATGTAATGATTGGCATGACTCTCGACTACTTCAAGCCACAGAAGCCGAACGACTTCACAATCGGTAAGCTTTCTGACGTTACACTTTTCAGCCGAAAGACAAAAGAAATCATGGTCGGCTTGGGCTATCAGGAGATGATTTTCAATTATCTCGGCTCAAAACGAGATTATATCGACCGCATGAACATTTCTGCTGACAAAGTAATCGAAATTCTCAACCCGATGAGCGAAAACTATCAGTTCGTTCGTCCGTCAATCATCGCTTCATTGCTCCGTGCCGAAAGTGCCGCTGCAAACGCAATCTTCCCGCAAAAGATTTTTGAGATTGGTAAAGTTGCATTCCTGGACGATAGCGAAAACACTGGAACAAAAACAATCCAGTCACTCGGATTCATGACTGCAGCAAATAAC
>NZ_JAFRNB010000056.1 GCF_017430385.1 Treponema sp.
GGCCTGATTTACCATGCCCTCGCCTTTTTCTACCGTGCCGTCACACGGAATCATGCTTCCTTCGCGAACAATAACCAGATCATCCTTTTTGAGAGCCTCGCACGGAATTGTTTTTTCCTGACCATCCACCAGAATATGAACAGGCTCGTCAGAAATCAAAAGTTTGTGGGCAAGGTTTCCGTAAGAAACCCGCTTAGTGACTTCTTCAATTTCTTCGCCCAAATTGAGGAGCATTGAGATTGAAGAAGCCGTGTTCGTGTTGCCGGTGAAAGCCGCCGTGGTAAGAGCCGCCGCATCGAGCATCTGTGTGCTGAAAATCTTTCCATGTCTGAAGCACATTCCCAAAGCAGAACCAACTCGCGGAACGATGTTCGTAAAAAGCAAAAGACGCCTGAGCGGAAGCGGGAGCAGTTTTTTGGCAAAATGATTTATCATCGTGCTGATAAAAATGCTCATGATGCTTTCTGTAATCGGAATCTGGGCGACGGCTTCAAGCAGCTTTTCGTCGTCAAGATATTTTGAGCCAAGAGCCTTAAAGAGATTTTCGATTTGGGACTGAGAAATAACGGAAGAATCAAAGATAATCAGATAAGAGCCGATGTTCGTGTTGACGGAAATATCGATAATTCCTTCCTGAACGGCGATAAGGCTCTGTGCGAGAATTGCCTGCCTGGGTGTAATTTCGTGCAAATCGTAGTGAATGCGGATTCGGCCAGGCAGAGCATGATGAATTGTGACGGTCAAGATTTTGCCTCGTGTAAACGGTCATTGGGCGGAGTGAAAATCTCAGCTCATGTTTTTGAGAACCAGCTTTGCTCCGCCGCGCTTTTTATGCCTTAGCCTCGGCTTTTTTTGAATTGTTGTATTTTGCTTCGGCAACGATGTCCTGTGCGTCTTCTTTTACAGACTCAGCAAAAGCACATGCATCGTCTTTGAGCTGCAAGCCCTTTCCAACGACAGCTGCACAAGCTTTTTTGAAAGCTGGATTTTTAACCAATGCAACAGCAGCAACACCTGCAGCGACGCCAACACCAAAAGCAACCCATTTGTTAGAAAATGCCATAATTTTTACCTCGTTTTGTAATATAATAATGTTTTATAACGGTGATATGTAACGATGTTATAGCACAAAATGGAATTAAGGTCAATGAAAATCAGATTGTGATTTAGTTCAGCTTTAAGACGGACTGCCAGCCGGCTTCGTAAAAGTCATGGATTTTTTCGGCGCAGTTCAGGCCTTCTTCATAAGGAATGTCGTGGACAATAAGCTCGAAAAGTGCGGAGAATTCGCCTGAAATAATCGTGTGTTCAAGAGTTGGCTCAAAGGCGTAAGGTTTATAGCCCTGAGCTTCCATTTCTTTGTAAAAAATGTGCGTGATTTCTATTTCCTGCTCGACCAGATTGTGAATAAAGTTGCCGAATTCAGTTCCTTCGCTCGCATTCAGAAGCAAACGGAAAGCATCTTTGTGCTCAAAAGCATATTCGTAAATCTGGGTTATGCCTTTTTTGGAATAGGTTGCCATATTTTTTGCCCATTCTTCTTTTGGAAGCTGCATGAACTCTTCGACAAGCGACTTGAAACGATTCACAACATAATCAGCAGGTTCTTTTACCATTGCCGAAAAAAGCTCTTCCTTGCTTTTGTAATAGCCGTAAAATGCGCCGGTCGTGACTCCAGCCTTTTTGACAATTTCGCGAAGAGATGCCCCACGGAAGCCTTTTTCCAAAAATTCGGCTGATGCAATCTCATGGATTTTCTGCAAAGTATTTTCTGCCATAAGAAAATTATAGGGCATGAAGTTAATCTTTGCAATTATGAGATGTTGTTTGCGGTGTGAAAAAAATAAAAATAATATTGACAAAGTTTTTGAAAATCATATTATGTTATTTGTGTTTTATAAAAGTTAGACAAAAATAACTAAAATTAGGGTCTTCTAATGTTGCGCTCCTTGTTATTTAAAAATAAAGTTTTGATTCCTTTTGCAGCTTTTTCTTTGTTTTTTACCGGTTATGCACGGTCTCAGGTCATCGAAGAAGAAGATGCCGTTATTGAAGTTTCGGCTCAAAAACTTGTTCAGGAAATCAGCGAGTTGGTTGAACAAAAATCTGTCGTTAGTGAGGAAGAAATTCAAAAATCGGGTGCGAAAACGGTAGGTGACGCGCTTAAAAATCTCCCGGAAATCACCGTGAGCAATGCAAGCGCAGGAAACGCAAACGAATCGATTTCGATGCAGGGGCTTGGAAACGGCTATGTAAAAATCATGATTGATGGCGTGGCTGTTTCTTCTGATTTTGACGGCTCGACTCCGATTTTTCAGATTCCTGTGGAGAACATCGAGCGGATTGAAGTCACGAAAGGCGCGGATTCTGTTCTTTACGGAAGTGAATCGATGGGCGGAACGATAAACATCATCACGAAAAAAAATGCGGAAAATGCAGATTCTGAAGAAAACGTGAAAATTTCTGGCAGTCTTACGGAAGAATTCGGATATTCACCTGCAATCTCGAACTGGAAAAATTATCTGGCTGGAACTTTCTTTGCTGGCGGAAAAAATCTTTCAAATTCTCTTGCAGCATGTCTCAATTATGTTCCAGGAAAAGAAAAAACGACTTTCGATGCTCTTGCAGGGAAAATCACTTACTTCGAGAACACGCAGAAAATTCTCGGATTTGCATGCGACACGCTCACATGGAAAGATAATTGGGGAAATGTCGCTATTTATGGTCTTTACGCAGATTCCGACCAAAAAAGCAATTTTACGAAAACTGGCTACGACAAAGGGGCCGAGATGGATTACCGGTCTTTTCGTGGGGAAGGGGGATTGAACGCCAAATACATTTTCGGCGACAATTTTTACCTTGACGGATTTTCTGCCGGAAAATTCTATTACATGAAGACGAGTTACGATGTTAAGGCGGGAGTTTATTCTTCATCTTCAAGCACGGACTCCAATTCTTGTGACTGGGAAAGTGACATCCGCGCTCATTGGAAGCTCAACGAATCGAATGATTTAATTTTCGGTGCGAACGCAGATTTGGAATCAATCGACGGCTCTTCTTTTGGTGAGAGAAAATATGCCCTTGAAACCGCTTTCTTTGCGCAGGACACGATTTTGCTTTTTGACGAAAAACTTTCTGTTGTTCCGGGATTCCGTCTGAATTATTCGCCTGAGATTCAGGGCAGCAGCACAAATTTTATGGCGACTCCGAAACTTGCCCTGAAATACGCTCCGACAGAATACACGGCGTTCCGGCTTTCTTACGGAATGGGCTATAAAATGCCTTCGCTCAAAGAAAAACACTGGATTTTCCGTCACAGCTATGCGCCTGGTGCCGGGAATTTCATTCTCTACGGAAACCCGGATTTGAAAAGTGAAAAGTCACACAGTCTCAATGCTGAAATCGAAAAAAATGTAGCAAATTACTTCAAAATCAATCTTGGCGGTTATTTTAATTACATCATCGATTTGATTGACAGCGTTGTGATTGATGCAACTTCTTCACCGCAAATCCGCGAGTATCAGAATGTTGACAAGGCAATCACTTACGGCGGGGAAGTCTCGGCCTGCACGGAACTTGAGCGGTTCAAAGGAAAAATTGGCTATGCTCTCACAGAGGCAAAATCTTTTAATGATTCAAGTGACGAGTGGCAGGATTTGGCCTTGCGGGTGCGGCACAGAGTTACGGCGGGCGCAGAATATTTGATTCCTGTGATTGAAACCTCGGTTAGTGCAAACGTGCAATGGAATTCAAAGCAGCTTTTGAGCACTGGAACGGATTATTATTCTCCGGACTATCTCATGCTGAATGCAAGCCTTTCGAAAAAATTCTTTGATGAAAAACTTGAAGTGTATTTCGGTGCGGACAACATTCTTGGCAACAAGCACTTCAAGAAAGGAACGAACGGTGAGAATCAGGAAAAATATTACGGCCTTGAGGACGGCACGACTTTGAGGCTCGGAGCAAAATTGAAAGTAGAAAGGTGAAAGTGGAAAACGGAAAGTGGAAAGTTGAAAGGAAAAATTTATGATGAATCTGGAATTTCTGAAACATAACGAAGAAGAATTGACTGTTAATATTACTTCTCTGATTGATGTGATTTTTATTCTTTTGATTTTTTTTATGGTCTCGACTCAGTTCAAAAAGACTTCGCTTCCGCTTGATTTGCCTCGGACGGAGGAGACAACGGAAAGTACGCAGCAGGATTCCACAAAAGTTCTCGCCGTAAATACAAGCCAGATGGAACTTGACGGAAAAATCATCTCGTTGGAAGAGCTTGAGCCGACACTTTCAAAATTGTACGCTGAAAATCCGAATATTGCGCTTTCTCTTGAATGTGAGCGCACGGTTGATTTTGAGCATATCGTTCAGATTCTTACAAAAATCCAGAATGCCGGGATAAGCCGGATAGGAATTGTCCATGAAAGTCTTGAAGATTAAATTGTATTGCGGAAAAAGCCGCTGGATTTGCTCTGGTCTTTGCACATTTTTTCTCGTTTGTGTGACTTTTATCGCTCCTTTATGGAATTTCCAGTCAGATGGAATTGTTACCAGAGAATCTAGCCTTGAAAATACAGTTTCAGTCGTCACAATGACAAAAAAAAGAAAGAAAGTCGCGCCAGTTCAGAAATTAGAAAAAAAACTCACCGAGTCAAAAGAAAATATGATTCCGCGCGAGCAGAAAATTGAAGAAAAAATCGAAGAAACTCACGAAAATCAAATAGAAGAGCAAACAGAAAACGAAATCGCGGAAAATGCGGAATGCAGTGAAGAATCAGACTCAACAGAAGGCATTTCAGAAAATGCAGAGCCAGTTCTTTCTGATTCAGAAAAAAAAGCCCTTGCAAGCTACAAATCTTACGCGCTCGGACGAATTGCATCCAAAAAAACATATCCTTATTCCGCCCGTTCAAAAGGACTTGAAGGAAAAGTTCGTGTGCATCTTGTAATCAATCCCGATGGAAGTCTTTCGGAAACAGAAATCCTGGAAAAATGCGAGCACGAGGTCCTCAACGAAGCATGTCTTTCCGCAATAAAAAAATCTGCACCGTTCAAAAAAATGGCAAAGGGACAAAAAGCACTCTCCCTTACTTTTGTAATGGATTTTTCTCTGAAATAGGTGAGGAATGAATATCTTGACAAGGATATAACATTGTTATAAATATAAGTTAGCTAAAACTAACAGGAGATGTAAAAAATGACAATTTCTTTAGGTGATGTAGAGACAACGGCTCTGATTCCAGTGGCAATCAAGGCAAACGAGAGTCTGCGAAAAAATCCTCGTGTCCGTGATGAAGTTGCAGTCGAGATGATTAAGAATCTTGGCATCGACACGGCTCCATACGACAAATTTATGTCACATGAGGGAGTAATTGCCCGAACCGTAATGCTTGACCGCATGGTAAAAGATTTTATCGCAAAAAATCCTTCCGCTGTAATAGTAAACATGGGAGCGGGCTTTGACAACCGTTTTTCCCGCGTGGACAACGGCTCAATCTTCTGGTTTGACCTGGATTTGCCGGATTCTATCGAGCTTAGAAAGAAAGTTTTTAGTGAGCGAGAGCGGGTTTCGATGCTTCCGGGAAGCGTTCTTGAAGACAGCTGGTGTGCAGCGGTAAAAGCAGAAATCGCAAAAACGAACTCAAAAGTGCTTTTCCTTGCCGAAGGCCTTTTCATGTATCTCACTCTTGAAGAAATTGCAAAACTCCTTTCTGTTTTAAAAACAAATTTCCCAAACGGAACTCTGATTGCCGAGCAGAACAATCCTCTCATGGTCAAAAATCAGAAATATCACGACACAGTAAAAAATACGAAGGCAGTCTTTAAAAGCGGAACCTGGAGTGGTCAGGAAATCGCAGACTTGTGCGAGGGAATCCGTTTTGTGGAAGAACACAGCTTTAACGAGGAAATGAAAAAACACTCATTCGGCGGCTGGCTTTTTGCAAAACTTCTTCCAAAGATGAACGACCGCTGGGCAACCTTTGAATGGTAAGGGAAGGGAAAAATGTCATTCACTGATAATTTCGGAAATCCAAAGGGATTACTCGGAAGGCTCATGCTTGTCACAATGGAGAAGGTGCATCTTCCCATGGCAAAAGCACTGTGAGCTATATGACGCGCAACATGCCAGGTCCAGTCGCAAGTTCCAGCACTGTCTTATCAAAAGAAGCTATTGAAATCTGTCTGTAAAGAAAATCGTAAATATTTTTCTGACTTTTCATAGCCCATTCGTAAATCGGTGCGAATGTGTCCCAAATCGTTTTTTTCATATTTCGCTGCTTTTCTAGAAACTGAATTTACATTTTATGTAACCCGTACTTAAATCCTTGTATGAGCCGTACTGACCGTCTTTATCCGGGCCAGAAATAAAAATGTAAGCTCCGCCAGAAAGATTTATCTGATCCGAAAGGCTGTAAGTTACAGCAGGCTTTATAAAACTGTCAAAATCATTCAGACCAAGAACTCCACTGAAACTTAATTCAAGTGTGTCTGACAGAAGTTTTTTTGAAACGCTCAAAGTCGCTCCATGCTGCAGGGCTTTTTCCCGCTCAAGATTTTCAAGCTCTCCAAAAACATAGTCGCAGTAATATTGCGCGGTGAAAGTCCAGCTCTCAGGCATCCAGTCAAGACCTGCAAGGGCAGAAACTTCGTTGCGCTGAAGGGAGCTTTCAACTGAGCCGGAAGAGCCTTTTCCAGCAGAAAGCATTTTTTCTTCTATAATAATTCCGCTAGATTTTTGAAAATGTCGCTTCGGGAAGAAAGCCGCTTCCATGCGGAGGACTGTCTCCTTGATTGGAATTGCGGCGTCCATCCCCAACATTGCCATGTCCTTATACTCGCCAGTCACATTCACGCCCTCAGAAGACATTGTATAATCCCAAAAGGGCATATCGTCCCACCCGTAAAATCCGTAGAACGAAAAATCCAGCACAGAAAAATATCCCGAAAGTTTCAAGCCACCCTCGCCATTCGACAATTTTGATTCAGGTTTTTCAAATTTTGCATCCGAAAGTTTTGCCGGCGTAAAAAATGGAATCCAGTATGCGTCAGCCGTAAACTGATTTCCATTTACAGAAAAACGAAGAGCGTCAATTGCAAGTTTTTCATTTGTCGTCATAACAGCAAGGCTCGAAAGATCTTTCGGGCAAATCACGTTTGTTATGTCGATTCCGTCAGCCTTTCCCCAGGCAGTTTTTTGCCGTCCGATTCTCATTCCCCAGAAATCCGCAGTATAGTCCATCCAGCATTCGGAAAGCGAAAAATCCTGAGAATCTTCAATTGAGTCGTATTTTGCAGAACCTTCAACAAGAGCAGAACTGTTCCCAAAATAAGAGTCAATTTTCCCGGTAAATGAAGTTTCACCCAAAGTCATGCGGCCTCTGGATTTTTCTTTGTCAGTCCAGGGCAAACCTGCTCCCCAGAGAGTTTCAACATTTCCGGAAAACTTTACTTCCTGTGAGATTGCACTGTGAAAACCTAAAAGTAAAAAAATTGCCGATAAAATCAATTTATTCATTATGTACTCCTTCGGGGCGTTGCGGGGGAACCCCGCAGAGGGGGTAGCCGATTCTTTAGATGAGGCGCAGGGGGAGACTTCCCCCCTCCTTTGCTACCGTATTCTGCCTTTCTCAAGTGCGGCAACAGTAAGCATTGAATCGTCGATGTCACCGCCGTCGTAAACAATGTTTGCAGTCTCAAAAAGTGACCATGTGCCGCTCTGAACATTTTCCATTTTCATTCTCTGAGCTGTCGTAAAGCCTTTGATTGTCGTAAAGTTTGTGCAGGTCAGAACGCGGTGAAGCTGATTCTGTCGGTCAAAAAGCTCACATTTTCTGAGGATAAAATCAGATTTTGCGATGTAAGAAATATATCGCGGGTCTTTTTCAGTTTTATCTTTTGCAACGCACTCAACCTTGTAACATTCAGTTCCGTCCACGCTTTCTTCACCCAAAAGCTTGTAATCATAGTCGTTAAGATTTCTGTCTCCCATGTCGCGGTAAGTAAAATCCGTTCCCATAAAACTTCCGTCACTTTCTGAGCCGCTCGAAGCAATTCGGCGGGTCTTTTTCATCGCCGGCATATAAAGCCAGTTGTCAGAATCTTTTTTGTTGCCCTTTGAATCTTCTTCGTACTCAAACATCAGGTAGCCGGTTCCCGAAACATCTTTTGGCGTCACAAAGACGATGACTTCTTTTTTGACATCTCCGTAGTCCTTGCTTTTCATGATGACTTCGCGCTTTCTGTCCGAACCTTTTTTCGTGTGAATCGTGAGAGTTGCAGTTGAAGATGATGTTACAGGCTCAGGAACTTCATCTGCCTTTTTCATAATCTCGTAGCCCGTGAGCGACTGTGCAAAAAGTCCCGCTCCCATCAAAAATGCTGTAAGTGTAAAAATTGTCTTTTTCATAAAAAATCTCCTTCTAAAGTTTTTAAGAGGGGAAAGTCTCCCCCTGCGGCCGCACTTCGTTGCGTCCTACCCTCTCTGCGGGCTCAGACGCCGCCCGCAACGCCCGCTTCTTTTTCAAACGGTCGTGTGATATAAAGCAGCACCGGCGTGATTGTGTAGTCCGCGATCAGTGCGCTTCCAAGGCCGACTACCGAAAGCCAGCCGATATTTACCAGAACATTCATCGTGCTCGTAAGGAAAATCGCGAACATGGCGCAGAGAATTATCGTCGTCATAATCATCGTTTTTCCAATCTCGCGGTATGAATTTTCTATTGCGCTTCTGTAATTTCCGGTAAGCTCGAAATGATATTTAATGTGATTCGTAAAATGAATCGTGTCGTCAACGGCAATTCCAAGAATCATCGGCATAATCATCGCGGTAATCATGTCCAGGTTTACGCCTGCGTAGCCCATGATTCCGCCAATCAGCGCAATCGGCACAATATTCGGAATCATTGCGATAAATCCGGTTCTAATCGATGTGAATGCAAGAACTAGCAGAATCAGAATTATAATCAGCGAAGTGCCAATCGATTTGATTGAACCGCGGACAAGCTTTCCGTTCATCTGCGCATACTGTACGACTTCGCCAACGACTCCTGCATTTTCTGCATCCGGGAAAAGCTCTGCGACCCATTTTTTGACTTCCGCAAGATTCTTTACAATTTCTTCTCCGTCGTAACCGGCAAGTTCAACTTTCAAATATGCCGCGCGGAAATCATTGCTTATGTAATCATACAAATCCGTTCCACCAGAAATTTCATAAAGGAACATAATCTGCGTTACTAAATCCTGATTATCCGGAATGATGTAGGAAGCCGGGTCATCCTCGTTCAAAGTTCTGTTCATTTCCTTAATGATTTTAGTAACCGAAGAAACCCGCGGCTTTCCGTTGGAAACTTTTGTCTGGCTCAGTTTTCCGATTCTCTCCGCAAGAATGTCCATTTTTTTGAGAACCTGAGGATTTTTAATCGCGTCCTCATCCGAATATTCAATCAGAACTTCATAATCGTACTGGCTTCCAAGCTGGCTCCTTGTGATTTCCAAAAGACGCTTGATATAAGGTGTGCGCTCGCCCATCATGTCAGAGTAGTTCATGTTCACTTTGATTTTGAAAATCCCCGGTATCACAAGAGCGGAAACAAGAACCGTAAGAATCACGGTAATCCATTTTTTGTTGAGGATTGATTTTCCCATCGCTTCAACACGCAAGTCTGATTTTGTCGCACCTTCTGCTTCCACAAAATCTGGATCCGGAGACTTGTCCTTTCCAAAACTGTAGAGAACTGGAAGAAGAATTATGATGTAAGCAAAAACTGCAAAAACCGTAGCCGCTGTAATCCCGCCAACCCAGCGCATCGGCTTAATTCCTGCAGAAAGGAAGGAAAGCATTCCCGCCATAGTCGTGATTACAGTAAAGAACAAAGCCCAGCCTGTATCACGCACGCCCATTACGATTGATTCTTTTCGCTTACCAGTTTTTCGGAAGTACATTTTAAAGCTGTTGATATAGTGAACCGAATATCCGACCGCAAGTGCCATCGAAAGAAGCACGGTAATCATAATCATTGAGTTGTTTCCCTTTATTCCCATCCAGCCGGAAAAACCAAGCGTTGTTGTAAGGGCACCGACTGTTGAAATCGAAGGAACTACAATTCCGCGGAGAGAACGGATAAAAATTATCAGGCAGACAAGCATTACCAGAAAACCCAGCAAAATGCGTGTAACAAGCTGCTTCATTGTCGCCTCTTCTTCCTCGAACTCAGTGTAGCTCATGCCCGCCGGTCGGATTTCCCATTTGTCAGATTTGTACTTCGGGTCATTGAAAATCTTCATGGCAGGCGGCGCAATTTTTACCATAGCTTCTGTCAGGTTTTCTGAATATTGCTCAAGATTTACGATAAGCCAGGTTTCGGTCGCATCAGCACTGACAAGTGTATTCACAAGCGATTCGCGGCTCAGAATAAAGGCCTTCTTTTGTGCAAGTTCTTCTGCGTCCTCTGGCACACCATCTTCAAAAGGACTTGTAACTTCAAAGCCCTCTTCCGTTCCGATTGGAATCGAAAGTTCCATGAGCGAAGTAATGCTTCCGGCATAAGGAACATTCTGTAAAAGCTCGTCTCCAAGCTGGTCAATCATTTTGAGAACTTCCGGGTCAAAAACATCGTCCGCCTTGATGTGAGCCAACAGGCTGTCCGTTGAGCCGAAAATGTCTTCAAAATGGTCCTGATTACGCTTTGTAGTTTCCCAGTCGTCAAACCAGTCTTCCTCGCCATTGTCTAGTTTAAGGCGGCTAAGGCCAAAAGACCCGACAACCGTAACGACAATCAGACAGATAAGAAAAGCCCAGCGATGCTTTACTTCAAACCGCCCGAACTTTTCAAACCAGTCATTAATCTTTTTTACTTTCATAAAACACCTCTTTATGATAACAGTGTTACCGCTATAATTATAACACTGTTATATTAGTGGTAACACTGTTATCTTGTCAATAGATTTTGATAACGATGTTATCTTTTTTTTATTGACAAATGCTTTTTTTTATCGCACACTAGCCTCATGGCAGAATCTTCAATCGAAACAAAAAATAAACTTCTCGAAAGTGCAAAAAAAGAATTTCTCGAAAAAGGCTTTACAGGAGCCTCTCTGCGCACAATTGCAGCAAATGCAGGAGTCACAACAGGAGCCATGTACCGGCATTTTAAGGATAAGGATTCTTTTTTCTGCGCACTTGTTGATGATGCCATTAGAGCTACAAAACAAGTGATAATGCTTGCCGATCCCAAAAATCATGAAAACGTCGCCATGGAACAAATGCAGGAACACATAGATTTTGAAAAAAAATCAACCGAAGATTTCCTTAACTATGTATATGAGAATTTTGATGCTTTCACATTGCTTTTCAGAAAATCAGCCGGCAGCACACATGAACATTTTCAGGAAGAAATCTGCGACTTGTATACAAAAAACTGCGAAAAGACCTTCGCCTGGATGTACGAACAGAAAATCGCCACAAAACAAGTTTCACCAATGACAATTCATTTTATGGCATCCACAATAATCAACGCTTTCTGTGACATAATTCTTCACAATATGCCCAAAAAAGAAGCAAAAGAATACCTCTCCGACATCATGGAATTTACAAGTTTCGGCGGCTACAAACTGCTGGGAATAAAGGTTGAATAAACAAAATTATTTCTGAAAGGCTGTCAGAGGAGTGTAGTGCACTTCAATGACAGCTTTTTTTATTAAAAGAGAGTAATTGACAAAATAATCTTCTAAGTGTATTCTAACTTCTGTTAGATAAAACTAACTACCCTTTACTAGCCATTTAGGGTATTTTGCAAGTTTGCTGATGAAATGTTCCACTTCTGCAGTGTCTGGAAAGTACTTAATCAGCACTTTCCTGGAAAGCTTCAACAAGCTTGCTTTCTTTCGTATTTTGGAGGTTGCCCTGTCGGTGCTACATCCTTGTAGCACCGACAGGGGCTGAGTTTCTTCGAAACTCACATATTCGTTGCATCCGTGCAACGCCGCTAACGCGGAGTTTTTGGAGGTTAAGAATGTTGAATAAACTTGCAATCAGCAATGTAATCGGCCGCGAAATTATCGACTCTCGCGGAAATCCTACTGTTGAAGTAGACGTAATTCTTGAAAACGGCGTTCTTGGTCGTGCCGCAGTTCCTTCTGGAGCTTCAACCGGCGAAAATGAAGCACTTGAGCTTCGTGACGGCGACAAAAAACGCTACGGCGGAAAGGGCGTTCTTAAAGCCGTTGAAAATGTAAACAAAATCATCGCTCCGGCCCTCAAAGGCGACAATGTTTTTGAACAGCGTGCAATTGATCTTAAAATGCTTGCACTCGACGGAACTCCAACAAAATCTAAACTCGGTGCAAACGCAATTTTGGGCGTATCTCTTGCAACAGCTCAGGCAGCAGCAAAAGCCCTTAATATTCCTCTCTACCGTTATATTGGCGGTGCAAATGCTCACGTTCTTCCTGTTCCAATGATGAACATCATCAACGGCGGTGCTCACTCAGACGCTCCGATTGCGTTCCAGGAATTTATGATTCGTCCGGTTGGCGCAAAATCAGAAAAAGAAGCAATCAGAATGGGAGCAGAAGTTTTCCATGCACTCGCAAAATTGCTGAAGGCCCGCGGACTTTCAACTGCTGTAGGCGATGAAGGCGGATTCGCTCCAAAATTCGACGGAATCAATGACGCTCTCGATTCAATCGTTCAGGCAATCAAAGACGCAGGCTACAAACCTGGCGAAGACGTAAAAATCGCAATGGACTGTGCCGCTTCTGAGTTCAGCGTAGAAAAAGACGGAAAATTCTTCTACAACTACAAAGAGCTTTCAAACGGAACTCCAAAAGACCCGAACGGAAAGTGCCTCTCAGACGACGAGCAGATTGCTTACCTTGAAGAACTGATTACAAAATACCCGATTGATTCAATCGAAGACGGTCTTGACGAAAACGACTGGGAAGGCTGGAAAAAGCTTACAGAACGAATCGGCGGAAGATGTCAGCTCGTTGGCGACGACCTTTTTGTAACAAACGTTAAATTCCTCGAAAAAGGAATCAAAATGGGAGCCGGAAACGCAATCCTCATCAAAGTAAATCAGATTGGCTCGCTCACAGAGACTCTTGAAGCAATCGAAATGGCTCACCGCCACGGCTACACAACAGTCACAAGCCACCGCTCAGGCGAAACCGAGGACACAACAATTGCCGACATCGCAGTTGCAACAAACTCAGGCCAGATTAAGACAGGTTCAATGAGCCGAACCGACCGCATGGCCAAGTACAACCAGCTTATCCGAATCGAAGAAGAACTCGGAGACACAGCAGTTTACGGCTACAAAAAGCTGAGATAAATCATTTTTTTAAGTCTATATGCCCGTGAGTGAAAGCTTGCGGGCAATTTTTTTTAGCAGGAAAGGCGATTGACAAAAATATAACACTGTTATATAAATAATTTGGTTAGTTTGTGCTAACATCAGGAGAATCAAAAATGTCTGAAAAGAAAAAGAAATCACTTCTTACATGGATTTTCACATTTGCCGGCGAAAAAAAGCCTGCGTATTTTGCGAGCATTTTCTTTGCTATGCTCAAAGTCACCTGTGGAATCGCCCCTTACATTCTGATTGCAAGCATCGTGCAAGAGCTTCTTTCGGGAGTGCGTGACTGGAATGTGTATCTTCGTGAGTGCGCCATCATCGCGCTTTTTTGGGCAGGAAATGCGTTTTTCCATGCGATTTCAACCACGCTGAGCCATGTCGCCACATTCAATGTTCTTGCAAATATCAGAAAAAGCCTGTGCGACAAACTCACACGAGTTCCGCTCGGTTCGGTTCTTGATATGCCGTCTGGCTCGCTCAAAAATATCCTTATCGAGCGAATCGACAGCATGGAAACGACACTTGCGCACATTTTGCCAGAATGGACAAGCAACCTTTTGCTCCCTCTCACAATGTTCGTCTATCTTTTCCACATCGACTGGCGAATGGGACTTGCTTCGCTTGCAACTCTCCCAATCGGATTCATCTCATCGTGTTTTATGATGATAAACATGACCGAGCGGTTCAACAATGCGATTGAAAAGACAAAAATCCTGAACGACACCGCGGTTGAGTACATCAACGGAATCGAAGTCATCAAAGCATTCGGAAAGTCAAAGTCGAGCTACGAAAAATTTGTTGTGGCTGCCCGCGAAGGTTCTGACTGCTATGTTGAATGGATGCGCGACTGTATCTGGCCTTTTACGATTGCCTTTGTGATTGCGCCCTCTACCTTGCTGGCCGTTCTACCGATTGGAGGATTTTTCTTTTTGAATGGCTCACTTTCGGCAGTCAATTTCATAACAATCATAATTCTTTCGATGAGCGTTATTCAGCCGCTTCTGGTCGTTTATTCTTACCACGATGATCTGGCAAAAGCAGGCGTAATTTTTGGTGAAGTCGGTGGAATCATGGACATGCCAGAACTTTCCCGCCCGGAAAAAGATGCAAAAAAGCCTTCGGACAATTCGATTGTGCTTCGTGATGTGAGATTTTCGTATAAGAAAGATTCTGAAGACTGTCACACGGATTCGATTTTGCTAACGCAAAATCAAGAAAAGAAAGAAAACATACAAAACGGAGATTCCGTAGGAATCTCGAATCCGTGTGACAACCGCAACAAGGAAGGCGGTTGGTGTGGCAATGAAGTCTTGCACGGAATCAGCATGACTCTTCCGCAGGGCTCTTACACCGCCTTTGTGGGGCCTTCAGGCAGCGGAAAGTCTACAATCGCACGGCTTATCGCCTCTCTCTGGGATGTTGATTCCGGCTCGATTGAAATCGGCGGCGTGAACATTAAAAATCTTTCGCTTGAAGAATACAACCGCCACGTAGCTTATGTAAGCCAGGACAATTTCTTGTTTGACTTGAGCGTGCGCGAAAATATCCGGCTTGGTCGCCTTGAAGCCACTGATTCCGAAGTTGAAGAAATTGCTCGTCGCAGTGGATGCTACGACTTTATCATGTCACTCGAAAACGGCTTTGACACAATCGTCGGCGGAAGCGGTGCGCATTTGAGCGGCGGAGAGCGGCAGAGAATCGCCATCGCCCGCGCCATGATGAAAGATTCCCCAATCGTAATCCTTGACGAAGCAACGGCCTACACCGACCCCGAAAACGAAGCGATTATTCAGCAGAGCGTAGCCCAGCTCGTAAAAGGCAAAACGCTGATTGTAATTGCGCACCGCCTTTCAACCGTAAAAGATGCCGATCAGATTTATGTAATCAAAGACGGCAAGATTGATTCTCACGGCACACATGAGAAACTTCTTGCCCAGAACGGACTCTACAAATCAATGTGGGAAGCACATGTACAGAGTAAAGACGAGTAGCGAAAGGAGGATACAATGTTTGAAATTTTACGAAACTTTTTCAATTTCTGCGACAAGGAAAATCGCAACAAATTTTACGCTTCAATTGTTCTTGGAGTCGTGAACTCATTTTTTATGGCACTCAGAATTGCCGCAATCGCCGTGATGATGCAGGGACTAATCCGCACCATTACGCAGGGAGAGCCGTTTACCACTCGCACAATATGGCTTTCGTTCGCAATTATGATTTTTAGCGTTACGGCGGCCATTATCACCAAAAAAACGATTTCCATGTGGCAGACCGAAGGCGGCTACCGAACCTGTGCCAAAAAACGCATCGAAATCGCCGAGCACCTTCGCTACATTCCCATGGGCTACTTCAACAAAAACTCGCTCGGACAAATCACAAGCGTCACCACAAACACAATGGAACTCGTGGGCGATGTCGCAACCCGCGCCGTCATGCTCGTAATGCAGGGGCTTTTGGATTCAGCCCTGATTATCGTGATGATTTTCTTTTTTGACTGGCGGATTGCCCTTGTCGCCCTGGCAGGATTTTTGCTCTTTCAGGCGGTGAATGTCTTTATGAGGCTTTCAGTCCGCGGCGTTTCCGAAGAAAAAAATATCGCCGACGAAAATCAAATCAGTAAAATTCTCGAATACATTCAGGGAATCGCCGAAGTCCGTGCTTATAATCTCACAGGAAGCCGAAGCGCAGAACTGAACGACGTAATCAATCAGGCAAAAAAAGTCTGTCTCAAAATGGAACTTTGCTGCATTCCGATTGCCGCAATCCAGAGCCTTGTCGCAAAAATGAGCGGAGTGGCAATCATGCTCGCTTCCCTTTTCTTCTATTTGCAGGGAACGATGCCGCTGGAAAATTGCGCAGTCATGCTGGTCTGTTCGTTCATGCTTTTCACAGCCCTGGAAGCCGGCGGAAATTACAGCGCGCTTTTGAGGACAATCGACATCGGCGTTAAAAAAGCACAGGCCATTTTGGATGTCCCGACCATGAAGATAATTAGCAATGAGCAATTAGCAATGAGTAATGAGCAGTTAAAGGAACTTTCTGCACAGAACATTTCCTTCGCGTATGACAAGAAAAAAATCATCGACGGAGTTTCGCTTAATATTCCTGCTCGCACTACAACTGCAATCGTCGGACCTAGTGGCGGCGGAAAGACAACTCTCTGCCATCTCTTATCACGGTTCTGGGATGTGGACTCTGGCACGGTCACACTCGGCGGAAAAAATGTGCGCGATTACGACATGGATAGTCTCATGAGCAATTTCAGCTTTGTTTTCCAGAATGTCTACCTTTTCCACGACACAATCGCAAACAACATCCGCTTTGGAGAGCCAAATGCTCCAATGGAACGCGTAATTGAAGCCGCAAAAAAAGCCTGCTGCCACGATTTTATTATGCAGCTTCCGAACGGCTACGACACAGTTATTGGCGAAGGAGGAGCAAGCCTGAGCGGCGGCGAAAAGCAGCGAATCTCAATCGCACGCGCAATCATGAAAAACGCTCCGATTATCATTCTCGATGAAGCCACGGCCAACGTTGACCCGGAAAACGAGCGCGATTTGATGGAAGCCGTCCGCGAACTTACCCGCGAAAAAACAGTAATCATGATTGCACACCGTCTCAAAACCGTCCGCAACGCAGACCAGATTATCGTACTCGACAAAGGCAAAATCGCCGAGCAGGGAAAGCACGACGAGCTTATGAAAATGAACGGAATCTACGCCCACTTCATCGATTCACGCAAAAAAGCAGTCAGCTGGAAACTGTAAAAATATTTCTGAACATTTACAAGAAATAAGTCTTCATCATGCCTTTGCCCTTTACATCAATTTCTGTATTCTTGCTGTATTGGTAAAGGCTTGAAGTCTGAGCTTTTGTCGTTTCAGTCACATGAATTTTCATAGGAAGCCCCGTGCTTTCCATTCTGCTTGCAACATTAACGGTGTCGCCCCAAATGTCGTAAATGAACTTTGTTTTTCCGATTACACCAGCAACAAGCGCACCTGAGTTTATTCCGAGACGAATCTGGAGCTTGATATCTGAATTTTCGTTGAAAGTCTTAACATCTTCCAGAAGGCCTTTTGCAAAACGAATCATTCTCAATGCTCCGTCGTTGTATTGTTCCAGGGTAAGGCCCGCAGCTGCCATGTAAGCGTCTCCGATTGTCTTGATTTTTTCGATTCCTTCTCGTTGAGCGCGTTCATCGAACATAGTAAACATTTTGTTGAGCATGGTGACAACTTCTTCGGCCGTCATTTCTCCGCTTATCTTTGTGAAGCCGACGATATCTGTAAAAAGAACCGTGACATTAGGATATTGCTTAGCTATTGTGCTGTCCGGGTGAGCCGTGAGTTCTTTTGCAATTTCTTTCGGAAGAATGTTCAGAAGAAGGCTTTCTGAGCGGTTCTTTTCTGCCTCAAGCTCTTTGGTGCGTTCTTTTACTGTGCTTTCAAGCTTGCGGTTTTCTTCTTCGACGCGGATAAGTTTTCCTTCAAAAAGCATGATTGTCGTAGAAATAATGAAAATCACAAAAAGCAGGCCGAGGAAAATATCAAAAATCGTATTTGTAAGAGGCTTTAAAATACTTGAATAGGTGAATACAAGCATCTGATTAAGCGGCTGATAATCATGCGGTGTGTACATGATGCAGCCGAAACCAAGTGTCTTTAGAGGAGTGATTGTGTAAAAATCTGAGCCGTGAATATTCTCTTTGTCGCCGTCATGCGGTTTTCTGACATTCAAATAGTTTTCGGAGAGCGTGAATGTGCCGTTCCATGGGCCTGGATCCACGGAAGAGTTTTCTGGAACAAAAATTGAGAATTTCCAATCGGTGATAATTGTGCTTTTCATGTTGTTGAAAATAACGCCGTCGTACTGTGCGCCCGTTCTGTCAGGATCATCGCCGTCAATCCAGTGTTTTTCGGCATTTCGGATAAAAGTCACGCAGACCGATTTTGAGACATCATTTTCAGAATAAGGCTCTTCGATTACGAGAGTTTTTTCCGAAAGAGATATGCCTTTGATTGAGACGATTACAAGAACTAAAAGAATTCCGCCCAGACACAAAGAAAAAGTCTGCCAGAAATGATTTCTTACGACCCGTTTCTGAGTTTCGCTTGTGTGAAGCTCTGCTTTGTAGATTGGATTCAGAATTTTATGTTCCTGCTCCCTCGAATAAAATTCAAGCTCCATCAATTTGATAGAAGAGTAGAAGAGGTGAAGCGCGCCAAGCCCAAGAGAAAAATCTACCCATGGGAAACCGTATACAATAAGAAGGAGAATAATGCCAATAAATGGAAACGCACAATATGCTAAAAGAGAGATAAAGACATTTTTTGCAAGCTTTTTTTTGTTCTGAAGAATGATTGTGAATGTGATAATTCCTGGCAAAAGCCCCAGAACTATGCTTACAGGATAAAATGTGCTTCTATGGTAAAGATTGTTTTTGTCAAAATAATAGAAAAGATTTGTGAACTGGCTTACAGCGATAAGAAGAATGCCGATAAGACAGAGAAAAAGGACTATAAAAAGCTGAACTGGGATTCCGTTTTTTGTGGAAGATTTCGGATTCAAAAGAAGTGAAAAATTCAAGCGGGATTGCTTAATGAATTCACAGACATAAAAACACAGGGCATCCGCATCAAAAGCACTCTGCAATTGAATTCTTAACAAGTATTGTATTTAAAGATTAGGCGAGATGATAAAATAACTTCGGGTAGTAAAAATGACATTGGAGGAAACATTCGAAGAAATCACGGACGACAGAA
>NZ_JAFRNB010000057.1 GCF_017430385.1 Treponema sp.
CGTCTTATTCCCTGGACATCATCTGGTCGCCCTGTTGTCCCGGGTAAAAAGACCTATGGTGTTGAATGTAAAGCGCGGTTTATTCATTTTCTGCCTCCTTTTGTGAATGTAAAATTCCCTAAATTCTTTTTAAAATCAAATGGCATATAGTTTTATTTTCGTTTTTTCACTTCAGGAAGTTCAGCAAACATAGCATCAAAAAGCTCGTGCAGGAATTCCTTGTTTTCAATATTATTCACCAGAAGCATTTCCTTTGCACCCTCATATGGAAGTTCAAGTTCAGCATCCGGCACCTTTTCTCTGGCAGATTTTACGTTTTTTACAAGAAAGCGGTTATCATAGATTCCGCCTATAATTTTCCCACGATAATAAATGATGTATTCGCCCATCATCGCCTTGTAAGAAATATTATCTAAAAGAGAAAGTTCTTCTAATACAAAATCTAAATATTCTTTTGAAGATGGCATTACATTTTTTCCTTCAGTTCTCGTCTCGCCTTTTCCAAATCTCCGCTTGTCAGAATCGGAATGAGCGCGTTGATTTCTTCGATATAATTTGTTTCAATCGTTATAAGAGGTAAATTGTTTTTCTTGCAAAACACGGCATAGCGGGAGTTCTCCTTTTCGAGCCAATCAGCCGTACATTCAGAATCATCGAGGCGTAATTCAATGTCACTGGCATGACGGATGATGTCCGAAAAATGTGTGCGTATGTATTTTGGCGAAAGACACAGACAACAGAATCGGATTTCTGTCAAATAGCGTTGCTCAAAATCTTGCTTCCAGTCAGCTGGAATGTAGCATCCTTCTACTATCAAATTCTGATTGTTTTCGATTACCGTTTTGATGATTTCACGGACAATGTTCCAAAGGTATGGGGTAAGCGCGTCATCATCATAAGGTGTCAAATTGGTATTCTTGCTTCTGATAAGTCCCATTTTCAAATGGTCGATGCTCAAGTATGGAAATTTGCACCGTTCTAAAATTTTCTGCGCCAGAATCGTCTTTCCCGAATGTGATGCGCCAGTAATAATTATAACCATTTAGCCCCCGTTCTCCTCAAAATCTCCGCCCGCACCGTGTCAATATCCCCGCTCGTCAGAATCGGAATGAGCGCGTTGATTTCTTCTATCGGCTTATCCCACCACGCGAACTTTTCCAGCAGGGAAATCATCTCATCGTCAAAACGCTTGCGAATCGCGCGGGCGGGGTTGCCTACGGCAATCGTGTACGGCGGAATGTCGCTTCCCACAACCGCATTCGCCCCGATAATTGCGCCGTCGCCGATATGCACGCCGGGAAGAATCACCGCATTCTGCCCAATCCACACATCGTTTCCGATAACCGTGTCGCCTTTGAGCTGCAGGTCGGACTTCGCGGGCGGCTCGGCATTCCAGCCTTCGAGCGTGTAGAACGGAAAAGTCGTCACCGCATTCATCTGGTGGTTCGCGCCGTTCATCACGAACTCAACGCCCGCGGCAATCTGGCAGAACTTCCCGATGACAAGGCGGTCGCCGTTCCAGTCGTACAGGTGCGTCACATGGCTCTCAAAGTCCGAGTCGGCGATGTAGGTGAAGTCGCCCACGATGATTGCAGGATTCTTGACGGCGGGCTTTACATAGATTTCGTTTTCGTAGCCCGCAATCGGGTGGATTGTCATCGGGTCTGGCTGGTTTTCGCTCATTATTCTTTCCTCACTTTTACTGTACTTTCTTTATCGGGTGGCGAATCCGCGGATTTCAGCATCAAAGATTTGAGCAGTCAGGGACTATTCAGTGCGCTGATTGTAGGAATCT
Organism: Treponema sp.; assembly: GCF_017430385.1. Classification (GTDB taxonomy): domain Bacteria; phylum Spirochaetota; class Spirochaetia; order Treponematales; family Treponemataceae; genus Treponema_D. Next base: position 1,796 of record NZ_JAFRNB010000057.1, read on the forward strand.
TCGCTTCGCTTCTGTATCAGAAATTTGAAGGGCTTTTCATTGAAGGGGCGGACTCGGCATTCACGGAAACAAGGTTCTGGACAGCGTTGCCGTAGGCATGTTTCAGAAAATTCTTCCCAGTCAGATTGTCTCAAAGACCTTCATCGACACTTTCATCTACATGGGCGGAACGGGAACCCTTCTGGGCCTTGTGATTGCCATTTTCATTTTCTCAAAGAAACTTGCCCGCCTTGCAAGGCATCTGGTAAACGATTTGGAAGAAAGCCTTGCCTCAGGTTTTAAGGAAGAGCCTGTCCTGCACGAAAGTTCCCTTTTGATGAAGTACCAGCCCCAGTTCGACAACAAGGGAAAGTGCATCGGCGCGGAATCCCTTTTGGGCAATGTGCGCACCAAAGCTAGTACAATAAATATTAAATAACTGACAAAAACTCAGTAATTGAGTAAAATTCCAAAGGGTGCGAAAATGGGACGTAGAATGGAATTAAAGCTCAATACAGAAGATGAAAAATATTTAAGAGAAATAATAAAACGCGGGACAACGGAAGCAAGACTGTACAAGAGGGCAATGATTCTTCTTATGAAATCAGAAGGAAAAACCTATATGGATATTGCGCGAGCCTTGAAAGTGTCAAGGAATACTGTTGTCCTCTGGGTTGAAAAATATAAGGCAGATGAAAATCTTCAGAAATGTCTAAAAGACGAAAAAGGACGCGGACGAAAACATGAAATATTTGATGAGGAAATTGCATTTATAAAAAATACAGCCTGCAAGAAACCTACAGAATTCGGCTATGCGGCGGAAGTGTGGTCCCTGTCAAAACTCACTGTGCATATTAACAGGACCGCGGAGAAAAATGGCTTTCCGAGACTTTCAACGGTGTCCGTTTCTTATGTGCAGAAACTTTTGAAGTCGCTGGCAATAAAACCTCACAAAATAGAGTATTACTGTGAAAAAAGAGACCCGGATTTTGAAGAAAAAATGCAGAATGTCCTTGTTTTCTATAGAGACGTTGAGCTTGGAGCAACAAAAGAAGACGGAACTGTCATACACATGCTTTCCTATGATGAAAAACCCGGGATTCAGGCAGTTTCAGTGACGAGCGAAGATCTTCCTGCAACTGAAAAGAACGGTCACATAAAAAGAGATTATGAGTATAAAAGGCTCGGAACAGTTTCTCTTCTTGCAGGAATTGACCTGAAAACAGGCAGGGCTTTTCCTCTTGTAAAAGACAAGCACGCTTCAGAAGATTACATCGATTTTCTGAAGACTCTGGATGATTATTATCCAAAGGAAGATGTTATCCGGATTCTTTTAGACAATCTGAAAGTTCACACATCGGAAAAAACAAAGGAATATTTAAAAACAAGGCCAGGTCGTTTTGAATTTGTTTTTACGCCAAAACACGGTTCGTGGCTGAATATGGTGGAAGGATTCTTCAGCAAAATGTCAAAACAGGTCTTGAAAGGAATCCGCGTAAAATCAAAAGAAGAACTGAAAGAAAGGATCCTTAAATATTTTGAAGAAGAAAATCTACAACCGGTTGTATTTCACTGGAAATACAAGCTTGATGAAATATCTCAAGATTCAAAACTGAAAATACAACCAGTTATTTGAAATTCTATATACTAG
>NZ_JAFRNB010000006.1 GCF_017430385.1 Treponema sp.
AAAATGTCAGCTTCAGGGTAAATTTTGAGAAGTTCCTCAACGACCCGTTCCGCACCGCCATAATTTACGAGCCAGTCATGTACAATCGCAACTCTTTTCATTTTGAACCTCCGTTTAGGACTTCGAAAAGCTTTTTCGCCGAATTCTCATAAGTGTATTCTGAAAGAACATCTGCTGAATCTTCAACCTGCTCATTAAGAATATCATTCAAATCACAATTTGTCGAATCCCAGGCTATGTAATGCGCGCATTTTTTGTAAATTTCTGGCAGGCTAGCAGATTTTGCAACAATAATTTGTGCTCCGACAGAAAGTGCCTCAAGCGGCGGAATTCCGAATCCTTCGTAATAGGACGGGAATACGAACGCCCGGCATTTTTTCATCAGTGATTTTACCTCGCCGTCACTCACATAGCCAAGAAGAATGACATTTTTGAGAGCCGACAAATCACCGATTTCAGTTGATTTCATGCCGCCGATTGTCTTCCCGGAGATTGCGAAAATCTGTTCCGGGTGATTTTTGGCATATTCAGAAATCCATTTGAGGTTCTTGCGTTTTTGAAGGCTCCCGAGAGTGAAGAAAAAAGGTTTTTGTGTGAGAACCGGAAATTTCTGGAAAATCTCCTCGTCTTCTTCGATGGATTTGAAATGATCCCAGCCGTTCGGAATCACACAAATGCGGCTTTCTTCGATATTGTATGCTTTTTGAATCTGGTTTTTGCTGAATTCAGAGACTGTGAAGATTCTTTTTGCTTTTTTAGCGATGTTTTTGTAGTGAAAGCAGCTGTAAGCACGAATCAACCTGTCTTTGAAGGAAATGAAATCCCCGGGGCAATCTGCGGCGTAAATGTCATGCAGAAAGGCATATCCACAATTGCCGCCGAATGGGGCAGTGTTCGAAAAATTAAGGCCCGTAGATTTGTGTTTTTTGCACATCTTCGCAAAATAAAACATATCCCATCGCGGGAAACTTGTTAGTGGCTTTTCCGAGATTATGGAATTTATATTCTTGTATTCTGGAAAAACTTTTGCGTTCTGCGGAACGAGAATGGAAATCTCAAATTTTACTTCATTTTTTTTGCTTTCGAGAAGGATGTCAAGCTGCCTGCAAATTTCAAATGCAAAGCGTTCGATTCCTGTCAGGTTCCGGCAGAGAAAATTTCCGTTGATGAGGATTTTTGTGGACATGGGATTATTTCTTTCCTTTGAGTTTTTTTGCCATTCCGCGTACGCCGCCGACAAATGCTTCCATAAGATTGAAAAGCAGCGGACAATGTGCCTTTATGTCCGCGAGTGTGAAGGTGAGTGGCGACTGCATTATGCTTACAATCCGCGAGTCGTTGATTAAATGCACTGAGTTGAACTGGAATTTCGGCTCAGAAATCATCTGCTTGATGTCTTCCGGAATGTCACCGGCTTCCTTAATCCGTTCCTGGAGTGCCTTGTCCGCAAGCTTGTAATATGGAATGTAATTCTTTCCGCTGAATTCGCTTGAATAATAATGGATGATTTTTGCGTTTTTTAAGAAAGCGAGTCCGCCGTGGCTTGGCTGACAGTTCCACTTTCCGTCAAGGAATTTCATTTTAAGGCCAGTGCGGTAATTTGCTTCGTTGAGTGCGCTCTGGTCGTGCTTGTCGTGCTTTGTATAAGCCGAGTATTTCCAGATTTCATTCCATTGCTTGAAAAGCTCGGTTGTCTGTTTTTTTTGCTCTTCGGTCTCTGCCTTTGCGAGAATCAGGCCGCCGTTAATGTTTGCGCCGAGTTTTTTCGTGCCGGAAAAACCAAGCTTTTTGTCACGGGCAAGAAAATATTTTTTGTGAATGTGCTCTTCGAGCATACAGTGTCCGTCCAAAACACCGGCTGTAACTGCATCTTCTTTTTCAATGTCGCTCAAATCATCACAGATGATCGTGTCGCAGTCGATGTAAAGAAAGCTTCCGCTGACATGTTCCGGAATCGCAGTCTTGATGAGGCGGCTTCTGTCAACGTTCGGCACGTCATCCGTAAAGTCAACGCTGATTATCTGGCTTGCATATTTTTTGAGGGCCGTTCGTTTGTTTTCTTCTGTAAAGCTTGCATTCGTCTTGTTGTCAACAAGAACGATAATCTGAGCCAAAGGATTGTGCTTTCGGAGAGAATAAGCGGACATCAGAGCCTGCTCGTAATACAAATCCTTCGGAGTTGAGGTTAGGACATATACATATTTCATAAAAAATTAATCCCTGCTGAACAAATCTCGCGTGAAAATCTTTTCTTTTACGTCGGCCAGTTCTTCTGAATATCTGTTTGCGATGATTACATCACATTCTTTTTTGAATTCTTCGAGATTCTTTGTGACCTTTGAGTTGAAAAAATCATCACCTTTGTATGTTGGCTCGTAGACGATGACAGGAATTCCTTTTGCCTTGATTCGCTTCATTACGCCCTGAATTGAACTTTGTCGGAAATTATCGCTGTTTGCCTTCATTGTGAGACGGTAAACGCCAACGGCTTTTGGATGTTTGTGTATAATCGTGTCAGCAATATAGTCCTTTCGGGTTGTGTTTGACTCTACGATTGCTTTGATTAGGTTCTGCGGAACATCACGATAGTTCGCAAGAAGCTGCTTTGTATCCTTTGGCAAGCAGTAGCCGCCGTAACCAAACGACGGGTTGTTGTAGAAGTCACCGATTCGCGGGTCAAGACAGATTCCCTGAATGATTGATTTTGTGTTCAATCCACGGACTTCAGCATAAGTGTCAAGCTCGTTAAAGAAAGCCACGCGTAGTGCAAGATATGTATTTGCGAAGAGTTTTATTGCCTCAGCTTCGGTACAATTCGGGAAGAGGACTTCGATATTTTCTTTGATGGCACCCTCTTTTAAAAGATTTGCGAATTTTTCTGCCTGAGTTTTAAGCTCAGGAGCATCTTTTGGCCAGCTTACGACGATTCGGCTGGGGTAGAGGTTATCATAAAGAGCGTGACCTTCTCGCAAGAATTCAGGCGAGAAGAGCAAATTCTTGTAGCCTGACTCAGCACGGAGTTTTTCTGTGTAGCCGACTGGAACCGTTGATTTTACGATGATTGTCGCCTTTGAGCCGGATTTTTTTACAAGCTCTACGACAGATTCGACGCTTGAAGTGTCAAAGTAATTCTTTTCCGGGTCGTAGTTTGTAGGTGTAGAAATGATTATGAAATCAGCGTCCTTGTATGCAAGATTTGCATCAGTTGTGGCCGTTAAGTTGAGTTTTTTTGTAGCCAGGTATTCTTCAATTTCTTTGTCGATAATTGGAGATTTTTTGTTGTTGATTAAATCGACCTTTTCCTGCACGATGTCAACCGCATAGACTTCATTGTGCTGTGAGAGAAGAATGGCGTTTGATAGACCTACATATCCTGTTCCTGCGACTGCGATTTTCATAATGATTCCTTTAAAAATTATGTGCGTTCCGAACTTTCTTTTTCAATCTTTTCCATTGTGGAAATCATGTAATCGGCTGTGAGTTTTCCTGCCTCGCCGATGTGCTGCCATGCTTCTGCCTTGTAGTGGGCACGAAGTTTTGCAAGCTCTGGGCTATCTGATGCGTTTTTGATAACTTCGGCGATGTTGGAAAAATCTTCTTCTTTTATAGGAATACCGATCTTCTGCAAAGTTGTGACTGCCCACGGCTCATGCCCTGTGTCGTAAATGTCGTACGGAAGCAAGTCCATTTCGGCGTTCGCGTACATTACAGGCTTGTCGCACAAGAAAGTGTAGTCGTAGACGATTCCAGAGAAGTCAGAAATCATGATGTCCGCTTTTTTGAGAGAGTAGATGTTGTCACGCTCGTTATCCCAAGAAAGGTTTTTTGCATCCTTGTAACGCTCATGCAGGCGGTCAAGCATATCTTTTTCTGAGATTCGGCTCTGCGGGTGCGGGCGGACGATAATCTTCATGCCGCTTTTAACCAATGGATCAAGAAGTTTTTCACCATAAAGACCGAGCAAGGCACTTTTTCCCCATGAAGGAGAGACAAGAACTGTGAATTCATGGTTCTCTTCAGCAGGAATAGCAGCCATTTTTTCCTTAAGAACATCAAGATATGTACAACCGACCGTGACAAGTTCCTTTGCAGGAAGCTCGCGTTGTTTTTCAAGAAGGCGGATATCGTCTGCCTGATAGTCGCCAGTCATCAAAACTGAGTCGAAATAATCAAGACCGAAAAGACGATACATCGTTGAGTCCGTGCAAGAGTGGAAAATATGGCTGTAATGCTTTACATTCTTGCTTCGTTTGAGCTGATAGACCTGTAAGCCAGGAGTTGTCATCAAAACGATTCCCGCGCTGAGCATGTTGAGCTTTGCATAAGCCACATTGCCTGTTCCGATGCACTCAGGTTTTACGAAAGAAAAATTCTTTTCGTAAATAGGGTCATCTTCAGTTCCTGTGTAGTATGTAAGCTCAATTCCGCGCCTTTCAAATTCTTCGGCTACAGGAAGAAAAACCGTGAAATACCGCTTATCCTCGCAGTAAACAACATATTTTTTATATGATTTGTCTTCCTGAACGCCTTTTTTTCCGGCAAAGACGAGCTTGAGCTTGAGCCAAAGAGCCTTTGCAAGGAAAAAGAGCGTTGCTGCAGCACCAATCAGAATCGAAAAGAGCATCGAACCCGTGCCAGGGTCGATATAAAGCGGTAAAATCATCATTTTGCAACAAATTCCTTGATAAGTCCGAGAACTTTGTCCATGTCAGCCTGCGGAGCTACAGTGATTCGCATTGAAAGGTGGCTGCCTTCCGTCCAGAGGCGTGTAAGATATCCGTTTTCAGAAAGATAGTCTTTGAGTGCCTGAACATCAATTTCCTTTTCACCTTCAGCCAAATTCTCGTTGAATCGGATGAAAATGAAGTTCGCTGCAGACTTGTAAGCCTTGATTCCTTTGATTTTGTTAATCTCAGAAATGAAGTCATCCTTGAGCTTGATGATTGTTTTGGTAAGGTTATTGTAATAAGTTTTGTCCTGCAATGCTGCAATACAAACTTTTCGACCAATGTTTGATACGCGGAACGGGTTCAAGTCGAGCTTGAATACCTGTTTTGCCATCGGTGTACACAAACCATAGCCCATTCGGATTCCTGCCAAGCCGTAGAGTTTTGAGAATGTGCGGCAGAATACGACGTTGTTGTATGAGTTGAGCAAATATTTTGCGTCGTAAGTGACTGTTGAAAGGCCAAGATATGCTTCATCTACGATTACGAGCGAAGTCGGGTTCTCTTTGATTACCTTTTCCAAATCGTTTCGGCTGATTACGGCTCCTGTCGGGTTGTGAGGAGTTGTGATTATGATGATTCTCGGCTTGATTTTCTTTGCTTCAGAAAGAAGGTTCTTCATGTCGAATTCGTAAGAATCTTTTCCCGGAACTACATTGTAGTAAGCTGTTTTTGCATGGCGGAGCTCACAAACTGATTTGTAGTAATTCCATGCAGGAGCAGAAATAAGAACCGTGTCGTCCTTGTTGAGGACGATTGTCATGATTGTCTTGATTACATCAGATGAGCCTGAGTGAATGAAGATAGAGTCTGTCGGAATCTCTGTTGCCTTTGAAACCTCAACTGCAAGGTCGTCTTCACGAGTCAAATCGTAAAGGTACAAGTCTTCCATTGTAGCATTGTGCAAAACTTCAAGACATTTTGGGCTTGGTCCGAACAAGTTTTCGTTTACATGCATTCGGCCTGTTAGCTGCTCAGTTGCGACTACAGAATACTGTTTTGTCTCGCCATAGTTTGAAAGATAGCTGATTCGCTGTGTTGAATTGATGAGCTCGTCTTCCTGGAAGAACTGGTCGATGAATTCCTTGAAATTAGGGTAGAACTGGAGAATGTCATCAGTTGTGTCGAATTCCTTGCACTCATTGTCGTCATAGCGTTTGATTTTCATCAGAAGCTCTGTGATGTGCTTGATCTGGAAGTCGTCCCAGAGCATGTATTTCATTTCTGGGTCGTAGTATTCTTTTACCATCAAATCGACGAATTTCTCTGAGAATGATTTTGAGAAGAAAGCTTCACCGATTGTGTACCATGCTTTTTCACCGCCTTTTTTGACTTCTGTCATGTAGCCGCGGTCATCCAAACCTTTTACGCAGTATTCGTTACAGAACTCGTCTGAGTAAAGACAGCCGTAGTATGAGTCGTAAACATAGTCACGGTAAACATTGTGGGCAAACCAGTTGTCCGAGCAACAGATGTAGCTTGACTTGATGTAGTCTTTTGCCGCATAGAGGGAAGACATGTTGTTTTTCTCTTCCCATTCAGTGTTGTCGATTACGATAAGCTCAGGATATTTTTTTGCCATTTCGTAGTAGCGTTCCTTGAGGTAGCCGACAACGAGAACGATTTCCTTGATTCCTGCATCGTGGAGCTGCTTAATCTGGCGCTCGACCATTGTGTCGCCCTTGATTTCAAAAAGACCTTTCGGGAGGTAGTTTGAAAGTGGCATACATCGGCGGCTTCGTCCGGCTGCCATGATGATTGCATTGTCAACTTTGTATGGGGCAAGGGCTTCCATGCCGTCTGCAGTTACTTTATTGCTTTTTACCCAGCCTGCCTTTTCGCAGGAAAGGATTGTGTCTTTGTTGAATGTTGATACATCTTCCTTTCGTCGGATTGCCATGAGATAGTCGAATTCTTGTTCTGTCATAAAAATACTCCTGAATATATCAGTCTTGCCTTTGAGAGACAATCATGATTATTTTAATACAAATTGATATATCTTTCAATCTTCAATAATCGCGGAAACATCCGCCTGACTCCAGCTTGAAGCCTTGAAGACATCATTTTTTACTTTCCACCACTGATCCTTTCGGATAGGGTAGGTATGTAAATTCTTGTAAAGCCATGCCTGATGAACATCACTTGATGTAATCAGCACTCCGTCCTTTTTAATGCCGGTCGTGTCGAGCGGAACAGCCTTCTTCGTGAACGGATTAACCGGATTCTCTATGATTCCAGAAAGTGCAAGGCTTGGAACGTCTCCGTTCGTCATGAAAGTCATGTCCTTTTTAAGCCCGCCGGAAGCATTGAAATCTTTTACCATAAGAAGCGGATGGAAATGTCCTCTTCCACGGTACCTGTCACCCGCGATGCTCATGTCAAGCTCGATATTGCTTTCCATGCATGCCTCGACTGAGGCACGGCTGTGATCCGAAACAAAAATAATCTTTGTATTGTCATAGGCACCGTTATCTTTCAGGCTCTGAATCCATTTTGCGATTCTTTTTAATGCCGCCATGTTGGTGTGGTAAGACTCATCATCTTTAAAAACAGAAATTCCGTAATCGGTTACATTTTGGACCGGAACATAATCAGGTGCCTGCATGTAAACGCTTGAATGTGTAAGTTCATTTACCATGCAGATGTAACTTCCTTCCTCACTATCTGAAAAATCCGTAATTTCAGTTAGAAAATCAAGAGGCGCGTAATTGTCGATTACATTCGTGTAGGATGTGAGGTTGTCGTTTGAATTCCAGTATTTTCCTTTGAGATAAATCATTTCTCGGATAATAACCGGGCTTTCGCGGAAAATGCTGAAAATGAACAGGTTGTGCTTTAATAAATCATCGGTGTTGTCAAGGCTGTTTCCGTCAGTGTGGGTCTTGTACCATGCCGTAGAATATTTTCCGATTGTCTGATAGCCGTCGATTTTTGGATATTCATTGGTGATGCTCAAATCTGCATACGCAGAATAATTTGCCCAAGAAGGATCTGTTATCGTGGCATGGAAATTTCCCTGCTCCGTGAAAATCCTTGGAAGCATCAGCAGTGCCTCGTTCGTTTTTTGGAAGAGCGGTTTGTCTTTTCGTTTGTTCATTTCAAGCGGCTGATACTCATAGCCACCGTAAAGAGCCGGCGCACCCATCATCGTGTGGCCGTTGAATGAGACTGTGTTCGGATAGAAAGTGAAACCAGAGAAAATATTGTTGAAATCAGGAGATTCCTTGAAAATTTCTTCAATATATTGGCTTTCTGCCCTGTCCAGCATAAACACCACGACATTCTTTTGGGTTTTCGAGAGGTGGAAAATCGGTTTTATTTCGACATCGTTCAGATTACCGTTAGCGACGAACGCATTATATTCTTTTTTTATTGTGGAAATGTTGAGAAAAGCGAGGGCAACCATTGCGAAAGATACGATCGCAAATGAATAAGTGTAGATTTTGCCTTCAAGTTTTGCGATTGTCAGAGATACTATGGCGAAAACTACGATCAGGACAAAAAGATTGAAGAATGCAATGAGAGAAACTGACTTAAAATCAACGGCATTAAGAAATGTCAGTGTTGCTGATATATCGCCGTAATTCAGCATGAATACGAAAGAGTTCAAGAGGGCTGAAAGTGACAGAAACGTCATTACAAGCGTGAATACAGACTGAACTTTCCTGCTGAAAAGAAAATAAACGCAGATCGGCCAGAAAAGGAAAAATCCTGCGGCCTGCATGAGTGTGACTGAAACATATCCGAGCGGATTCGGGTTGGAGCCGATTCCTGAGAATTCAATCGGAGATGATGATATGAGTGAAGTCGGAATCGTAAGGCCTGAAAGGATGAAAAGAAGCGCGCATGAAAGAAGGTAAATAGTCGTGCGGGTCTTGTTGTGATTGAAAATCGGTGTGAGAAAATTGCGGAAAATAGCCTTGATTCCTGCCAAAATAAGTGGAACCGAAAATACAATTAGAGCCACAAAAACAAATATGAATTTATAAACAATTTTTGTATTAAATCCGAATAGAATGTAAATCAGTGCCGGAACGCAGAGTACGCAGCAGAAAATCCAGAATGATTTGAGCGGATTCTTTAATTTGTAAAAAATATTTTTAACAAGGGAGAAAATATTGTTGAATGTCCAGTAAAGTACGAGGCCGGCCGGAGAATTGTACAAAACGACAAGAAATACAGCCGCCATGCCGAAAATCTGAATCTTTTCGCGGATTCCATGTCCTTTTGAATATATGATTCCTGAACCGCAGTTAATCAAAGTCATTGCAATCGGAAGAATATTCACTGAAAATGAGCCGATTGAAAAAAGGGAGTCCGGGCTTCCCATGTCGCGGATAAAAAGGAAAGATTCGCCCTGTAAATCCGTTAAGTGTGAAAGATAGGCATAAGCCGCAAGAAAAAACGGAATCTGAATGAGAAGACCGAAAGACGAGCGCAATCCCATGATCGGACTGTAATGATGCTGCCTGTAGAATGTCGTGGTCATCATGTACCGTTCATCACCGGAAAAGGCTTTTTTGATTCTGGCAAGGCCTTCTTTCATCTTGTCCTGTTTTTCCCGTTCAACTTCCTGCCAGTGCTCCGCGACCGCATATAATGGAAGACAGAGCAGAGTGATTGCAACGCTCACGCCAATGACGGAGAGTCCCTCGTTGTGCGTGATTTTATCAACGAGCGTATATGCGACTTCAATTATGGTATAGAGCGGATAAATTATCAGATTGTAAAGAAAAGTCATTTGTCAGTTTCCTTTTGAATTGTATTTTTGCCAGTTTGAGTCAATAAAAATATTGTCCTTTATATGAATCCAATCATCATCAGAAAGAGTAAATTCATACTCGCTTTTTGAATGATACGGCATAAAAACATCACCTTTTGTCACGATTATTCCATTTTTCTTGTATTCCTCGTCAATTTTGTTTCCTGTGAATGGATTTACAGGATTCTCAATGATGTTTTTGAGCGCGAGAGATGGAACATCGGCGTTTGTCATGAACTTATCATCGACCTGAACAATTCCGTTTGAATGAGAATTAAAATCTTTTACAAGAAGAACTGGATTCAGGCGGTCTTTTGAATATCCCGCAAAATCAGGAGACTCGTTGTACATTGATTTATCGCCGCCGATTCCATGGTCAGAGACTACGATGATTCTTGTGTTGTCGTAAATTTCGTTTTTCCTAAGAAAGTCTGCAAATCTTCCAATCTGAATTAAGGAAACCGTATCAATTTTGTAGGCATCGTTATTAAGCGAATATTCATATTCAGGCTTGATGTCATACATTGAGATGTCTTCGCTTGAATGTGTACATTCGTTCGTGAAAATTGAGAGCGTAGGGGAAGCCGAGTCTGTGCTTACGATTTGCGGAAGATAATACAAAATCGAATACCAGTTAGCGAAATCATTTGAGCTTTCTTTTACTCCGTTTTCCCACCATGTTCCTTTGTAATAGACTACGGGGCGCAAAACGGCCGGAACTTCTCGGAAAAGACTTACCCAGAAAAGATTTCGGTTTAGGACATGCGCCAAGGATGCCTTCTCATAGCCGGGCTTGATTTTTTCTTTTTTGAAGTCACCGGCATAACGTCCCAAAAGTGAGAATGTGTTCAGTCTGCCGTTTAGCTCAGGATTTTTTTCTAATGTTGATTTTCTAAATCCTTCCATATCTGCGACATAACTGTAATTTGCCCAGGAAAGGTCTGAGACAGTTGAAATAAATCCTTTTTGTGCTAAGATTTTTGGAAGAAGGGCAAGCGCCTGATTATGTTTTTCTTTGAGCGTGACCGTATTCCGCCTGTTCATTTCAAGAGGTGTGTAATCAAAACCACCGTAAACACCAGGAGAACCCATTAAAGTATGACCGTTGAAACTTACGCAGTTTGGATAGAAAACAAAACCGTCCAGTTTTTGAGAAAGGTCTTTTTGGTCAGAAAGAATTTTGTTCACATAAGCAGACTCAAAACGGTCAAGCATGAATATAACGATGTTTGGCTCCGATTTTGAAAGTGAGAATTTTGCGTTTATAGAATCTTCCTGCCTATGAGATGCGGCGAAGACTTTATATTCATTGTTTATTTTTCGGATATTCCAGATTGAGAGAGCTGAAAAGGCGAATACTGAAATCAAAGCAATGTTTGCGATTGCTTTTTTGAAATTAAATTTTATTAAGAAAACAATGAAAAGCAGAAGTACAGCAGCGCAAACTAAATCGGTGAGCAGGAACAAGCTTGAAGGGGAAGAAAAACCGTCGATGAATTTGAGCGTCACATCCATCGAGCCATAGTTTCCGCTGAAAGCAAAGGAATTTAGTATTGCGGAAAAAAACAGCGCGGAGAAAAAGAATGTCAGCAATGTTTGGATTCTTTCCTTAAACAAGAAGAAAATACATGTCGGCCAGAAAACAAAAAGCCCGAAACTCATCCAAAAAGAAGAATGAAGAAATGCGGTCGGGCTGGCATAATTCTCAATGTTAGAGAATTCCTGCACAGAACTTAGGATAAGTTGTGATGGAAGAACAAGACCGTTCAAAACGCAAAGACCAAGTGAAGCTACGATGAAAATGTAAGCGCGAGGCTTGATGCTTTTAAAAATTGGAGAGAATGTTTTTTCGCTAAGATAGATAAGACCTTTTACATAGAATGGAACTGGAATCCAGAACAAAAGGAAAATTGCAGCCAAAAGCCTTTTCTTTATGTTCGCGCCGCCGTCATAAATGAATAATATGTAAGCCGCAAGGATTGTGATCGCGCCAACCATGCACAGATAAAGCACTTTGAGCGGATTCTTCATTTTATAGAAAACATTTTTTACGAGAGAAAAAATATTATTCATCGTCCAGTAGAGGACAAGCCCCGCCGGGGAATCATAAAGGACTACAAGGAAAACAGCCGCCATGCCGTAAATCTGGATTTTTTCGCGGATTGAATGGCCTTTTGAGTAAATTGCACCGGAAATGCAGTTGATTACTGTCATTGCGATTGGCAGAATGTTCACATTGAAAGAACCTAATGTGAAAATAGCGTCCGGCTTTCCCATGTCCCTTATGAAAAAGAAGCTCCTTCCCATTAAGTCTGGAAGTGAAGAAAGGGTGTGATAGGCTGCCAGAAAGAAAGGAATCTGGATCAAAATCCCGAAAGAAGAGCGAAGTGCCATGATTGGGTGGTAATGATTCTGTCTGTAGTAAGTATTGAGAATCATGTACTGCTCGTCGCCTTTGAAAGCTTTTTTGATTCTGTTTATTCCTGATTTCATCCTGTCTTGGATGTTCCGCTCTGTTTCCTGCCAGCCTTCGGCAACAATGTAAAGAGGAAGGCAAAGCAAGGTGACTGTGAGACTGACTCCTAGAATTGCAATCCCTGTGTTGCCGAACATTTTGTTGAAAAGTCGATAGGAAATCTCAATTAGCTGAGTGATTGGCGAGAGAATTATGTTGTATAGAACTGTTGAAATCGGCATATTATTTGTTCAGACGGCTCCAGTTTTCATCTATAAATATATTATCCTTAACAGTGTACCATTCGTTTGGTTTCACATCAAACGCTTTTTCCTTTCGGATACGGGTACTCTGAGCCCTTGAGTTGTTAAGAATTGAATAGGCGTTCTTGTCCTCTACTTCGAGCGGTTTTCCTGTGAAAGGATGCTTCGCGTCTTTTATGACATCTTTTGCGGCAAGATAAGGAGTGTCGGCATTCGTCATGTATGTGTAGTCAGTCTTAATCTCGCCATGTGAGTTGAAGTCTTTAACTATTAGGGTTGCGACATAAAGAGATTTGAGAGGTGCGTTTGTTTTAAAGTTTTTCATTGCCTCGGAATTATCCGGCATTCCATGATCGGAAACTATGATTATCTTGGTATTGTCATAGACACCGTTTTGTTTGAGATAGTCAAAGAAATCTATATATTTATTGAAAATACCGCACATCGTACTAAATTCAGGGTTTTCTTTTAATATGCTGTTTCCGAGATTCGTTATATCCTTTGTTTTTCTGAACTCATATTCTGGGGCCTGAAGAAAAGTCGGCTCGTGAGTCGCCTCATTGTCCAAAAGAATGATTGTTCCTTTATCATCGTCGATTTTTGTGAGTTCCGGCAGATAGTCAATTACAGAATAATTGTCAACGAAGCGGGCACTGTTATCCCATTTGTTGTATGCCATCCAATAGTCTCTGTGATAGATTGCCCCGCGCAAAACCGGTGAGGCCATTTTGAACAAAGAGAACCAGATGAAATTTCTGAAAATCTGTGAGCTGATGTATGGCTCTTTTTCCATGCCATGCTGTGCATACCAATGATTTGTATATGTGGCAAGAACTTTGTTGTGGCGGATAGGCTCATGCCCCTTGTATTTTACGATATATGAGATGTCATTCAAGTCTTCGCGGGATTCGACTTCAATTCCCTGACGCTCGAAATTTGGATTTTTGAAATACATGTTGCTTTCAGGCTGCTCAAGATAATTCTCATAAGGAAGGTTTGCAACTTCTGCGCGGAATCCGTTTGCTGTGAACAAAAGCGGGAGCGTGAGCATGGCCTCGCTGTGTTTGTCCTGAAGTGTTTTCTCAGGTTCTTCGATTGCTCGCTGGTTCATCCTGTACGGAGTGTAGTCATAGCCTCCGAAAAGCCCCGGAGTTCCAATCATTGTTAGCATACCCATCGATATAGTGTTAGGGTAATAGGTGAAACCATCCATACCTGCTTTTAGGTGCGGAAGTTCCTCAAAAACATACGGAATGAACGGTGAAAAACATCTGTCCTGCATGATGACGATGACATTCGGCTCTGTTTTTGATAGGTGAAAAATCGGCTCCAGATCGTTGTTGTAAGATGGAACTGGCATCCGAGAAAATTCTGTCTGGATTTTAATTATGTTTTTTGTAGAAATCGTGGTCAGAGAAAGAATGAGAATTACAAGAAGTGAATGTAAAACTGCCGGAAAACGAAGAATTAAGCAGATTGTGAGTGCAAGCAATGATGCAATAATCAAGAAATTGAATAAAATCGAAGGCATTGATGGCATGAAAACCTGAGGTTGCATGAATTCAAGCCACGGATCAATCGGACCATATTTTCCGCCGAATGCGAATGTATTGACAACTGCAGCAAATGCAAAAAAAACAAAAAAAATCGTGAGAATCTTTTTTACTCTGGCTGAAAACAGCCCGTAGAAAGCTCCAGCCCACAATAAAAATACTCCTGCACTCTGGAAAAATGTAGAAATCATAAATACGAAAGGTGATTTGTAGCTATCGACATAACAATAATTGTTTGGTTCGCTCTCAATTATTATTGATGGGATTGCTGCTCCTGCGAGAATTGTAAGAGCTGTTGCTGATAAAAAGAAAGCAAAACATCTGAAATTTTTGTTTGTGTCAAGAAACTTAAAATGCCTGTCAAAAAATGAAGCGGCTTTAATGATACCTAAGGGCAATAATGGAAGAATTATACCCATGCAAATAAAAGCTTTTTTGAATGACGACTTTTGTGCTTGTAGTACAGTGAACGGGGCGCAAATACAGAATAGCGCAAAAATGCAAAGTATGATGTAGAGAATCTTTTTCGGATTCTTTAATTTGTAGAAAATATTTTTAACCAGAGAAAGGATATTGTTCATCGTCCAATAAACGACAAGCCCTGCCGGAGAATTGTACAGGATAATAAGAAATACAGCAGCAAAAATATAAATTTGCAGTTTTTCTTTAAACGAATGTCCCTTTGAGTATAAGAAACCTGATAAACAGTTGATTATTGTCATCGCAATCGGAAGAATATTGACCGCGAATGAACCTATGTGAAAAGTTGCGTCCGGGGAACCGAAATCTTTTATGAAAAGAAAACTTACGCCTTTTAAATCACCAAACTCCGATAAAAAATGGTATGCTGCCAAAAAAAACGGAATTTGAATCAAAAGGCTTAGTGATGAGCGAAGTGCCATAATCGGGCTGTAATGATTTTGCTTGTAGAAAGTATTTAAAATCATGTACTGCTCATCGCTTTTGAAAGCTTTTTTTATTCGGTCAATGCCTGGCTGTAGCTTTAATCTTGTTTCTCGCTCTTTTTCCTGCCATCCTTCAGCGACCATGTAAAGGGGAAGTGTGCAGAGTGTGACAACAAAACTAAGCCCTATTATGGCAATGGGTTCTCGATTTGTAGCTTCGTATATGAACTGGTAGAAAAATTCTAGTAATTGTGAAATAGGAAAAATAATCAAGTTGTAAAATATAGACGGCATAGTTTTAGTTTATTCAAAACATTGGAATTGTGCAATTGATTTATATAAACTTTATTATTGAAAACAAAGGCTTTTTTTTTCTATTATATAATAATGAAAAGAAAAATGTTTTTGAAAGTTTTTTTGTTCGTGTTGCTTTTTTTTCCTTTAGCATCTTTTACTGCATTTATACTTAAAGATGATACAAATTCCTATGCACGCGTTCTTTTCCATGAATTTTACAATCAGGTGAAAATAGATTATCTTATCTGCGGAGCTTCCCATGTTTCGCATGGTGTCGAAGCTGATATAGCTTCTCGAAAATTTTGGAAAACTGTTTTTAATTCAGAAACTCCATCCCAGAGAATCGACGGAACTTATGCCATTATAAAACAGGCTGTAAAATCTTATGAAATAAAAAAAGTATTTTTGGAATTGGATTTTGCGATTGCTATTGATTATTCACCTTTGAATCGTTCTGGATTTACGGCTGATTATATTGTCGCTGAGGGAATCCATGATTTTTTTATAAAGGCTGATTATCTTCTCCATTGCTCATGTCCAAAATATTATGTCAATTCGTTTTTGTCAATCGGAAAGGACAAGCTTCTGACACTGAACCCTAAAAAGGTTGCAAAAAAATTGACATCTATTCTTAATCGTGAATATTTCAAATATCAGTACGAAGATGAAGGTTCTGAATATGCCGGAAAAGGTTGTGTCTTGGATTTGGAAGAAATACCTGACGGAGGATTTTCAAATGATTTCAAAGTGGTTCCGATTCCGGTTGGAGGAATTAGTAATCATTGGAAAATAACTGTCGAAAAAATTATTGACTTATGCAAGGAAAACAACATCGATCTGATTCTTTACTCGATGCCATGTTCTGACTTTTATCTGAACGAACGCGGAAATTATGATGAATATTATTCTTTCTGCCGGGATTTTGCGGCTCAAAAGGGCTTTCCTTATTATGATTTCAATCTTGTCCGCCCTGAGATTCTTTCTTTGCGGGATTCTGATTACACTGATGACAACCATCTGAGCAAAAAGGGAGTTTATGTCTGGACTGATGCTTTCTGCGATTTTTTTGGCTCAAAATATAAGGAAGAAAATGCCCTCGAAAAGTATTTTTATTCATCTTACGCTCAAAAAATGGCGGAGATGCCGGAGAAAATCTTTGGACTTTACATATTTACTAGCGGGGACAAAAAATCAATGGAAATTATCCCTGTTTCAAATCATGTTGATGTCAAAAGAATTACTTATGATGTTTATGTTGTTGTCGGAAATGAGGAAAGTCTTCTTGCCAAAGATTCGATTCAAACTTCGATTACGCTTCCGGCTGGTAAATCCGGTAAAATCCGCGTGATAAGTTACATCGACGGCGTTAAGCAGAACGACTGCACTGAAAATTTTGTTTCGTTCTAAGATAGTTTGAGGTTTCTATGAGTTTTTATTCATTCACTTTTGCAATTTTTCTTTTGATTTCGCTTTTTGTATATTATCTTGCTCCAAAACGATTCCAGTGGATTGTGCTTCTTGTGGCAAACACGGTTTTCTATGCTTTTTAAGGATTCGGAAATCTTGTTTTTATCCTCGCAAGTTCTTTTATTACTTTCTTCGGTGCAAAAATCGTCTCTGATATGAATGTGGCTCTCAAGGCCAAAAAAGCAGAGCTTTCAAAAGAGGATTTTAAAGCGGAAAAGGAGAGAACCTTGACCAGAAAACGCCTTGTTCTTCTTTCAATGCTTGCTCTTAATGTAGGAATTCTAATTTATCTAAAATACTGGCGAATTCTTGCTGGCTCAAAGACTCTTCTTCTTCCGCTCGGAATCTCATATTACACTCTTACGACAATCGGCTACTTCATGGACATTTACAACTCAAAGTACGAGCGTGAGAAAAATTTCCTAAAATATTTTGTTTTCGTCTCGTTTTTCCCGCAGCTAATTTTGGGCCCGATTGTTCGCTTCAACCAGAGCGGATTTCAGATTCGGGAAGAGCGCAAGTTTGACTTTGAGAATATCAAGCACGGATTCATGCTGATTCTTTACGGTTCGCTCAAAAAATACCTTGTGGCAGACCTTCTTGTAAAACATGTGAGCACGATTTTTGACGGCGTATACACGAATTATCCTGGTTGTGTGCTCGTTATGGGAATCCTGATATATGCGATTTACCAGTACGCTGATTTTTCTGGCGGTACGGATTTGGTGCTTGGAATTGCGGAGTTGTTCGGAATCAAACTCCCGCAGAACTTCAAGCAGCCGTATTTTTCTATCAGCATCGCGAATTTCTGGCAGAGATGGCATATCACTCTTGGTGGCTGGATGCGTGACTATATTTTCTATCCGTTCGCACTTACGAAAGTCATGCAGAATCTGAGCAAGTGGTGCACGAATCATCTCGGAAAGCATTTCGGGCGCACTTTGCCGGCATGTATCGCTAACATTCTCGTATTCATGCTTGTCGGCCTTTGGCATGGTCCTGAACTTCACTTTTTTATCTGGGGCTTGTATAATGGACTTGTTATTGCTTTGAGCGATATTTTGAAGCCTGCCTTTGAAAAAGTGAATGAAAAACTTCATGTGAACGCAAAGAGCAGGGGATGGCACATTTTCCAGATTATCCGCACTTTCGTAATCGTGAACATCGGCTGGTATTTTGACCGAATTGTTGATGTGCCTAAATCGTTCGCTTATCTCCGAAACTCATTTGTCAATTTCGGAAATCCGCTCATGCTTGCTTCTAAAGACTTTATGAATCAGATTTTGGGAAATATTTCGGATTTCCAGAGTCATATCGTGCTGATTTCGCTTGGCTCTCTGATTATTTTTGTGGTGAGTGTGCTCAAAGAAAACAAAATCGATGTGTACGGCGAGATTCAAAAGAAGAACATCGCCGTTCGCTGGCTGGCCTATTATATTCCATTGATTCTGGTGATTTTATCACTCAGCTTCAGCGAAGGCGACGCAGGATTTATGTACGCACAGTATTAATGAAAAATTTGTTTTTCAATTTTTCAAACAATTTATCAGCAAAACTAATCATCTTTTGTTCAATAAGTTTTAATCTCAAATAGTCGATTAATGAACAAAATGAAAAAAGCAAAAATATATCTGCTATGGCAAAAAGTGGGAAAAAATTTGAGGAATACTGTAAATCTACATTAAAAATATCTCTGTAAAATATTGTTTTTACGCTGGAAACATGGATAAGATATATCCCGAATGTTGTTGCAGCAACAGTATTTATGAAATGATTTTGTTTTATTTTCAATGAGGCGAAAATGGCAAAGAAAAGCCATGATGCAAGCGGAATAAGGAAAATATTTGAGAAATTATCTAAAACGGTTTTTAAAAGCTTTATTTTGGCATTATCAATATTTGTGAAGTAATAAGGAATAGCCATTAGTGCCCAAAGAAGTATTGCTAATAATAAATAGAGCGGTTTGTTTATAGCTTTTGGAGTATATAATTTAAAATAGGCTCCTAAAAGAAAAAAGAAAAATGCTGGTGTTATTCCGATATCGATGCCAAAAATTGATACACCAGAATACCAAAAGAGCCATGTTACAAAAATTAGGAATTTAAAACCTGATTTATTTAATTTTAGGGCGCATGAGCCGGTGAAAACATGTAGCGAAGCGGAATGTTTTCACAATAAACCACCTGCTATGCGGGTGGTGAGCAAAGGCTTATAGCAAAAAAAACTTTCCTCGAAGGTGTACAATAGGTTGTTCAAGTCTATTGCGTAACGCCAAGGAGGAAAGCAAATGGCAAATATCAGAGATACGCTGAGCCATACCAAGTGGCTCTGTAAATATCATA
>NZ_JAFRNB010000058.1 GCF_017430385.1 Treponema sp.
GCAACAAGATTTCATCTGCTTTCCCTTGCGCTTTCGTCCTCGCAGAAAATTCCTCGCTATGTCTCGCATGGCAGACCGACGACAAGGCCTGCTCAATCTCAATGCTCTGTCAGGATTACAAGGTCAAAAAGCCTTTGTTTGTGGCAAAAAATTTCAAGATTGGCAGCCGCGGAAGCGAAACAAATCCTGTGGTCAAGGTCGTGATGCCTGATGATGTTTCTGGAATTGCCGGCTGGAGCGGAATCTGGACTGACGACAAGAATGCCGAGCCTGAAAAAAGCAGCCTTTCACCGCAGTTCAAAAATATTGGCGATAATCTGATTCCTGCAAAAATTTCTTCTGATTCCGAGGATGATGCGATTATTTACTTTAAGGCACGGGTGCTTGACAAGGCCGGAAACTGGTCTGAAACTGCAAGCCTTGAATATTACCTGGACAGAACTCCTCCAAAGAGACTTTCGCAGATTTACTTCGACAGGGATGAATGGGGATTTGCTTCTTCGAATGATGTTTCTTTTTCATGGCAGAAAAATATAGAAGAGACTGATGATGTTGCCGGGTATTCATGGACCCTCACAAAAATTGCGCCGATTGATAAAAGCCTTACCGTCACAAAATCACGGAAACTGGCTCTTACGCCTGAGGAATCTGAAAAACTGCTTTCTTCGATTATTGAAGCAAACGCTGAAAATGAGTCAAAGGCAAAACTTCCTTCTTCCAAAATCAATTCGGCTTCAGCTTCTGCATCTTTCAGAAACCGTGACAACGGACTTTATGTATTCTCGGTTCGTGCGATTGACTCTGTTGGAAACGCTGGAGAACCTGAAAATATCTGGGTATTTTTAAACAAGTACAAGGCCGCAACGATGATTCGGAATGTCACGGCAGTACCGGATGACTTGGGAAATGTCTCGATTGAAATTACTGGTCAGGAATTCTCATACGACGGTGAAATTTCTGAAGTCATGCTGACTCGAAAACCTGGCGGCGAAAAATTCATCTTTAGGAAAAACACCGGGGATTTCTCGATTCAAAAACTTAAGGGTGACAATGAAAAAATCTCTGGAATCAAAATAGACGGAATGAAATCTGGAAGCTACTCCGTTCAAATCCGTCATTCGGAGCGTGGTCTTTCGACATGGAAGAACAACCTTGTGATAGGTGAGAACGGAACGGTCAAATACGAAAAACAATACAATTTTGAGCCAGAATGGTTTTCACTGCCGGAAATTGCTTCAAAGTACAGTGTGAACACCGACAGGATTCTTTTCATCTTTGTGATGCTTATGATTCTGTTCGGAACCATGGTGTGTACAAGAGGCATTATTGTCACTGCACGGGATGTGCTTAAAATTAAGAAAGAGGTTTCGTCAATCCTGACAGGAGAATATATGGAAAAAGAAGATATCGATAGAATTGAGGCAAAACTGAAAGTAAAGGTCTCTCTGAAACTTAAATTCGGGCTTTCAATCACGAGCCTGCTCCTTCTGATTGTGGCAGGAGTTGCCGTCGCAATCGGTTATCAGATGTCCAAGACCCAGGAAAAGATTTTGATTTCCGGCCTGAAAGACCGCGTTAAGACCGTGATGGGAAATATGTCGAGCGGAGTTCAGTCATATCTTGATGACGGACGTGAGAAAATCGTTGAGATAGGGGCAATCGTAAATCAGACCGACAATTTTGATGAAGCTAAATGTGCCACCATTTTTAGTTTTGAGATTGACGGCCAGGCCTTAACAGACGGAAGCCGCCCGATGGATTATGTATGGGCAACTAATGATGAGAATATAAACAGCAAGATAAATACAGGGTTCTTTGACGCGGGAACGGTTCGTTATGAGTGGACGGATGATTTTTACAGGAAAAAATGTGAGGAACTGAATGAAAAGGCCCTTAAAATCGTCGATGATTTGTCTCATACGACAGGCGATAATTCTAACCTTATCTTCAGGAAACTCAATGAATTCTCGGCTTCCCAGTATGATTCCTATCCTGCGATGTCAGACGAGAAACTTGACAGAAACGTGACAGAGTATCATTTTTACTGGCCTGTTATTTACCAGAAAGGGCAGAACAGGGACAACCTCCTGCAGGCAATGATTATAATGGAAGTCTCTACGGATACGCTTGTCAGTCAGATTAATGCGTCCAGAAAAATCGTCCTCTCAATCGCTCTTGTTGCTGGCGTTGTTGCGGCAATTATTGCGCTTATATCAGCATTTGCTCTTTCTTCCATTATTGTTTTCCCGATTCAGAGAATTGTATCTCATGTTAAAAAAATCACCGAGACGAAGAACAAGCTTCTCCTTGACGGAGTTGAGATTAAAATCACTTCCCATGACGAACTTCGTACGCTCGGAGACTCAGTAAACGAGATGACAAAAGGTCTCGTAAAGGGCGCAAGGGATGAGGAAAGGGCAAAAATTGCCTTTGAAAGGGCTGCTGTTGAGCGTGAAAAGGCTGCCCGTGCACAGGCTGAGGAAGCAAAGGCTCGGGCCGAGGCTGCCGAAATGAACATCATGAACCTTGACGGACAGGCGGTTCAGAAGGCTTTCATTCCCCTTGTAAGCGAAGGTGCTGAAAAAGAGACCGTCGCCGAGCTTAAGGAAAAGGAAATCCAGCTCTACGGATATTACGAGGGAACCGATGCTGTTTCCGGTGACTATTTTGATTACAAAAAACTCGATGAGCGCTGGTATGCAATCATAAAATGCGATGCTTCAGGCCACGGAGTTCCGGCTGCGCTTATCATGACGATTGTCGCAACAATTTTCCGCCGTTATTTTGCGAGCTGGAAATTCGAGAAAAACGGAGTCAAGCTCAATCTCCTTGCCGCGGACATAAATGACTTCATCGAATCCCTGGGTTTACGGGGCAAATTCGCGGCGATGATGATTTGTTTGCTCGACACAAAGACCGGCGATGTCTACACATGCAACGCGGGCGACAACATTCTGCGCATCTTTGACTCCGCCGAACGAAAAATCAAGGTGATTACTCTCCATGAAGCCCCTGCCGCCGGCCCGCTCCCTAGCTTTATGGTTGAAATGAAGGGCGGCTACAAGGTCGAGAAAATCAAGCTCAAACCGAACGATGTCCTTTTCCTCTACACTGACGGCATTGAGGAATCCACGAGATTCTTCCGCAATTCTGACTTTGATATTGTCGCCTGTGACGAGAGCGGCTTGAAAGAAGGTGAGATTCACGGCACGCACAAAAAGGGCGAGCAGAGCGAACAGATGGAGCCTGCACGGGTTCAGGATATCATCGAGTGCGTCCTGAACAAGAAAAAATATGTCCTCAAACGCTACCATGCCCCGATTGCTGACGAAAAACTTGAATTTGATTTTACGAAATGCGAGGGCACTATCGAGGAAGCAATTATCGCGCTTACGGCTGTCGAAAAAGTCTTCCGAATGTACAAAAAGCCCGGCTCTCAGGGAAAAGTCGAGAAAACGGAGATGGATTTGGACGGCAAAATGAAGACAGTCATTCAGGTTTCGGGCGACGGAATCAAAATTGACCGCAAAATCGACGCGTTCCTGCAAAAATACTTCAACCGCTACGATTATTATTGCGTGAACAAGGTTGATGAGGGCGAGACGAACTATGTCTATTACACCGGCGTGAGCGAAGATGTTCAGGCCGACGACCTTACTTTGCTTGCAATTAAAAAAATGTGAGTTATAATTTAATGCAGGAGTTATTTTATGACTAAAGATGATTTGAAAGGATATTTTGATAAAGGGCTTGCCGCCACAAAAGAGGCTTTGGGAAAGGCGGGCAAGGCAGCATCCAAATTCGGTGACGAGAGCGTTCTCAAAATCGAAATCCAGCAGTTCAAGTCTCAGATTAAAAAAGACAAGGCTGCTCTCGGAGAACTTGCTTTCAAGGTTTTTACCGAAGACAATGCCGAATCCTTGGCTAAAAACGACGAGAATGTAGCAAAAATCCTCGAAAGCATCAAAAATGCCCAAAAAGAAATCGCAGAAAGGGAAGAAAAGTTAGCAGTTAGCAAGTAGCAGTTAGCACTGAGTAAAATTTGCTTCTTCCTTTCACCTCGGTGATTTTTAGGATTTGCATTTTTACTAAAATCCAGATAAGGAGCGTTGACCATCTTGCGGTCTTCGCTCCTTTTTCTTTTTTAAGCTCTCTGGTTAAGTCACACGCCCTAAATTTCGGGGCGGAGCCATCTTCGTTTTTGATTCTCAGGCTTTCTGGAATCAGTTTTTTCCAGTCTTCCTTCTGGTTGAGCCTTTCTTTTCTTGTAATTTTTTCGAGCCTTTTTCCCATCGGAACCCAGTCCTTTAGATGCCGGCGGGTTTTCGTCTGGTTCTGGGAAAGTCCGGCCGTTTTCCGCCTGAGCTCACTTATCTCGCAGTACAGAATTTCAAGCTCCAGATTCACGTTCAGAAAAAGCGTGCAGATCTGAGTCATTCCCCTTAGCGAATCGTAAAAACTTGCTTTTTTCGGGCTTTTTTTTCTGTGCAAAAGTTCTCCGTTCGTGTCGTAAAGCTCAATCCACTTGCTTTCGGCTATCGGGTGCACGATTCTGAGCTTGCGGCCGGTCTCCAGAATGTACTCGGCTTTTTCCGTGAGCGCGGAAAGGTTTGAAGTCTGAATCTCAATTGCGTTTCCGTTCTCGTCAAGAATGTCACAAATCCACGGCGTATCGTCCAGTTTTACTTCCATCGTTCCGTTTGATTCTAGCGCGTAGATTTTTTTGAGTGTCGCATGAAGATTCGATTCGTTGTAAGTGTTTATCATTTTTCCTCAGATTATCACAGTTTAAGATTTTTTTCAAAAAAAACTCTCAATTATCGGCATTTTTTCTGTTGACTTTAGTAATTTTGGGGGATAAAATAGTAACTAAGTGGGAAATTGTGGGGTAAAGTGGTAAATAGTGGTATGGAGCTGTTAACTGGTGAGTACCGCAACACGCTTGACGAAAAGGGGCGAATCCTTTTTCCGATGCGCTTGCGAAACGAATTGTTTGCAGAATCAGACAAAAATGTTCTCATCATTACACAGTCCTTCGACCACTGTTTATGGCTTTATACTCTCAATGAATGGAAAAATATTTCGTCAAAGATTATGGAGACAGCATCTCCTTTCAATGCGCGAAATTCTCTCGTGCTTCGTCACTTTATCGCTCCGGCTCAGGAAGTGGAGCTTGATAAGGCCGGCCGCCTTTCTATCCCGCAGAGCCTACGCGAGTACGCTCATCTTTCCAAGGATTGCGTTATTCTTGGAATCAACAAATACATGGAACTTTGGGATGCAGAAGCTTACGCTAAGTACCTCGGTGAGAATGAAGATTCCCTCAAGGAAGCAGCAGAAGCTTTGAGCAGCATAAGTTTCTAAAAAAACACAGATTAAAAAAAAGTGGGATAAGAAAGTTGGAGATTGTTCACACGCCGGTTCTGCTTGGAGAGTGCTTGTCTTATTTAAGCCCTGTCAACGAACCGTTTGAAAAAAATGCTTTTATGATTGACTCGACTCTTGGCGAAGGCGGCCACTCAAACGCATTTTTGTCTAAATTCCCAAATCTTCATATTCTAGGACTCGACCGCGACAAAACGATTCAGGCTCGTGCACGCGAACGCCTTTCTGTTTACGGCGACCGCATGGATTTTTACAACGGCTGGTTCAACGAATTCTACGCAAATTATCCTTCAGATAAAGAAAAACCGAACATCATCCTTTTTGACCTTGGAATTTCGGTCTATCACTACGAAAAATCTGGCCGCGGATTCTCATTCCGCTACGACGAGCCGCTTGATATGCGCCTCAATTTTGAGGAAGGTGAGAGCGCGGCTGACATTGTGAATACATGGCGAGAGGAAGAGCTTGCCAACATGATTTATCTTTACAGCGATGAAAAAATGAGCCGGAGAATTGCTCATGCGATTGTTGAGGCTCGCGCTGGCGGCAAAATTGAGTCGTCAAAACAGCTTGCGGAAATCATTTACAACGCGGTTCCCGGCAATTACAAGCACGGAAACATCCATCCGGCAACGCGCACTTTCCAGGCCCTGCGGATTGCGGTGAATTCCGAGCTGCGCAGGCTTCCACAGGCTCTTCACGATGCTTTCAATGTCCTTGCCGTCGGCGGAAAACTGGGCGTGATTACATTCCATTCGCTCGAAGACCGCATCGTTAAGAATTATTTCCGAAATCTCGGCAAAAAGTGTATATGCCCGCCACAGCAGGCTCAGTGCACTTGCGGCGGTGAGCCTTGTGCCGAAATCTTGACCAGAAAGCCGGTTGAGCCGACTAGCGAAGAGGTGAAGTCGAATTCGCCGAGCCGAAGCGCAAAGCTCCGCGTGGTCCGAAAGCTTCGTGACGCGACCGAAATGCACAAACTTGCTATTGAGCAGGAGGCAATGTAGCCCAATGAAATTACATTCATGTAATTTCATTGGGGCCGAGTTTTCCGCAAGGCGTAAAACTCGCATATTGTTGCATCCGTGCAACAGAGGAGAGGAAAATGAGGATTAAACATGACACAAAACTTCGCTTCGTGGCCTATGCTTCGGTCATATTGATTCCGCTATTGCTCGCCCTGGACGCGTTTCAGGCGCATCGCTATGCCAAACTCAAATCCGAGCTTGCCAAGCTTGAGGCAAAGCAGATCGAAATCGTAGAGCAGAACCGAAAGCTGATTTCCGACATCAGCCTTCTTTCCAGCTCCGACCGAATCGAAAAAATCGCGGAAGAAGAACTCGGTATGCACAAAGCGAAGAGTGAGGATATCGTAAGGGTTGAGATAAAGTGAAAAAAACACACGGATTTGCTTAGGTCTAACGACCTTCGCTTTGTGTAGGGAAAAGCACCGCACGGATGCGGTGTAAAAGCAAAGAGAGAATTTTCTGAAAGAAAATTCTCGTGCGAATCAAAAAATCCACGGAAGGATTTTTTGTTCGGAGAATGCACAAGGCAAAGAGCGAAGATATCGTTCGGGTGGAAATTAAATAAACCACCGATTACACAGATGTCACAGATGAGGAATGTGTTAATACGAAAATCATTCGTATTTTTACGAAAGAATTTCGTATATCAAAACTTTAATCAGTGTAATCTGTGTAATCTGTGGTTAAAAAAAACTTGGAGTGAAAAATGACAGACGCAAAAAGTGTCGAAAATATAGAAAGTCTCTTGAAATTGTCAGAAACTCTTGAAGCGGTGGGAGGAGTTCTTTTGAATCAGAATTTTGATTCTGGGAACTTTTGCTTCACGAGCGTGCAAACTGACAGCCGGCTTGTCGCGGAAAAATCTCTCTTTGTTCCCCTCATCGGTGAATTCCAGGACGGGCATTCCTATATTCCTTCTGCACTTGAAAAAGGCGCGTCTGCCGTTTTTGTTTCAAAAAAAACATCTAAAAATCTCCTTGACGGCTTGAAGAGACAGGCCGCCGATAACAAAAATGTAGCTTTTATTCTGGTGGAGAACACAATGCGCGCGCTGCAGAAAGCTGCCGAAGCGTATGTCCGTAAGTTTCCGCGTCTTATTCGCTGTGCTGTGACTGGTTCAAGCGGCAAAACAACGACTAAGGAAATTACGGCTTCAATTCTCCGTCAGAAATTCTCTGTGATTGCCACAAAAGGCAACTTCAACTCAGAGACCGGGCTTCCTCTCTCTGTCTTCAATATCCGTCCTGAGCATGAGCTTGGACTTTTTGAGATGGGAATGAACCGCGTGAACGAAATTGGCGAGATTGCCGAAGTTTTCAAGCCGAATTATGCGATTATCACGAACATTGGCACGGCTCACATCGGCATTTTGGGCAGCCGGCAGAACATTGCGAACGAAAAGAAAAAGATTTTCAATTACATAGATTCATTCGGGGCAGCTTTTATCCCTGAAAAAGACGATTTTGCTTCTTTCCTCGAAAAAGGCGTGAAAGGCAAGGTCGTAAAATACGGTCTTGGTTGCGATGAGAGCGTTAAAGTCGTCGCGGATGAAGGACTTTTGGGCACTGTGTTCGCAGTTGACGGCGTTCTCATGCGGCTTTCACTTCCTGGAAAATACAATTTCCTGAACGCGCTCGGAGCGATTGCGCTTGCGAAGAAACTTGGATGCACCGGCGAGCAGATTAAGGCCGGAATCGAAAGCCTAAAACCTCTCGGTGGCCGCTCAACGATTAAAAAAGGAAAATTCACCGTCCTTGAGGACTGCTACAACGCAAATCCTGACTCAATGGAAAAAGCACTCGACCTGTGCGCTGACACCAAAATTGAAGGCAAAAAAATCTATGTTCTCGGTGACATGCTGGAGCTTGGAGAAGAGTCTGAGAAGGAGCACGCAAAAATAGGCGAGAAGGCACTTTATTCTGATGCCGACATGATTATTTTCTTCGGCTTTGAGATGAACTACGCCTTTGAGAAAGCAGTCGAAATCGCTCAGAAAAAAGAATCCCTTACGGACGGAAAAATTTCTTCGGTCCGCTTGATTTATATCGGAAACAAAGATGAGGCGGCAATCAACGATACCGCAAAAGAAATAAATGAATTTGCAGAAGCCGGCGACCTGATTCTGCTCAAAGGCTCTCGTGGAATGGGCTTGGAGCGGATTCTGCCTCCGATTGGAATGGGGGGCGAGTCGTGAATTTCAGCATTGTTGCCGACCGACCTCTGGAGAATTACAAAAAGTGCGACATCTCATTGATACTCATCTCCGTTTTGCTCTGGGGAATCGGTATGTTCACGCTTTATGTGTGTTCTGGCAACTACGGAATGAGGGCTTTTGGCGATGACCTTTATTTCGTAAAAAGGCAGATGATAAGCTCATGCCTGGGATTCATGCTCTTCATCGTCTTCGCGACATTCAATCTTGACACAATCAAGCGTTTCCTTCCTCTCATGGTGGTGATTTCGCTTCTTCTTTCAATAATGACTTTTATTCCTGGCATTGGAATTGAGCGTAACGGTGCGCGCCGCTGGATTCGGCTCGGTTTCACGACTTTCCAACCTTCCGAGATGGTGAAATTCGTGATTGTGCTTTATCTCGCGAATTATTTTGAGAAACAGGCTAAAATTATCGATTCGTTCGACAAGACTGTTTTTCCGGCCGTTCTCGTGAGCTTCGTTATGATTGGTTCGATTGCTATGCAGTCCGACCTTTCGACATCAGTTTTTGTTGCCGCCCTTGCGATTCTGCTTTTTATTGCGAGTGGCTCAAAGATTTTCTGGCTCGTTCCGGTGATGTCGATTATCGTTCCTTTGAGCGCGCTTTTTGTATTCCTGGAGCCTTACCGCCTGAACCGAATCATCGGATTTTTGGATCAGGACAGTTATTTGCAGACTTTGAATTATCAGACCTATGCTGCTCGTCGTGCGATTTCTTCCGGCGGATTCTGGGGGCAGGGGCTTGGCTCAGGTCTTTCCCGAATCAATTCAATTCCTGAAATTCAGTCTGACTATATTTTTGCTGGCTGGGCAGAGTCAATGGGATATTTCGGGGTGCTGATTTATTTCGCGCTTCTGATTTTGTTCGCCTGGCGTGGGCTGCATTGCGCCCTTACGGCCAAAACCCGGTTCGCTTCGATTGCTGCTTTCGGGTTTATCGTGTCGATTGTCGCACAGTCCGTGATGAATGTCGCTGTTGTCGGCGGCGTGATTCCAACGACCGGCATTCCGCTTCCGTTCTTTTCTTCGGGTGGTTCGTCAATTTTGTTTACCCTGGCGACCTGCGGATTTTTAGTGAATGCTTCGCGTAATGAAATCGGGCCAAATGACGATATAGAAATGGAGGAGTTAATTTATGAGTGATTTTGTGATTCAGGGATTTGAGAATTTTGAAGTCCACGGAAGAAGGAAGAAAGTGGTGTCTGATTCAAAACTGAATGCTGTCAAGATTTTCGCTGCTGTTTTTGGAATCTTGCTCTTGTGTGAACTCTGCGTGTATTTTTTTGTCGTTCCGTGCCTTGATAAAGTCGAGGTTTCGTGGAGCGGCCTTTCCTCATATTCAAAAGAGAGCATGAACGGCGTAATTTCTCAGTGTCTGAACAAAAAATTCATGAATTTCAGCACCAGTGAGGCAAAGTCTCTCGTAATGTCAGTTCCGGGTGTCGAGAGCGTTCAGATTTCAAAAAGATTCCCGAACAAAGTCCACATCCATGTGAACGAGCGCAAGCCTGTCGCTATGACTTTTGTTTCCTCAAATGGCCGGACTGTTCCTGTTGAGATTGACAAGAACGGAGTCCTCTTCAACGGAACGGTAAATTCTTCAAATTTAGTAAATTCGGATTCATCTCTTCCTTTAATTTCTGGAATTCCTGTCGAAAATATACCAGAGGGAATGAGAATTCCTCAAAAGTATCGTGCTTTGATGGAGCAGATTGACCAAATTCGTTCGCTTTCACAGAACTATTTTGCGGCTGTTTCCGAGATTCATGTCATTCCAAAGGAATATGGAAACTACGAGCTGGTTTTGTACCCGATTCATTCAAGAACAAGGATTCTTACGGGCCGCCAGCTTAACGAAGAATCTTTGCAGTACATGATGGTCGCACTTGATGTCGTGAATGCGCTTGAACCTGATGTGGAGGAAATTGACCTTCGCTACGGCTCAGTGACTTACCGGACGAAATCTGATACACTTCATCAACAAACAGGAGAATTCGTTGAGTAACATAGTTGTTGGTCTTGACATCGGAACATGCTTCGTGCGGGCCGTAATCGGCGTTGTAAATGACGATAAATCTGTCGAAATTGTTGATGTCGCAAAAAAGCCTTCGAGCGGGTGCCTTCGTAACGGTACAATCGTAAACATCGAGGCTACAAAACAGTGCATTCATGAAGTCATAGATGAAGTAGAGCAGAATACAGGCCTTGAAGTTCAGTCTTGCGTTACAGGAATTGGCGGCGTTCAGATTGAAAGCATCAATTCACGCGGCAAGGTTGCGATTTCTTCTTACGGAAAAAGCGAACGGGCAATCAACGAGGACGATGTTAAGCGCGTAATCGATTGCGCGAATTCAATAAAAGTTCCTCTTGACCGAAAATTGCTCCATGTAATTCCTCAGCAGTACATAATCGACGGCACGGACGGATTCAAAAATCCTCTGAATAATATTGCGATTCGTCTTGAGGCTGATGTCCATATTATCACCGCGAGCAGGACGGCCGTGCAGAACATCACGACCTGTGTTGAGCAGGCAAATTATCAGCTCGACGAGGTTATGCTAAAAACCTTGGCTTGTACCGAAGCCGTAATGATTGATGATGAAAAGAAACTCGGCTCGATTCTTATCGATATTGGTGGCGGAACAACTGATGTCATCGTCGTTTTGAATGATGCTCCGATTTGCACTTGCTCAATCCCGATTGGCGGAAATCTTGTCACAAATGACATTGCGATTGTAAAAGGAATTCCAAATTCCACAGCAGAAAAAATCAAGGTTGAGAACGGCTGCTGCTGGCTTCCTCTTGTCGAAAATGAGAATGCGGAAGTTCTGATTCCTGGATTCGGAAGCAGAAGCACAGAGCTTACGACAAAAGTCGAGTTGTGCCAGATTATTTATCCTCGAATGGAAGAAATCTTTACGATGGTTCGGGATGAAATTGCCCGCAGACTTTCGGCCATGCAGCTCTCAGGAAGCATCATCCTGACTGGCGGCGGAGCACAGCTTAACGGTGCCGTCGAAATGGCTCAGAGCGTGTTCGGAACTTCTTCAGTTCGTCTCGGCTACCCGCAGAAAATGGGCGGCATGGAAGAAAAATACCGTGTGCCTGAGTACGCGACGGCCGTTGGCCTGATTATGGCGCACAAAGACCATGCGCAGCTCGAAAAAAAACACACGAAAAAGCGTGAGATTGCGGAGCCGAAACGGCAGGGCGACAGCGCGTTCCAGAAATTTTTGAAAAAATTCTTCTAACGCTGCTGTCTTTTCAAGCGTTTTTACGTTTTCAACGCCACTCGCTAGCGCTCGAAGCACAGCTTCGAACGAGACTCGTTAAAAACGCTTCTCAAGCGTTTTTGCGTTTTCAACGCCACTCGCTAGGGCGTTTGTTGTACTTGAATGTATATCTTGCGCCCAGGTACCGCCCTATAAAGCGGCTCATGAATGCCGTGAATTTCCATTTTTTTGCCCACAAAATTATTTTCTTTCCTCGTTTTGCTTTTTTGAGGCAGTGAGCCACGACCATAACCGGGTTTTTTCCGTTAAGAACTTCTTTTCTAGCTCCGTTTGAGGCCACATTTGCAAAATCCGTGCTTACGCTTCCAGGGCAGAGAGCCGAAACTTTGATTCCCTTGTCCTTTAGCTC
Source organism: Treponema sp. (assembly GCF_017430385.1). Lineage (GTDB taxonomy): Bacteria > Spirochaetota > Spirochaetia > Treponematales > Treponemataceae > Treponema_D. Next base: position 12,270 of record NZ_JAFRNB010000058.1, read on the forward strand.
CGCCGCAAGCGCGACTGAGAATGAGAGAACATAAGCCTTTGTCGCGGCATAAACAGCGAAATTCCCCAGAGGCAGAAAAGCCGCCAGAGAAGCGACATTGATAATCGAAGAGCCTTTGTGCATGTAAGGCAAAACCGCACCGCAGAGTCCTGTCAAAGCCGTGCAGTTCAAATCAATCATCTCCAGTTCTTTTTCAAGCGGAGTCGTTGCGAATTCTCCGTAAGTTCCGAATCCAGCGTTGTTTACGAGCATATCAATCTCAAAACCGCCGGAAATTTTTTCGGTAGCAAGGAAAGTCTTAAAAAGTGTGACGCCCTCTTTCCCCGAAAGATTCATCGGCACAACTTTGATTTGCGGAAAATCGTGAATGGCGTAGCTTTCACTTTCTTGCTTTCCGTTTTCCGTTTTCCGTTTTTCGTTTTCCTGCTCAATTCCCAGAATTCCGTTCCGCACTGACTCCAGTTTTTCCTTATTGCGGGCAAAAAGCCAGATTTCAGAGCTTTCAGTGTTATTTGCAATCTGCCGGGCAAATTCCGCTCCCATTCCAGAGCTTGCCCCAGTTATAATCGTAATTTTTCGCATGAGAAGATTATATCATAAATTTTGCGCGAATCAACTTGCAACTGCGAGCACTTTCGTTGTCGTGCTCGTTCAGCTATTCGCCATTCCGCTTTCGCTCCAGCCACGCACTCACTCTCTTGGCTCGTTCAGCTTGTGGCCGGCTTTGCCGTGGCTACTATCCAGCGCGTGAATTTTCTATTAAAATCAAAGCATGAAAAAACATACTTCGCTTCTGATTCTTTCTTTTGTTTTACTAATTATCGGTTCAATTTTTAGCATTGTCCGTGCTGTCAAAAAATACAATAAATATGCGCCAGAGGTTGACAGTGTTGTTGCAAAACTGAAATATGCCGCTGCCGTAAAAAGAGCCGAAAATCAGGCCGTCGAGGATTATGCCGCCTCTCTTTCTGACGAAGTTCGTATGTCACAGCTTTTTCTAGTAAATATTGAAGGAAATGAAAAATTCCATTCCGTTGAAAAAACAGGCGTTCTTTATGGAAAATCTCGCGAGGGAATGCCTCTTGTTCCAGGCGGAGTTTTGCTTTTCTCTTACAATGTCTCAAAGGATCCGCTCGAAACTTACGAGTTCATCAAAACTATCCGCGATTTTTATCTTGAAAACCAGAATGTTCCGCCTTATGTCGCCGTTGACCAGGAGGGCGGCGATGTGAACAGGCTCCGAGGGCTTACAAGCACGCTTTTGGGGCAAAAAAATATCGCCGATTCGTTGACACCTGAGCGGGCGGAGCAGCTTTATTCCGCACAGGCACGCCAAATCCGAAATCTTGGCTTCCATTTGAATCTTGCGCCTGTCGTTGAGGTTGAGAATGATTCCAACCGTGATTTTTTGGACACTCGTACTTTCGGAAATCTCGAAAAAGTCCTCTTGTATGGAAGAATTGCGGTCGAATCTTACGAAAAAAATGGAATCGGTGTCGTGCTCAAGCATTTTCCGGGCAATTCAAGCGTTGATCCCCATGTCGGCCTTCCGAAAATCACTTTCGAGGAGTCTGAATTAGCAAACTATATCAAGCCGTTCGAGCAGCTTTTGCCGGAGTCAAGCGGAGTTCTCATGAGCCACGCAATTATGAAGCCTGTTTCGGGCGGGCATATCGAAGAATTTGAAATGCCAGCCTGTTTCTCGCATCATTGGGTCACGGATGTTGCCCGCACTCAGTGCATGTTCCAGGGAATCGTGATTTCCGATGATATTTTCATGGGCGCGCTCGCAAAAAATGGTTATCCGCCCGAAGAGGCAGCCGTCAAAGCAATCAATGCCGGTGTCGATGTAATCATGCTCTCAGAAAAACGCTTCGGTCATGTCGCAAAAATCCTTCTTGAAAAGGCAGAAACTGATGAAAATTTCGCAAAAGAGATTGACCGTGCCGTAAAAAATGTTATCCGCTACAAAATCAAAGCCGGAATCCTTTTGATGGAAGAAGTAGAAGAAATTCCAAAAGAAAATTCTGAATCAACGGAAGAAAACAAAAATAATAAGCGGAAATCCGCAGGCTCGGTGAAAGAAGCCGAAATGACAGTCCCAGCTTTCTCCGTCAGAATAAATCCGAACTACGAGGACTTTGACCTCAAAAAATTCGACGAGGATTATAAATCTGGAATGGCAGCGTACAATTAGTATCTGCGTTAATCTGAGTTCATCCGTAAAAAAACAAGGAATTTTATGAAACAAAAAGACCGTAACAAAAAACTTTCAGGAGCAGAAGGTTTTGAGGCTTATTATTCAAATCTCTTCGACGGGCGATGGCAGTCAATAAAAGAATCTTTCTCACTTGAGCCGGATTATGCCGAATGGAAAGCCGGCGGCGAAAAGCCTTACTTCCTCGATTCGGCCTCAGTTCGGGCGGCTGTCTCACTTCCGCTTGAAAATGCCATGGACATCCTCGACTTGTGCGCGGCTCCGGGCGGAAAAACTCTCGTCCTGGCCTCAAACATGAACTCAGAAGCGAATCTTCTTTCAAACGAACGCTCCCCGGAACGCAAGAACCGCCTTGCGAACACCGTGCGTGATTGTCTTCCGCCAGAAATTCAGGAGCGAGTCACAGTAATCTGTAAGGACGGAGCGCAGATGTGCCTAAAAAATGAAGAAAAATTCGATGCGATTCTGCTCGACGCTCCGTGCTCAAGCGAACGGCATGTGCTCGCCGACCCGAAATATCTTTCTGAGTGGTCGCCGTCAAGAATCAAAACGCTTTCAATGGCTCAGTGGGCTTTGCTTTCATCAGCATGGCGAATGTTGCGCCCTGAAGGCTATCTTTTGTATTCAACATGCGCGCTTTCCCCTGACGAAAATGACAATGTCGTGGCAAAATTATTAAAAAAATTCGACAATGCCAAACTGTGTGAGCCAAAAATTTCTCTGAATTACAAGAATTTCACCCAGTCCGAGCTTCCAGAATACGAAAAAACAGAATTCGGAGCACATGTCCTTCCAGACAAAGCGGGCGGGGCTGGGCCGTTATACTTCTGTTTGTTGCAGAAAATCCCTGCGAATCACTAGACATACCCGCCATTATTTTGATACAATCCAAGAACATATTTGCAATAGTGTTTTTTACGAACACAAGGAGGAATGTTGGCAGATACAAAAGGTTTACGAATCAATGAACAGATTCGTGTACGAGAGGTCAGGCTTGTTGACGAAGAGGGCGGAAAGAACGGGATTGTTCCCACTCGTGAGGCTCTTGAACTTGCAAAAGAACGCGATCTTGACCTTGTAGAAGTTTCGCCAAACGCAAATCCGCCTGTTTGTAAAATTCTTAACTATGGTAAGTATCGGTTCGAGCAGGAAAAAAGGCTCCGTGATTCCCGCAAGGCCCAGAAAACCCTTAAACTCAAGGAAATCCGTATGCAGCCAAAAATTGGCGCAGGCGACCTTGATACAAAGGCAAAGCATGTTCAGGAATTCTTGGACGAAGGCGACAAGGTTAAGGTCACTATCCGTTTCCGCGGTCGTGAGCTTGCCCATACCGAACTCGGCTACGATGTTCTGAACGAAGTATTGAAAAGGTTGACCGAAGGTTCATACACCATCGAGAAGCCTGCCGCAATGGAAGGGCGGTTCATGTCAATGACATTGAACGCCAAGGCCAAATAACCTAAAGTCCAAAAACTTCCGCAAAACAGTTTTTGTTGGGGAGTACTTTAGTTAATCAAAGAGGTGGCAAAAATGCCAAAAATGAAGACAAAGAAAGCCGCAGCTAAAAGATTCTCTTTTACTGCAACAGGCAAAGTTAAGTACAAGAAGATGAACCTTCGCCATATCTTGACGAAGAAATCAGCAAAACGCAAGATGCATCTTCGTCACGCAGGCATCCTTTCTGAGGATTCAGCAAAAGTAATTCGCACACAGTTGCTGCCGTACGGTAATTAATTTTAAAGGTTATAAGGAGTAAAGAATGTCTAGAGCAATAGATGGAACAAAACGCAATAACCGCCGTGCAAAAATTCTTAAGCTTGCCAGCGGTTTCACAGGACGCCGTGGAACAAACTACAAAGCAGCAAAAGACGCTGTTGTAAAGGCTCTCCGCCATGCTTATGTTGACCGCCGTGACCGCAAAGGCGACTTCCGCCAGTTGTGGATCGCTCGTATCAACGCAGCAGTTCGCGAGGAAGGCCTCTCATACTCACGCTTCATCAATGGTCTCACAAAAGCAGGTATCACACTCAACCGCAAGGCTTTGTCAAACCTCGCTATCGAAGAGCCAGCAGCTTTCAAAGCAGTCGTTGAGGCTGCAAAAAAAGCTCTCGAGGCATAAGTAAAAGGTCCTAAATCGGAGTAAAATATGATTTCATTCGATCAAGTCCTGTTGTTGGAAGAAAGAGTAGAGAGCGCTGTTAAAAAAATCGAACAGCTTAATGCGGAAAACGCTGCTTTGCGAGCAAGAGTTGCAGAGCTTTCAAACGCGCTTAACGCAAAATCGGAGCAGTTCTCGTCTTTCCAATCTGACCAGAGCAAGATCGAAGAAGGAATCCTCAAGGCTTTGAGCCGTCTCAATGCCGTGGAGAATGTCGTTCTTCATGCCAGCGGGGCGGCTCAAAGTGTTTATGCTCCGCAGGAAGCGGCTCCAAAGGAGCAGGTTCCTGCAGAGCAGGTCGCTTCTGCACAAAAAAAACAGCCTGTACCACAGACGCCGCAGGTACAGCCTCAAAATGCCGAGCCGTCTTTTGACAGCATGAAGGCTTCTGAGCCAGCAGTTCCGGCTCAAAATCAGCAAATTCAGCACTCAGAGGTCTCGGTCACTGAGCAAAATCAGCCATTACCACAGGAAATCGAAGTTCCTGTCGCTCCTGCTTCTCATCCACAGTCAGAGCCTGTACAATCACAGCCTGTTTTGGAGCAGCCTGCAGAAAATTCAGTCGGCTCGGAGTCAATCGCACCTGAAATCGGCTTTGAATTCGGCGAGTCAGATTCTTCTTCTCAGCAGCCTGATTCAGTTCAGCAGGGTGGTGCCGCATCACAGGAGCCTCAGATTGACTCTGGCGCACACTCTCAGCCTGCTCAGCCAATGTTCGACATCTTCTAGTCTATGGGTTCACTCCAAATCGATGTCTTCAATTCGCCTTTTGTAATTCAGGTGAATGAGGATGATGAATATCTTCAGAAACTCCTTTGGTATTACAAAAAAATCATTGAGCGCATCAAGCGTAACGGCGTTTTGAAAAATCCAGTTCAAATTTCTTCCCTCGCAGGAATCATGCTTTGTGACGAGCTTTATAAGGAAAAGTCGAAGGCCCAGCTTTCAAAGGCAAATGCCGCCCAAAATGGTGTCGGCGGAATATTTTCCGACCCAGAAGAAAGCAATGAGGCTGAACGGCGCGCAAAAATGATGATAGAAAAAATCGAAAAGGCTTTGGAATCATAATGTTTAAATTTTCCGTATGGGTTGATGCTGATTCTTTCCCTGCAAAAGCTCGTGATTTTCTTGTATCTCACTCGCTTTCAAAACAAGTACAGGTTATTTTTGTCGCGAATCACGAAATCAAGTCAAAAAATCAGAACATAAAGATGATAGTCTGCGAAAAGGATCAGAATGCCGCCGACAATTACATTTTTGAGCATACATCAGAAAATGACATCGTTGTTACGCGCGACATCCCCTTTGCGGCCCGCCTCGTTGAGAAAAACATTGCGGTCATGAACGACAGGGGAGTGCTTTTTTCAAAAGATAACATTGAGGATAAGCTCCGTGAGCGCGAATTCAGTCTTAATATGTCCGAGATTGGCTTGGGCGGCAACAAAGGAAATTATTACGGCGACAAGGAATTGAAGAAATTTTCTACGCTTTTTGAGACAGAACTCCAGAAACACATAATCGCCGACATCTACAATGTGAAGCGACGATAATCCGTGCCCCCGTGTCTTCCCAAAAAAATCAGATTTTTTAGTTTTTGCCCATTCTTTCGTAAGCTGCGTTGATTGAGATGATTCGGTCTTTTACCTCAAGGAAAGCAAGCACAAGCTCCGGGTCAAACTGCTTGCCCGAAAGGCTCTGGATTTCCATGAAAGCATCGTCAATCGACCATGCCTCTTTGTAAACCCGCGCATGAGACAGCGCATCGAAAACATCTGCTATTGCGACGATTCTGGCCGAGAGAGGAATTTCCTCGCCTTTTACCGGAGCCGCCTTTTCGATTGGCTTCCCGATTTCGTATCGGACAAAATCGATTTTGCCAGGATAGCCTTTTTCGTCTCCGTTCCACCATTCGTGATGACGAAGCGCGACTTCCCGTGCCATGACATCAATCTCTGACTCCGGCTCAGTGAAAAGCTGTGCTCCTACGCAAGTGTGCCCCATCATGATTGCCCTTTCCTCGTCGGTGAAACGGCCAGGTCCCGGCTTTTTGAGGATGACATCCGAGATGCCGACTTTTCCCAAATCATGGCATTTTGCGGCGATTTTAAGAATATCCCTGTATTTCGTGCGCTCATCAACCGGAATGTTGTGGTTGAGCGCCCACTGGTCGTAAATTTCAAGAGAAAAGTCAGAGACTCGCTCGACATGGGTTCCGGTTTCTTTTGGATCGCGGAATTCGGCCATGCGCTGCATTCTCTTGATCATGTTGCTTGTAAGATATGTATGCTCCAAAGTCTGAGTTACGCTCGAAGCGAACTGCTTGATGAATTCTACGGACTCTTCGCTGAAAGGAATTACATTTTCGTTCTCATCCTTCGCGTTGATAATCTGAATTACGCCGAGAGTCTGTCCGCTGCTCGTGATGAGCGGAACCGAGAGCATGGAGACCGTTTTGTAGCCGGTCGATATGTCTGTGCTGCTGTTGAATGTGTAAGGCGTGTCTCCGCCGATATTGTAAGCGTCTGGGATGTTGAGAGTCTGGCCTGTGCAGGCGCAATATCCCGCGATTGAGCTTTTTGTTATAGGAACAGTAAAGTAAACATAAGGAGATTTTGAGCCAGGCCGTGCGTTTTTCTGCTGCGTGTCGTTCTGCGCGTACTTGATTCGAAGAAGCTTTGAGCTGAAAAAAGTCTCTTCATCATGGTAAGCGGCCGCTGTTACCGAAGACGGCTGCTTGTCTTCAATGACATAGATAGAACCTGCGTCCGCGTTTGCGATTAAGCGGGCTTCGGTGAGAATTCTTTCAAGAAGGACGTCTGTATCCCTTATTTCGTTGAGCAGTTTTTCTGTCTCAAATACTTTTTGTAGTTTATCAGCGTTTAGCACTTTTGACATACTTATATCCTAAACCAATTAATTATAATTTAATTGTGTTAAATAGTCTAGGAAAACCCCGTTGGAAATAATTAAAAATTTTTCTATATATGGCGCGACCCCGCGTGCTCCGGGCTTTGCGCGGTTCCGCCGTCCGGCTCCATGCCGCGCCGCCCATGCCGGGGCCAGCCTGCGGGGCAGGGAAGCCCCCCGCTCTGCATGGCAGTCCGTTCCTGCTGCGGGCAGGTCCTCCACCCGCGGCATGGCCGCCGCGGCACGCTGCGCGCCGCTCCAATCCCGCGCGTCATCATCCGGCGGCCATGCGCCCCCCGTCTTCGCGCTCCCCGCCCCGCGCCCGCGTGGCGGGGAAATCCCCCGCGGCCTCCCGTGACGGAAAGGAGCCTGCCGCCCCTCAAGGAACGTGCCGGGAACCGGGGAAAACCCCCGGAAAAAAAAACCGGAAAAAAAAGTGAAAAATTTTTGAAAAAAAATAAAAAATCTGTTGACACAAAATGAATGGTGGTGTATATTCATTCTCACCCGCTGACAACAAGCGGCCAACACAAAGTTCTTTGAAC
>NZ_JAFRNB010000059.1 GCF_017430385.1 Treponema sp.
GTATAAATCGGGTTTTTGGTCATAAAATCGCGTACAATCATAGTAAATCTCCTCTTACACTTATATGATAGCACACATTCTTAGAATTCAATAGGAATTTTTCATGCCAACAGCCATTTCCACATGGGAAGAACACTTACGCTTATGCCGTTGTAGTCAAGTTCTGCTTCTTCGCTGTTGCTTAAAATCAGGCACTGTGCTTCTGGAATGAACTTCCGTAATTTTGCAAACGCATTAAGTTCACGTTCTTTTGTATCAAGATTATCCAGTGCGTTGTAACAAACCTGAATCGCAAGATTTTGCTCAGGCACATAAAAGTCTATCTCAACATTGCTTTCAAAATAATAGACATTTTCCGTTCCGTATCTTCGAATCAATTCAACGGCAACAAGATTTTCGAGCTGTGCTGTCTCTGAATTTATCGTAAGAAGACCGAGCAGTCCTGTGTCCATAAAATAGTATTTTGGAGCAGTTTCTTTTTCCACAAGTTTTGCCGCATAATTTTGAATCGAAAACAACAGGTACGCATCAGTAACATAGCCTATGTAATTGATTACGGTCTGTTTTCCGATTGCAAAGCCTGCACTTTTCAGGATATTTGTAAGCCGTGAGAAAGAAAGAGCGTTCATAACAGATTCCGCGACTTTTTTCAGAATCAAACGAAGTGCAAAATCATTGGAAATGCTGTTTCTTGTTAGAATGTCGCCGACATAAATTGTCTGATAAATGCTGCCCAAATATTCGCGTTTGTTTCGGATTTCTGTAAGCTCCGGGAAAGCTCCGTATTTAACATACTGCTCATAAATCTTAAAGACCTCAGCCTTGTCAGAAGTGCTCATTGCCCTTGTGTAATCATTTTCTTTTCCCAGTGCACGGAGATACTCTGTAAACGAATACGGAAAAATCTGCACGACCATAAACCTTCCGCCAAGAGTTGACGCAATTTCACGGCTCAGCATTTTACTGTTGCTTCCCGTAATGTTGACCCGGTATTTCATATCCGCAAGCCGCCGCACGAATTTTTCCCAGCCCGCGACATTGTGAATCTCGTCCAAAAAGATATAAGGCTTTTTATCTTTGCCGGCCATTTCAAGACCGATTTCGAGCATTGTGTTCAAATCCGCAGTTTCCGTTTCCAAAAGCCGCTCGTCCTCAAAATTTACATAAAGGATTTCGTTAAGAGGCACGCCGGATTCCTGAAGTTTTTTTATCTGCTGATAGAGCATGTATGACTTCCCTGTTCGTCTTATTCCGACAAAGCAATAATTGACATTTTCTTCCAGCTCATAGGCACGCAGAATTCCAGGATTGGAGAGATACATTTCTTTCTGGTCGATGAGTATTTCTTTTAGAAAATCTCTGTTCATAGAAGGCCCCTTGTCTTACCGACAAGACAATTATAAGCCATTTTTGTTCTATGCACAAGACAATATCAGGTAATTTTCGTTTTATGCGGAAGACAAAAATTCTGCATTTTCTCTTTTAGTAGAATCTACCATATGTTAGACTATATATCCAAAAGCAGACAAATGTTTTCGCCGCATTTCTGCATTATATCCGAAGAAAGGTTTGAGACTTTTTCAATCAGTCGTGCCCTGTCAATTACGGTAATCTGAGGCGTAACGGCAACTGAATCTTTTGTAAGAGCTGTTTCATCAGCAGTAAGCAACATATTTCCTGGAAAATCAGCTAAACGCAAATTTGTTGTTAGAGGAATTACTATTGTTGTATGCATTGAGGTCTGATTAAAAGAATCGTTTTGAACAATTATTGCGGACGTCTTCTGCCAGGTTCACTGGCAAACGGAATGCCGAAATCAACCCACCATATCTCACCACGAATCATTCTTTGTAAGCTCCCGAATTGATTCCAGGCCTGCATTTTGCACAGATTCAAATTCATTAAATGCGTCAGGATTAGCTTTCATGAATGCATTTATGCGCTCTGAGACAGACTGCTGCTTTTTTTTGGCGTTGTAAATTGAATATAAATAGCCAACATAATGCGCGACTTCCTGCTGTGCTTCATATGGCAACGCATTTATCTGTTTTTCCAAAACTGCAAAAGGCATTCTGACACCCCCTTAACTTCAATATAGCACAGCATATTCGTTTTTTCAACAAAAGATTCACAAAGACATGTCCCCCCCCAACACACTCACTCCCACCCGTGCGTTAACGCACTAAAAACCTGTGCGTTCACACTAACACGACCTTTTTGAAATGTGGTAGCTTTCTTTGTATAAGGGCGTATGCCTTTTAAAACAAACTAAAAAGAGGTTTTATTATGAAAAAACTTTTCAAAACACTGGCAGTGCTTGCGGCGGTCGCGGCACTGGGATTTGGTTTCGTTTCTTGTGGAGACAGTGGCGATGACAACAACGGGAACAGCGGTAACAACAACACAAATCCTGCACAGACAGAAACGGCTCTGGCTGTTTTTACCTGCGACAGTGGTTATGATAAGCGAACACTCACCTTTAACGAAGATTCTACTTTCAAAGTAATTGTAAGTGACGAAACTGGATCGCAGGCAGAAGGAACATATACATTTGATTCCGGCGACTGGGAAAACGGAACAATCACATTGACCGCCACATCTGGTTACAAACAAGATACATTCACTGGTACTAAAACAATTACTGGAAAACAAATAACTTTCAGCAGCAAAACATATACCCTTACAGGCGGAACTAAAAAAACTCCGTCAACCGACACAACAAAGACCGATACCACTACTGAGGAGCCGGAATACTACACTGTAACTTTTGATACCAAAGGTGGCTCAGCTCTTGAGGAATATAAGGTAATGAAAGGCGAGAAATTTTATTTACCTTATTATATGACTACTGAAAAAGAAGGCTACTATTTTATTTATTGGTGCAGTGATTCAGATGCTACTGAAAAGTTTGTATTTAACAAAGAACTTAAAAGCGACATTACATTATACGCAAAATGGGAAGCTGTACCTTCTGATTTTAATTCTATAAAACGAGATGATATATTGCAAAAGTTTGATAATGGTAATTCTAGCTATTATTTGTATTTCTTAAAGGATGGCACTTTTAGGTATTATAGTGCTGGTGCAATTTTCGCAGGTGTATATGAATTTACAGATGGGTATACAGACTTCTCTGATGGTGCTAAATTCACTATGACAATCAAATGCAAGTATTGGGACGTCAACCCGTCATTGCGCTATTGGGAAAAATATAGCTATGGCAAGACAGAATCATATACCATCACGATGAAAGAGAATAGTTTCAAAAATGAAGTAATGTATTTTGTGTTTAATTTGGTTTCAGGGAATGTTTTATATGCCTATGCTGTGGGGCAAAAACTCTAATACCAGCAATTTATAGACGATTTTAAAAATCATGACGAAATCAAATTCGAAAACAGCAGGAGTTAAAACTATGGAAAATACAATCAGGGATATCATCTCAAAGCCTGTGGGCGAAACTTACGAGCTTGTTCAGACTCTTGGTATTTACTGCTGGCAGGAAGAGATAAACCATCAGGATGCCGCATTCTTCATGCCCCGCTTTTCGTTCCAGTCAAACAAGGAATACCTCGAAAAACTGTACAAGGGCATTTCCAATGACAGTTCCCTTTCAAACCAAGGTATCTTTGCTTCGGTATGGAAGATTGCGAAAGTGTATTACAAAGTTCCTGTTGATGCCCCTGAATCTGTGCTTTCCAATGACATTACAACGCTCTCTGCTTTTAAGGCATGGTGCAAGTTTGCCGCAAAACCCGAGAACAAAAAACTCAATGTCTATGTGCTTTCCGAAGAAAAACATTTTGCTCAGTACAAACACACTGAATTGCAAAATCCTAGCGGAATAACATATTACGATTGGGAAGAAGTCCTTAAAAATCATGTATAATCTTTCCATGTGCTATTCTGCAAATAGAATCCCCGTTTCTCCAATAAACACAATCCTCTTCTGTGTGATTGCGCAAATCATAAACCTTGCAGCCGCTTATATTTTCGGTGATATGCTTCATGTTCCGCTTTTTCTGGATACAATCGGTACGGTGGCGGTCGTTTTTTATGCGGGGCTTGTGCCATCTCTTTTGGTTGCAGGATTTTATAATGTGTTCCGGGTCTTGCTCATGGTTGCAATGGGAAATCCTGCCTATCCATGGGATATGATGTACTCCCTCTGCGGTCTTGCAATCGTTTTTTGCACATGGGGTTTCATCTATAAAAATTCTAATTTCAGGGGCGGAACGATTCTTACCGTCCTTTATCTGCTTTTGATTGTGCTTGTCTCATCATTTGCTTCAAGCCTGATTGGTGCGGGAATTGAAACTTCCCAGCGAATCATCTTTCACAATCAGATTTATTCAAATCCTGTAACGCTTTTTGTTCAGGCCTTTCTCGACGGCAACTTCGGGCTGTTTCTCGCATGTTTTATTACACGAATCCCGATTACAGTTCTGGACCGCCTTATCTGCACTTTCGCAGGCTGGCTTTTGTACCTAATCTTCAAAAAAATCCGCTTTCCGTGTTAGAATGAACTATGCCTAATCTTATTGATATGCCGCACCTTGCCAACGATGCCCAGGCTTTGTACAGCATCGTCCAGACTTTCATCCTGTTTTTTATCATCCTTTCAGTCGTGTTTTTTCTCGCTCTCGTTGCAATTATTGCCGTTTTAATCAAAATGCGGCTTGCAGATGACAGCCAGAAGGAAACTGCGGAATATGCCTCGCATGTGCTTAACGCGCAGGAAGAAGAACGCTCACGAATTTCCGCCGAACTTCACGACACCGTGGCTCAGGATTTAAAGGCAGCCGTCACTTTTTTAGAGAGTGACAAGCCAGTTTGTGAGACAAGGGAGCTTCTTTTAAAGTGCATTACACAAATCCGCTCGATGTGTTATTCCCTTGTTCCGCCGGAGCTTTCGGGTCAGTCACTTTCTTCGGCCCTACATTCTTTGTGCTATAATTTTAAGAATAAAACAGGCTTTGAAGTTTCTTTTTTCTTCAAGGAAGAGGCTTCCCGACTTTTGAACTCAAACTTTCTTTCCGAATTGCAGAAACTTAGCATTTATCGAATCGTGCAGGAATCGCTTACCAACATTCAGAAACACGCCGGTACTTGTGAGGTTTCGGTTTTTGCCAGAAAAAACTATAAGAACGAACGGGGGGGGCTATACTTATATATAGAGGATGACGGCAGGGGCTTTACTCCCGAAAATCTTTTGACATCGGATAAATCTTCTCACTTCGGTTTAAAGGGAATGAAAATGCGTGCGGCTCAGACGGGTGGCACGCTTTCTGTTTTTTCTGAACCAGGCCTTGGCACAAGGATTCTGCTTTTTATTCCAATTGGAGTTTTTGAAAAATGAACAAGACTTTCTATGTTGTAGAAGACCACAGCCTCATGAGGCAGGGCATTACAGGCTTCCTTTCCGAACATTCTGATTTTGAATGTATCGGTTACTCTTCAAATGCAAGGGATTTTTTTGATGCCATGCGCTCTCAGGGCGAAGGCGGTCTTCCTTCTGTCCTGATTACTGATTTGAATATCGAAGGCAGCGTAGAAAACGGTCTTTCCTTGATTAAAAACTGCCGTTCCGCCTTTCCGTCCGTAAGGATTGTGGTCTATTCCATGCATTCAGCCGGCAGCATTGTAAGCGGAGCCTTGGAAGCAGGCTGTGACGGCTTTGTTTCCAAAATGAGCGACGAAGCGGAACTCAAAAATGCCCTTGAAAATGCCGTTCTGGGAAAGCGTTATGTTGATCCGGAAATTGCCCCGAATCTCGTTACTTTTGAAAAAACCCTCTCCCAGTTCACTCAGCGCGAAAACGAGATTCTCCGCCTGATTTTGCAGAATAAATCCAACGTTCAGATTGCAGAAGAACTGGGAATCAACAAGCGGACCGTCGAAAACTGCATCAGCCGCATTTACAATAAAACAGGTTTTTCAACCCACAAGGAGCTGATTGCAAGTTTCGGAAGCGGAGATTTTTAGCATTTGGGCGCTACGGCTTCGCCATCGGGCTTTCCGCACTTCCGCTATCGCTCCATACCGCAAGCGGTACGCCTGCGGCGGTGCTCCAATCCCTAGCGCTTTAGCCACCCAAATATGCTTTTTTGACTGCCTCATCGTGAATCATTTCTTCTGAATTGCCAGAAGATGCGACTTCGCCAGTTTCCAAAATATAAACACGGTTTGCAATACTCATCGCCTTGAATGCGTTCTGCTCAACCAGAAGAATTGTCGTTCCGTCCTTGTTGATTTTCTGAATGATGTCAAAAATCTCATCGACCAGGATTGGAGCCAAGCCCATACTCGGCTCATCCAGAAGAAGCAACTCCGGCTTTGACATGAGGGCGCGCCCCATCGCAAGCATCTGCTGCTCACCGCCAGAAAGGGTTCCCGCAAGCTGCTTTACCCTCTCGCGCAATCGTGGGAAAAGTTCGTAGACATGCTCCAAATCGGCTTTAATCTGTGCCGTGTCCTTTCGCAAGTACGCGCCCATTTCAAGATTTTCTTTGACTGTGAGGTTAGCAAAAACGCGGCGTCCTTCTGGAACATGAATCAATCCCGCCTTTACGATTTTGTCAGGATTTGTGTTCGTGATGTCTTCGCCCTTGAATGTGACGCTTCCGCTTTGTTTTTTAATAAGATTTGAGATTGAATGAAGGGTTGTCGTCTTTCCGGCTCCATTTGCACCAATCAACGAGATAATTTCACCTTTTTTGACATCAAAACTGATTCCCTTGAGGGCCAGAATTGAGCCGTAAGCGACTTTCAAATCTTTAACTTCAAGCATGTTTTCGTTCATAATTTTCTCCTCAGTTAAATTCCTCACGGAGAACACAGAGTTCACAGAGCATTTTTTGAAATACAAAGTTTTATACCTCAAACTTGTTTATTTTTACTACATGACTGAGAAATATAGCTTCCCAGACTTTTTACTCTCTGTGCTCTCCTTAGCTCTGTGAGGAATTTTTATTTCCCGCCCGCTGCCTCTCTCCGCGCTCGAAGCACAGCTTCGAACGAGACTCGCTAAA
>NZ_JAFRNB010000060.1 GCF_017430385.1 Treponema sp.
AGACTGGATGAACAATCTTCCTAGAAAAATATTGGGTTATAAAACTCCAGCTCAACTATTTGAAGCTGAGTTAGATAAAATTTATAGAAAAACAGCTTAACAAATTTGTTGTTTCAAGTTGTTATTGCAATTTATGTTTTTGCGAAACACTTGTAAATATACTCTGTGTCTTCCGGCATTGGTGTCTGAATCAGAGAAAGTGTCATGTGGCATACGGTGTAGTTGCTGTCTGAGCCACCTTCGCGTGTCCATGTATAGTCTGTTACGGTCATATTGTTTTCCAATGACTCCAGAATCGAATCAAGATTTATGGCCGAATGAACTCCGTAAACGCTTCTGAACGACTGGATTCCGTCCGAATCGTACACATAATATTCGCGAGAAATTGCATAACGCTCAATATTTTCAGCTGAGTCTTTGACAGGCTCTCCATCCCGCCACTCAACATCGTACCTGTCAAGCTGGATAGTCCGCATGTCTTGACCGATTAGAGGAAGATTCTGCTTGAAACTGGATGAACAGAAAACGGCGTTTGTCGAAGTATCCTTATACGAGTTGATATCAGAGTAGCAGTCCTTCGTGATATTCGGTGTGTAAAAAATCTGCATATTGCCGTCTTTGTCCGTGTTTCTTCTGCTGATCGTTATGCCAAAGACAACGGAACCGTAAATGGACTCGCCCTGAGGCGGGAAAAGGAGAGTAACAGCCCGTCTTGCGGCATTCTGCCTGACGGCATATTCCCCCTCAAGTTGTCTTGGAATCCAAGTCTTGTAGTTGTCGTAATCAATGAATTTGTCTGTACCGAGTGCCGTATTTCCGCTCTCGTTGATTGCCTCAACCGAGACCTTAAATTTGTCTAGAGTGACGGCCGCCCCCGCGACATCAGGTTTCTCAGGAAAATGGTCCAGACTGCGGTTAAAATTGTATACGGCCACCCTGGAGTCAGTTTCGATGATCGCACGGATTTCATCTTCGTACTTTACGATGATTCTATAAGTGGTCGAGCCGTAAAGTTCCTTGCCGCCGGTGCCTCTTGCAATGCTCCATGCGAGGTTGATTCCCCCCTCATCGGCTTCCTTCATGGTGAAATTGGATGCCGCAGGAATCCATGTTCCGTACGATGAGGTGTTGACTGCCGTGACTGACCATGTTTCCGAAGCGTTTCCATAAACATTTACAGCCCTTGCCCTTACGAACCATGTTGAGACTTCATCTGATTCAGGGTAACCGACGATGTTTCGGTCAAACGGGTATGTCAAGGAATCTTTGTTCGTGTCGGCGGCATTTGACCAGTGTTCCCCGCCGTCCCGACTGATTTCAACTGAGTAGTATTTTATCGTATTTTTGAGTCCGTCCTCCGAAGCTGGATTCCATGTAATGAGGATGTCCTTTTCTCGTGCGATGGCCGTCAACCCGGCCACGGAGTCAGGTGTTCCTATGTCGGTGTCACCGCTTAGGAGCCGTTCAAAAGCGAGCTGTCCAGACGGCATCGGCTCTGACCATACACCGTCGCTCACAGTTGATGCGGTTTTTGTCGAAATCCAGAATGAATTCTCGGTCTGCACATAATGCCAGCCATCCTGCGTTCCGTCTCCCTCTGGTCTCGAAGGCTTCTCTTTGCTGTCGTTGTAAGTCGTAAATGTTCGCCATTCGCTCACATCCCCCATATCAATGACAAAGGACTTCTCTGAAAGGTTGTTCTCGAATTCTGGGAGTACGAAATTTGGGTCGTCCACGCCGAAAATTTCAGGAGCGTACTCTACGCATGTCAAATCTGCTGAAAGGTTCTCCCCGCACTGTATATCTGTAACTATCAGGTCGATTGCATCTTTAAGATTCGCACCCGAAACCTCACCGAAAGTAAAAAGATCGCCCGCCTTTGACTCGTTGTTTTGCGGTATATTCTGAACTATAATAGGGTTTTGAAGATACACGGACCTTGAGCTTGAACCTGTATTAACGAGATAGAAAAGTTCCGACTCCCCGTTTGCTTTCCGTACCCTCATTCCGTAGGATTTTCCGCTTTCCATAGGAATAATCTCGTCGCATTCAAAGCCTGCGACAAGCCCATTACCGTCAAAAATCCGTTCCGTAATCCTTCCTTGTGTTACTCCGGCAATCGCGATGTCTCCGGCATATTTAATCCAATCCCCTTTAGAGCACATGAGGTATTCAAAGTCGCAGCTGAATTTGTGGATAATGAACCTGTGTTTTGAGACAGCGTAATCATACATCCCGATTTTCCGTGCCTGTTTGGAGTCAGTTACACCCCACAACTGAATTTCCTGTGTGGTATGAGGCTCGCCAGCATAGTTTCCGTTTGGAGTGTTGTAGACTCTGGTGAAATTCTCCGCATAACCGTTCTGCTTATCAACGAATGAAAGACTGAGTGCATCGGGGATTGTCGCAAGCGCAATTTGCTCTGAGTAACCATGAGAATTTCGCGGGGTAAAAAGCTGAGTGAACGAGTCTCGCGTGATGTCCTGAATGACCGTGATCTTGCCATTGAGCCTGAAAATCTCCGCACGGCAAGTCGAGGCGATTGATGAGAGAAGGCTGCTTATTGGGATTTGCTCAGTGAGGTACGCGTTACACTCGTAGCCGTTAGCCGCACACCATATATAAAGCCGTTCGAACATAGGCCAATCTATCTCGCCGTCAGAGAGTTGCTGTTGGGCGAATCCGCCCTGCATGGCGTATATTGCAGCGCTGGCCGGATTGCTGGACAATCTGTCGCTCCATCGTGGTGAGCCGCTTCCGTCTCCTAAGTATGACGGAAGCTTTGACTGAGCGACGAAATTAAGCTTCTTAACGACATTGTTCAGTTTCGCGCTTGCCTTGATTTTAAGTTCGACTAGTGTGAGCTGGGCAGCACGCTCTGGTCGTATCGGATTCACATTCTTTGCCGCACGGATTGATCCGACATACACATCATCGATGACATTCATGTCCGTACCGTCTGCCGTGAGACGCGATATTTTTACTGTGTAGCTTGCTGGAGAAAGCCCTAGTTTTGTTATTGAGTAGCGTTTCGTCTTCAACTCAGCGCCTTCAATGACTATATTTGTGCTCCCAGATACAGAAAAACCTATGGAAAAATCAACAATTTGCGCGGGTGGAATTATCGAACGTGCTGATGGACACGGATCATACACGCTTAATATCTGAACTTGATATTCCGGTGCCTTAGCTGGATCCACATCAAACCTGTCTCCAGACAGGTAGCTCCAGTCAGCCATGCGTGCAAACAGCGTGGAGCGTGTGACTTGTATTCCCCAAGGCAAGGAAACATGAAAAAATTGTGTTTTGTTTTGTGCAGAAATAGGATTACGCAGCAGTTTGTAAGCTGAGTCAGGCTCATCACTCCTTTTGTACCATGCTCCTACTTCAACCGAAGTGGTTTCAAGACCTCCGTTATTATTATATTTTCCAAGTCCGTTGAAAAAGAACAAATCCACATTGATTTCCTGCGTTCCTTCCGGCGTGGTTCTGATTACCGAGCCGTCAATTCCTTCTTCGGTTTCATGCTTCAGTATTGCGTTAATCTGCTCTTCATGTACGCACTTGTCGTAAAGAAGCGGCATGGTACCGTCCTGATGGATTCTCATGTCAATAAGAGGGTCTTGTCCCGAAAGAATCTTGTTGATGTCGCCTGTAGATGAGTATTGTGTTATCAGAGTCTCGTCAATCTTGATTGAGCCTGTGTCAATTTCCATGTCCTTCTGTCCAGCACAGAAAAGCTGGTAAAGGTAGATTGCACCGTCCTCAGCCCATGTATAACTTGTTGCTGCAAGGTCGGAGTAAATCCGTCTTTTTCCGAACAGGGTCGGAATCATACCGTAAGGCCTTAGCTGGTTCTCGCTTCCTCGGATTGCAGGATCCTGCTCTGGAGCCTGCTGTTTTTTGTTTTGTGATAAGGATGGAACTTCGATATTGAGGTTATAGAGCACTGTTCCGCCCGCAAAACAACCTATACCGATACCAATCAAAGCTGCTCCTGCAGCACCGCCTATGCCGGTCCAGCCCAAAAATGCGATTGCGGCAATTCCTCCAACGACAGCCAGTGCACCGCCGACTTTCATTCCAGTTCCAGTGCTTTTATTGTCCCCTTCCGGCACAAGCTTTATAAAAACATGCTGACCGTCTTCCGGGATGCGTGTAAAATCAGTGACAATCTCATCGTCAATGAGTACGCGCCAGCCTGTATTTACGGCATGGAGTGCATCAAATTTTTTTATAATTTCCTGAATTGAAATTGCTTCTTCAAAATGAAATTCACTTTTTTTCTGCGAAAACGGATTTAAAAACGCTGTAACTTGAATCGACACGGTACCACCCCTCGACACAACCGGCGAGAGCTGGAGAAGAAAGTCTTTCGCATACTACGCCGACCTTGTGTCGAGAGTGAATTATATAGCCGTCACCCGCATACAAGCCGATGTGGCACAGCCTGCCACCCATCCGCATGAGGACAACAGCCTTTTCTTCCGGGCCGTCAATTTTCTCCCCGCAGAGCAGAGGCACATTCTCCATAAAAAGCTTCTTTGTCTCTGCTATGTTCAGTGCGTTCGTGTAGTCGCCGTTGAGGATTGGAAGATCGTAGTCGTATTCATTCGTCAGGATTAGCCGCGTAAGTCCGTAGCAGTCGCAGCCTGTTTCGTCGCGACCGCCGGAAACAAAAGGAATCCCCACATACTTTTTTACCCAATCATACATAAGCAAGTCCTAGAAGAACATCCCCGGAAAGTCCTCCGGATTGTATGTCAGCGCGGAGAATTTTCTGTCGCTCATATACAGGTCGTAGAGTTCCCCGGTTATGCTCTGTACCGTTGCATTAATGTTCCTGAGAGCGAATGTGAGAGGACCTTCAATGTAGTTGTCCGGTTCACTCGCCATTATAACTGCGACATCGCAGGTGATTTTCTTTTTCTGATTGATGCTGTTTATGGCAGCTGATTTGATTTCCCTATAAATCGAGATGTCGGCGTTGTCAATCTGAAGTCTGCATGTCTTGTTGCCGTCGCTCGTCTGATCGGGCAGAACTACGGTGAATCCGCACGGAATGAAGATGTTCCCGTTGGATGTGATTTGCTGTTTGTCGTCCACCACGCGGAGAATTGGCTCCCCGTCATATTTGATTGTGAGCAGATTGAGCAGCACTTCCGCTGTTTCCGGGGCAGTCATTGCATTAATTGCGTTTTCTGTAAGGTTCTCTCTAGGCATTCATTTTCTCCAGTGTCATGGTTATCCGCCAGTTTCCGTCAAGTGAATCTTCATCGTAATGTTCCTTGAACCGGAATTCTCCAGGCATCAAAGTCTGCGGGTCTTTCATTACGAACCTCAGAACTCCACCGCCAAGAACAGAATCGTAAAAAGCTTCAAGAATCCGCCGTTGGCTTTCTGTTACTACGATACTTCCCTTGAAATCCTTCTGAGAGACTGTGTAACGCCGCCTCTGTTTCGCCGGCCCCGCATCCATTTCAGTCCTTACAACAGAGTTTTGTTTCTTTGCGTTCAGTCCGTCAAGTATCAGCACCTGAGGAAGTGAATCCGGCCATTTTATGTTTGTCATTTATACCCCCTGAACTTTCAGACCGTAACGGCTTTTCAGAGCCCTGTCAGCTGAACCGTCCGAAAGATGTCTGTTTATCATTGAGCCAACCATCATCTCAATCTTCCTCTGGCCGTTTTCATCCGTCGTCTCGTTGACCTCAACCGGCTCGTCAGAATAGACCGTAATAGGAATGTTCACTTCGATATTTGAGCCAAGCCCGCTTGCAGTTACACCAAGAGAACCGTCAGCACCACGAGTGAGCGGCATCACGGCTTCCGGGCCTGCTTCTCCCATAAGTCCGGTTCCGAATCCGCTGCCTTTGGCGAACTTGAAGAATGTCGGGCTTGAGAAAATCGCATTAGTGAAAGTTCCGCCCTTTGCGAAAGCTGAATAGCCGTTGTCTCCGTACACTCCGCCGAGAGCATTCGTCTTGGTCTCTTCCTTTGCGGAAGAGGTCTTGCCGTCAATATATCCCGCGATAATCGCAGAGCTTCCTGCAGCCGCAATGAAACCGAGTCCCAGAGGCCACTGTCCCTGGGCAATGAGCTGTAAGCCCGCCTGAAGGAACATCGTCGGAAGCTGATTAAGGATTTGTTGAGCCATTGCCGCAAGAGCTGCCTGCAAGGAGTCCGCCGCATCCTTTCCCTCTCCCAGAGCCTTTCCGAATTCTTTGAAGCCAGTTATGGATGAGTCAATGCTCACGCTCGCAAAACTTGTTGCCAGATTTGCGAGTACCTGTCTTGATTTTGCGTCTAGTACGTCAAAATCCTCAAGCAGATCCTGAATTC
>NZ_JAFRNB010000061.1 GCF_017430385.1 Treponema sp.
AAACTTTTGGAGCGATTACCCGAACGAGGAACTTGCGGATTTTTTAATCTCAAAAATGACCGACGAGGAAATGCTTGCCCAGATTTTTATGTTCGGCTGGGCAGGCGAGGAACCAAGCGCACTTTTGAATCAGTGGGTTTGTGACCGTGGCTTGGGAAGCGTAAAGGTTTTTGGCTGGAACACGGACAACACTGAAAAGGTCGCAAAGGCAATTTTTATGCTGCAGCAGGAAGCTCAGGGACGGCGTTTTCAGATTCCGCTTTTCGTTGCGACTGACCAGGAAGGCGGCTGGATCAGGCATGTAAAGGGCGACACCACGGAAACTCCGGGCAACATGGCAATCGGGGCTTCTCAATATCCTGTTGACGCATATTACAGCGCATATTATCTTTCCCGTGAAATCAAGGCTCTCGGAATCAACATGAATTTCGCGCCAACAGTTGATTTGTACACGAACCGTGATTCTTCGGTCATAAATGTCCGCTCGTTTGGCGAAGATGCTGAATTTGTCGGGCAGCTCGGCTCGGCTTTTGTCGCAGGCTCGATTGCGGCCGGTGTGATTCCTACGGCCAAACATTTTCCGGGGCATGGCGACACTAGCTCCGACTCGCACATAAAATTGCCGGGCGTTTACATTGACTGGGAGCAGGCCGAAAAACGCGAGCTGGTTCCATACAAATATCTGATTGCGCAGAATGTTCCTGCAATCATGAGCGGCCATCTTCTTTATCCGCGGATTGAGCAGGATCCTGTTTCGCTTTCACGCCCGTGGCTCCATGACATTCTCCGTGAAAAACTTGGCTTCAAAGGCCTGATTATTACTGACGACATGATGATGACTGGCGCATGGGGCTATGCTGGCAGCAGTTCCGAGGCATTCAAGCGCGCGATAGAGGCTGGAAACGACATTATTTTGAGTTCGCGCACGGCTGAGCTTGACGAACGCCTCTGGACGATGAATCTTTCAAATATCAAGACTAATCCGAAGTTCCGCGAGATTGTCACTACGGCAGCAAGAAGGGTCGTGCTTTCAAAACTCGACTATTTTAAGAGCGGAAATGCGGCTCCTCTTTATCCAGAAATTTCCCGCTTAAAGGAGCTTGTTCCTGACAGGGAAGGGCAGAAATTCTTCCTTTCTCAGGCATGTCGGTCAATTACGGCTTACAAGCGCGGAACTCTTCCATACAAAAACAGCGGCGAAAAAATTCTTATCGTAGGACCGAGTGATTCTGCCCGCGGAGAGTCTGATTTCTTCACCGAAGCAAAAAAACGCTATGCAGAGGCTGACAGTTACAAAATCAATTTTGACGGGCTGGGGCCGGTTGGAATCGACTGGAACGGAAATCAACTTTCGTACATGGCCAACAATTACGATACGATTATTTTCTATGTTCCGAATGAAGAGGGCGCAGAGATTGCAAAAAGGCTCAAAAATTGCGGAAAACGAGTCATAATTCTTTCGGCGCTCTCGCCAATCCCGGTTATGAGTGGATTTGAGTTCGCGGACACGATTCTTCTCGGCTACAGCTATTCGCATTTCACATATCAGGCGTTGTTCGCGGCTCTGGCAGGAGAATTTGAGCCAAAAGGAAAATTGCCTTTAAATTAATACAATTATTGGATAAACACAAAAACAAGCTCTCGGCGGGAACGAGGCATTGGAATCCACCTTCGCAGCACAGCTGCTACGGAGATTCGCTAAAAACTTGCCTCGCAAGTTTTCTTGACGCTCACTAGGTTGTGCGTATAAGGTGTCTGACTCGCTTCGCTCGTACGCACAAAGTGGATTCGTGCCACAACCCCACCTACGCTTGTTTTTGCATTCATCAGCAGTTAAAAATTCAGTAGCGATTTAAAATTCTGGTATAATTTTCTTAGTCGTATATTTAAAATCCGTGGCGTGGGAGTTTGGGAGTTTGCCGTCGATTCTGTCATTTTCTTTTTGAAGCTGGAATTTTATGAGTTCTTTGAACGCGTTCATCAGACATTCTGGATTTACGCTTTTGTCCACGATTTCAGATTCCTGGAGTTCTTTTATCAGATAGTAGCAGGTTTCAATCGTTGAGACACATTCTTCGCTCGGCTCTTTTTTGAAAGTGTAGATTGATTTATATGCGCGTGCAAAGCTCAGTTTTGGCAGTGCCATGATGTTCGTGCTGAGCTTGAGCATTTTTTTTGAGCAGAACCATGTTGAATCAATTATGATTGCGAGCAATTTCTTGCCGCCAATTTCGGCCTTAAATCCTTCTTTGTGGGCGTTCCAGGCATCATCTCCCGGATAAAGAAGCACCGGATAATACCGCTCATCTGCCAGAAGCTCGCAAAGCCTGGCGTTTTTAGTGAAATCAATTCCAATTAAAATTTCTGAATCAATAAGCCCGGCATGAGCAACGCGGCCTGTTCCCGTTCTGTTGCGTTTTGCTTCTTTTGGATGCATGAGAAACACGAATTTCACGCCGCAGTCAAACGGCGGAACGAATTTGCAGAGACAGCTTTCTGTCGGACGAAGACATTTATAGCAGATTTGACGCATGAGGGGATTTTAAAGGGTTTGCCATAAAAAGAAAAGCCCCGCGCTTAAAAACACGGGGCAAAAATCACATCAGTTAGGATTTATTTTCGCTTTTTTGTTACAAAAAGGACTGCACATCCTGCGATTGCAACAATGATTGCGATTACGAGTGGCAGTTTGCTTGTTGAGCCTTTTGAAATCTTGAAGCTTGTGCCGTTGTAATTTGCGCCGATTCCTGCTGGAACTTTGTCAGTGAGCTTGAACAAATCTCCGAGCTGGAATACGCCGTTTTTATCTCGTGGAAGTCGATTGAATGTTTTTCCGTCTTCTTTAAGGCCTTTTGCGATGTCCTTGAAATCGACATTAACAAAGGCTTCTTTTCCGAGTTTTGCGCCGCTCTTGTTGACAGATTCAGCTCCTCCGAAGAAGAAGTTGTTATCTGAGTCGAGGCGGGCTTTCAAAGTTGGGTCTTTTGATTCGTCGAATTTGTCACGGCCAGAACCTTCAATAGAAAGTACATTTGTTGCCTTGACTGTTCGAGGATATTTGTCTGCATCACCTTTTCCGTAGAAGTTGAGGTTTGTGTCCTTGTTTCCGTAGAGCGAACAAGCATCAACAATGAGGGCCGGGTTAGAGTTTGTCGTGATTCCGTTCAAGTCGTTGTTGAATGCAACAGAATTCTTGATGAGGTGTTTGACCGCAATTCCGTCTCCACCGAGCTTGAATCCGTTTCCGTCACCCTTACCGCTGTTGTCAATCTTTCGGCCGTTGTTGTAAGCGATACAGTTGTCGATGAGGACTGCTCCAATCGGGCCAGTCTCAATCTTTGCGTACAAATCCCATCCGTCGTCAACATTGTGGTGAGCAACGCAGTTTCGGAAGATGTTGCCTTCGCCTGCTGTGAGTTTACATGCAAAACCGTCGGCATTGTTCTGTGCCGGGTCAGCGTTTCCGAATGATTCACAGCCGTAAATCAAGTTGTCGTGTGGCCATTTTTCTGGAGCTTCTGAAGCACGGCCTGAAATCTGAATACCTGTGTCGCCGTTCAAGTAAGCGTCAACCATAATCAGCTGATTGTAGCTTCCTGCAACCTGAATGCCTTTGCAGTCATCTGGTGCGCCTGTAACATCGATGTTTTCAATTGTCCAGTAGTTACCGTAGATGTTGAATGCAGAAACTGCTGCTTTTGAGCCATTGAAGTCAATTACAGCACGGTTGTTCGGGTCTTCTGATTTGAGAACTTTTCGTTTAGAAGCAGTTCCGTCGTTTCCTCGCTCAATCCACAGAGATTTTGTCGGATGATATTTTCCGCCTGCAAGGAGAATTGTCTGGCCAGGTTTAGAATAGAGGATTGCTGATTCCAAATCGACTGGAGAAGATTTGCTTCCATCGCCGAATACATCGCCGTCCTGAGTAACATAAATCTTGCTTCCCTTGATTGCCTTTGCGATGATGCTGTGAGTGTATGTTACAGGACTGTAATTCTTTTCGTATTCGCCCAAAGTCTTGTTGAACTGTGCGATTACTGATTTTGGAGCTGGTTCCCATCCGTTTTCTGGAGCGAAAGTTACGAGAAGGTCGTTGATTCCGTTCTTGATTTTGAGAGTCTGTTTGAAATCAACATTTGCCTCGACTTTTCCTTCGTTGAGGAGAACTTTTCCGTCGTTGTCTTTAACTGTGATTGTACCCTTTGCGTTAGATGTGAATACGAAAGGATAGCTTGTGTTGTACCATGTTTGAGGACAGTCGATGAGTGTTGTGAGCGGAATAAGCTCTGGAGGCTCTTCTGTTGGTGGTGGATCTTTTGCCGGGTCAGTGACTTTGAAATCAACATCGCTGAAAGTTGCGTTACATCCTCGTGCTACGGCAAAACCTACATAAATATTGTCTTTGTCGAGCTGAGTGAGCTTTTTGTTCTCGCTGTCGTACAGGATGAATTCTTCGACTGAATCTTCCGAAGCAATTGCGCGTTTGTAGATTGCGTGGTAGCCAGTATTGTCTTTTTTGAGCGTAATCCGGTATTTGTCGCCAGTTTTGATTGCATCTGATGCCTGGTCATAGCTGAATGCCTTGCTGACACTTGATGCTTTCTGTGAGATTTCAGAATCGCCGGCCTCGATGATTGAATCTGTGATTCCTGTGACGAATCGTGAGCCGAGTCCGTCTTTGATTTCTTTTTTTACGCCGTCAACATGGGCGGTGTATTTTCTTGAGATAACGCCAGCCGAGTTGTTGTAAGCGATTGTCATAGATTCGCCGCTTGTCCAAAGTCTGTCGATTGCGAGCAGACCGAAACCTTCCTGTCCATCGGCAGATGGGTTGTGATAATCAACCGTTACAGTTGCGGTAAGCTCAAAGTTCTCTGTTTTTGGATTGAGTTTTGTATAATAGAAAGAAATTCCATCAAAGAAAGTTTCGAATTTTCCGCCCTTGTTGGCGATTGTGCCTGTTTTTGGATCGAATGTGCAAGAATTGAGTTTTACTTTGAGGTTGTCAGAATCAAGAATCTCGAAAGTGTTTCTGTCAGGATTTGTTGATGTTCCGAATTCTGCGAAATCCCAAACTCGTTCCTCGATTTTGCTCGTTGTTTTTTTGAGGGAATCTGAATTGAGCTTTTCTGAGCCGCGGGTTGCCGTTACGACAAAAGTTGTGACTGTGCCGACTGGGAGTGTGACTTCCGCGGTAAGTTCTGTTGATTTTGGAAGCGAGACTTTTTTGCCGCTAGCATCTGTGTATGAAAGGATGTAGCCGTCTGCTTCTGGAACTTCCGTCCAGTCAACCTTGATTTTGCCCTCACCGAGGTTTCTGGCAGAAAGAATTGACTTAACCAGTGGAAGTGTGTATTTGAATGTTGCAGGTGCAGATTCATGTTTTGATGATTCACCTTCGCGCTCTGCATATACAACAAATTTATATGTTCCGGAAGTTTTCAGCGTAAAAGAAGATTCTTTTGCTTCTTTTCTGGTTTTTCCGTACATATTCTTTTTTGAAGCTCCGACATCAGATGTCATTGCGACTTCGCCGCCGTCAGCACCATTGTTGCCCGTGATACTGTTGAAAGATACTGTGATTTCGTTGGGGCCGGTCTGTTCAACTTTTGTGATTGATGGAGCCGCTACATCTGACCAGGCAGCTCTGTCCGCAAAGGCATTTGCCGTGGCAAAAATTGCGATTGCACTTGCACACAAAAGATTTAAGATAGATTTTTTCATCGTTCCTAAACTCCTTCTATAAAGTTAGATAGATTATATCATAAAAAAGGCAGACACTGACCGGTCTGCCTTTTTAATTCCCGTGGATTTTTAGAAAAATTCAGTCAGGAATCAATTATTTGGTTACTTCAATCTTGTAGATGTAGATTGTGCTTCCTTTTGAGCCGAGTGCATAAGTTCCGTCTGCTGGAGCTACGAATGTCTGTGCAGCTGTTTTTGCTGTTCCGTCAGCATACATTGGAAGTGATGCAAGTACATTTCCCTGTGCGTCATAGATTTCTGCAACGCGGTCATCTTTTTTGTTTGAGCTTTTTCCGTATACGCTGATTGTCTCACCTTTTTTTGCAGGGAAAGAAATCTTTACTTTTGGCTCTGTCTCACCTTCAAGGCGTGAACCACCCATTTTGAATCGCTGTGTGAATTTTTCGCCTGCGAATTTTGTTGCATTCTTTTCAATTTTGACGCTTTTTGATGCGAGCCCGTGGATTACGAATCCGTCTTCCTGCGGCGCATCAGCTTTGATTTCACCAACCGGAATATCGTTTGCGTTGATATAGCCTTCTGCAAAAGCAGAAACTCCGAACATAAATGCAGCTGCCAAGACAGCAATGATTTTTTTCATAAAAATCCTCCAAATGTATGTTTTAAATCCTTGTATTGAAAGTATAATTCCTCGGTAAAATAAAAAACATTCAATTTTTTTGACAATTCCGACATAGTTTAAACTTGCTTTCTCTTAATTGTGTATGATTCTGATTTTTGATATAATTTTATTTATGGTAATAGCTTCAATCGACATGAAGGACGGTTCGGTCGTCCAGCTTAAAAATGGAAAGGATTTGGTTTTAAAGCGTGATGACGCTGATTCTTTGATTTCTGATTTTAATAAATATGGCGAAGTTGCAATCATCGACCTTGACCAGGCACTTCGTAACACTGACGAAAAAGGCAACACGAAAAACACGCCGCTTCTCAAATCTCTTTTGCGAAAAGGAAATGTCCGCGTTGGTGGCGGCATCCGCGATGTCAAAAAAGCCCGCGAGCTTATTTCTTTGGGAGCTGAGAAGGTCATCATCGGTTCGGCTGCATGGAATCCTTCTCCAAAGGCCGGCGAATCTGTTCTTAACGAAGAATTTTTGAAGGAACTTTGCGAAAAAATCGGTAAACAGCGCGTGATTATTTCTGTTGATTCAATTCAGGGCAAAATCGCCGTAAAAGGCTGGACTGAGACTGTCGATATTCCTTTGATTGAGGGCGCAAAACAGGCCGAAAAATACTGTTCAGAGCTTTTGTTCACTTGTGTCGAAAAAGAAGGCTGTATGCAGGGAACTGACATGGAAGCTTGCAAGGCTTTGCGAGAGGCTGTAAGCTGCCGTGTCGTTGTTGCTGGCGGCGTAAATACTCTGGAGCAGATTGTTGAGCTTGAAAAACTTGGCTGTGACGTTCAGCTCGGAATGGCTTTGTACACTGGCAAGGTCAATCTCAAAGACGCTTTCATCGGCTGTCTCAATTTTGAAAAAGTTGATGGCATGATTCCTGTAATCGCTCAGTCACCAAGTGGCGAGGTTTTGATGATGGGCTATTCTAACAAAGAAGCATTCGAAAAATCTTTTGCAACAGGAAAACTCACTTTCTTTAGCC
>NZ_JAFRNB010000062.1 GCF_017430385.1 Treponema sp.
AAATGACAATACGGAAAAGGAGCATAATATGAAATCAATTCAATGGATGTGTACAAAATGCGGTCAAAAGCAGACAAGAACGGCAAGCACGGGAAGACCAATGCCAGGCAGATGTTCACGGAGCAAAACGGGCGGTCCGCACCGATGGGTTAAAAATTTGACAATCGGGAAATAGGAGAAAGCAGAAAATGGCAGGGATGAACAAATGCGTTGGTTGCGGACGCTCAATCACGGCAAATCAAAAATATGTGGAGAAACACGGGAAATTATTCCACACAAACTGCCTTGATATGTTCTTGGAATCTGACAAGGGCAAGGAGTGGGAAGAAAAATTTTTGCGTTCAAAGGCAGGTCAAGAAGAAGAAATTGATGAACTTCTTGAGAAAATAGAACGATACGGAATGTCTGATTCTGACAAAATAAGGGATGATTTGAATTCATCTATTGCGGATGACGGTGACGAAGAAGCCTACGAGCATTTTAAAGACAAACTTCGTGAATATGAAAGTGCATTTTGGGAATTTGTCCGACAAAAAAGAGAAAAGGAAGAACGAGAAGAACAACAGAAAAGAGAACTAAGACAAGAATATGATACTGTTTTTAAGCAGGTTAAGTCACTCATAAAAAATACAACTTTTTATGAAAACGATGAAAATAAAATCAAAGATTATTTGGCTTCCATCGAATATAAAGTAAATGAAACTAACAAGACAAAATTGGAAAAAATCGCCGCTCTCGATTTTCAATCCGCCGATGAACCGAAAAACGGATTGATTATCGTAGGCGTTATTTTGATTATCAGCGTTTCTCTTTTGCCACTCGGCATTATACTTTTGATTATAGGACTTTCTAAAAAGAACAAAGCAAAGAAAGCAATGGAAGAAGCCGCTCGGAACAATTTTGCGCTTGTTAAAAAAATTATGTATGCAAAATCAGAAAACGCATCTATTGAAGACGATTCTGATAAAACTGTTGAAGAAATGATTTCGGAACTCTACGCTAGTTATATCGAACAGGAATTTGATTCTGACACTGCCGAACAGACTATTTTTGCACAATCAAATGAATCTGAAATCAAAAAAGCAACTGAATCGTTCAATATAAGTTCTGACGAGAAAATTCTTTTTGGTTATGACGATACATTAAAAAAATCTTTTAAAACAGGTTTCGTGCTTACAGATAAAAAGTTGTATTTTACAGATGGCAATAGTTTCAGTAAAAATATAAGCATTTCTGTTTTTGATATAAACAAAATCAGTTTCAAGAAAAAACTTGGAGTATTCTACATCTTAATAAACGATTCTTGTATCAGCATAACTTCGCCGATTGGGCAAGATTCAGAAAAGCTCTGTGAGATTTTAAATAAATCTGTCAAAATTTTACAAAAAGGAAACTGACAATGCCCGAAGATTTACCTAATAATGATATTGAACACTTAGATGCATTTGGAAATTACTCTAATGATAAATATGAGGATGGAATAATGAATCCCTCTTTGTTCAAATCTTCATCACCAAAAATCTTATGGATTCTGAGAGAAACAAACGGAAAATTTAGTCCAAAGGATTGGTGGGGATATAAATCGTATAAAGATTCAAATCCGTTTGATGGCAAAAAACAAAAAGGAAATAAACGGCACACTTGGGAGCCGATAGCCCAAATCTGCTTCCAAATTTTGAATGAACGAGAACCGTGTAATGATTTGGAATTAGCATCGGCTTTGGAACGAATTGCTATTATCAACTTGAAAAAAACAGCAGGAAATGCAAAAGTAAATGAAAAATTCTATGACTATTTAAAAGTTCAAGAAAACCGAAATATATTTATTGAACAAATAAAAAGAATAAATCCTGACGTCATAATCGGTGGAAATACGCTTAATTTAATAAAATCTAATGAGATGTCTTTTAGACAGGGCAGACGAATCTGCCTAAATTCATTCTCTGATAATTCGACTTCTATGAAAAATAATTCTTGTTTCTGCTTTCTAAACAAACTTTTTATAAATCCTTATCATCCTTCATATGTTATGAACAAAGATGAATATGTAAAAATTGTTGTTGCAGCGTATAGAAATTGGTTAAAAATACGGAATGAATGCTCTGTTTTTGAATGGTAAAATCATGAAAACGAACAATAAAGCCAATCCGAAATTAATCAGATTGGCTTTATTGTTCGTGGTTTCGACAAGCTCAACCACTGCGTTATTTTATCAAGCTGTGATATTCCTGCAGAGACTTAACTCCGCCTTCGCCACCGTTGCCGTTCTTAACTGACTCAATGCCCTTAACCGCAGCAAGTGCACCGGCAATTGTAGTGATGTAGCTTACCTTGTACTTAAGGCAAGCCTTGCGAATCGTCTTCCTGTCCTCAGCGTAGTTGCGCTTTGCTTTTGGAGTGTTGATTACCAAACAAACTTCCTTGTTCATAATTAAGTCCACTACGTCCGGGCGACCGGCTCCAATCTTGTTCACAACGTCGCACTTGATTCCGTTTGCGTTGTAGAAATCTGCTGTGCCCTGTGTTCCAACCAGTGTAAAGCCCAGATTCTTCAAAGTCTTTCCGATTTCGAGAACCTGATCTTTCTGACCTTCCTTGTTGCTCAAGCTGATAAGAACCTTCTTGTTTTCCCAGGCAGCCGGTGCGTGTGGAAGTTCTGAACCTGCAGCTTCCTGTGACTTGTAGAATGCTAGTGGGAAGTTTTCAGCCAAGCCAAGAACTTCACCAGTAGAACGCATTTCAGGTCCAAGGATTGGGTCAACTCCAGGGAAGCGTGCCCATGGCAATACTGCTTCTTTTGCTCCGTAGTAAGGAATCTTCTTATCTTTGAGGCCTAGTGATTCGAGAGATTCACCAAGCATCATGCGGGTTGCCAATCTTGCCATCTGTGTATCACAAACTTTTGATACAAGTGGAACTGTACGAGATGCACGAGGGTTAGCTTCGATTACATAAACCTTTCCGTTTTCGATTGCGTACTGCATGTTCATCAAACCGCAAACGTGCAATGACTCTGCAATCTTCTTTGTATATTCTTTGATTGTTGCAAGGTTGTCAGCCGGAATTGAAACTGGAGGAATTACACAAGCTGAGTCACCAGAGTGAATACCAGCAAGCTCAACGTGCTCCATAACAGCCGGAATGTAAACGTGAGTTGAGTCAGCCAGAGCGTCAGCTTCACACTCAAGAGCATTTTTAAGGAAGCGGTCAATCAAAAGTGGGCGGTCTGGAGTAACGCCAACTGCCTTTTCAACGTATTCCTTCAAAGTAGCTTCATCATAAATTACTTCCATTCCGCGTCCGCCAAGAACGAAAGAAGGACGAATCATAATCGGATAGCCAATCTTGTCGGCGCAAGCCTTAGCCTCGTCAAAGTCAATTGCCATTCCGCTTTCTGGCATTGGGATTTCCAGTTTTTCCATCATGTGGCGGAAGAGGTCGCGGTCTTCGGCGATGTCGATTGAGTCGATTGAAGTTCCCAGAATGTTCACACCGTTTTCCTGAAGTTCACGGGCAATGTTCAATGGAGTCTGTCCACCAAACTGAACAATAACTCCGTAAGGCTTTTCCTTTTCATAAATCTGAAGAACATCCTCAGTTGTAACTGGTTCAAAGTAGAGTTTATCAGAAGTATCATAGTCTGTAGAAACAGTTTCCGGGTTGCAGTTTACGATGATTGTTTCGTAGCCGAGTTCCTTCAACTGCATAGCCGCATGACAGCAGCAGTAGTCAAACTCAATTCCCTGACCAATTCTGTTAGGGCCACCACCCAAAATCATAATCTTCTTCTTGTTGTCTGTTGCAACAGAAGTATCTTTTTCTGCATTGTAAGTTGAGTAGTAGTAGCAGGCATTTTCAACACCGGAAACCGGAACGCGGAGCCAGGCTTCTTTAATACCAAGCTCGTTGCGGCGCTTGCGGATATCTTTTTCAGCAACCTTCAAAATCTTTGAAAGGTACTTGTCGCTGAAGCCGTCTTTCTTAGCCTGAATAAGAAGCTTGTCTTCTGGAACGCGTCCAGGGTTCTTAAGCATTTCCTCTTCCAAATCAACAAGCTCTTTCATCTGCTGGAGGAAGAACTCTTTAACGTATGTGATTTCAGAAAGCTTGGCCAGAGGAACACCCTTACGGATTGCTTCGTAAAGCTGGAAGTAGCGCTCGCTAGACTGAACCTTAAGCATTTCGCAAAGTTCATCAGCAGTCTTCTTATTAAAGTCTTTTGCAAAACCAAGACCTGAGCGGCCGTTTTCCAAACCACGGATAGCCTTCTGGAAAGTTTCCTTAAAGTTCTTACCGATGGCCATAACTTCACCAACGGCCTTCATAGAAGTTCCAAGTTCATCCTTTGTACCGCGGAACTTTTCAAATGCCCAGCGTGCAAACTTAAGAACAACGTAGTCTCCATCAGGAGCGCCGCCCAAAGTATATTTTTCAAGAGTGCCATCACGCCAGTAAGGAATTTCGTCCAGAGTCAAACCGCTGGCAAGTTTTGCAGAAACAAGAGCGATAGGGAAACCTGTTGCCTTAGAAGCAAGGGCAGATGAACGTGAAGTTCTTGGGTTAATCTCAATAATAACAACACGGCCTGTCTTAGGATTATGAGCGAACTGAACGTTAGTACCACCGATTACACCGATGTTCTCAACAATCTTAAATGCCATTTCCTGCAGGCGTTTTTCCAAATCCTTGTCAATCGTCATAAAAGGAGCGGCACAGAAAGAGTCACCAGTGTGAACGCCAACCGCATCAATATTTTCGATAGTACAGATTGCAACCATCTGATTCTTAGAGTCGCGTACAACCTCAACTTCAAGCTCTTCCCAACCAAGAATAGACTCTTCAATCAAACACTGGTGAGTCATA
>NZ_JAFRNB010000007.1 GCF_017430385.1 Treponema sp.
AAAGTAACATGATTTAAGCCCATACTTATGGTTCTCCTTTGTTAATTTTGGTTTTTGTGGTGAAAAACATATTAACAAATTTCCATTTGTATGGGTGTTTTTATTTTTACTATTTCAAGTTCATTTTACAATCTTCCAAAAGTTCTTTTTGTTCTTCTACGAGTTTGAGCAATTCTTTTTGACCGCCATACTGCGACAATAATTTCGTGTACTGTGAATAAAATGGAGTCATCGGACCTCGTACATTTAATCTCCAATTATATCGGTCAATCGCATCCTGGTTCTTTTTTTCTGTCCAATAAGCAATTTGATCTTTATAATATTTTCTTCCGACATGGGTATCACCGATAGTCGCACCGTCTTCAATCAGAGCATTTTTTTGTAGATTCAGCCAAAGAGCTTGGTCTTGGAGATTTTCAAACATATAGACATCGGCAATTTTACCGTCTGGAAATTTAAACTTTTCGATTTTATAATCGCAATATTCTGACTTAGAAAGATTATTTGGCCTGTCTTGATATATCTTCTGACCTGTTTTTCCAAACATCGATGTAACACAAGCCGACAGCAAAACAGCTGGTAATGCAATCACAAAGCAACACAAAAAATTTTTTAAGTTCTTCATATGGAATCTCCTAACAACCTTCTTTCATTTTTTCAAGTTCATCAGCAATTTCTTTTGCAAGCCTATTGAAGTCTCTCATTATCAATTCGCGAATTTTTCCATTTTCAGTCTTGAATAAATTCTCGAATATAGAAAATTTACCTTCAAATTCGTTAGTCTTGTCCATATCGCGTAGTTTAGCAATAAGTTCAACCACTTCTTTTTGCTCCATAAAAGATTCCTCCTTTTGCGATAATATTTCAATTTTCGTATTAATGAAACATCTGTCGCATTGATTATTTATAGTAACATTAGTTACAAGAATAGTGAAGTATGCGACAAAAGTTTCTATTCTATTGTCAGTTATGTCATTTTGGAAAAAAGTTTGCTACGAATTGGATTTTCAAAATATCTCACGAAAAGAACTTGCTTATAAAATTGATGTTCCTGTTGCTACAATAAACCGTGCCATAGAGCGCAATTCAAATCCATATGCGATTGACGCACTTCGTATTTCAAAAGTTTTAGGGGTCTCTTTAGAATATTTACTGGAAATACCACAATCACAAGACAATGAAGATAATTACTCACAAAATGAAAGTAAACAGTTAGAGTTATATAAGAAATATCATAGGGTTATACATACTTTAGAATCATTATCGTTAAATAAACAAAAAATAGCTTTGAAAATATTTGAGCAATGCGGGGAATTGGGAAAATAATCCAAAAACAGAAAATTGAAAATTCTTCTATTTTCTTATCAAATAAACTGTGCTAAAATATTTAACAAATTAAAATCGTTGATAACAGGAGAAAATCATGAATTTTATTTTCTTGGGACCACCGGGAGCTGGAAAAGGAACTCTCGCAAAGGAAGTTGCAGTTGCATACTCAATTCCACACATCTCAACAGGTGACATTTTCCGCGAGAACATCAAGAACGGCACTGAGCTTGGCAAAAAGGCAAAGGCTATCATTGATGCGGGCGGTCTCGTAAGTGATGAAATCACAATCGGACTTGTAAAAGACCGACTTTCAAAAGATGACACAAAGAACGGCTACATCCTCGACGGATTTCCACGCACAATCCCACAGGCAGAAGCTTTGGCTACATTCGCAAAAATCGATGCAGCTGTAAACTTCGACATTGAAGACAACGCCGTAGTTGAGCGACTTGGCGGCCGAATCTGCTGTAAAGATTGCGGCCAGATGTACCATGTCGTAAACAACAAGCCAAAAACAGAAGGCAAATGCGACAAATGTGGTGGCGAATTGTACACACGCGACGACGACAAGCCTGAGTCAATCAAACATCGTCTTGAAGTTTACCGCGAATCAACAGCACCGCTCATCGACTTCTACAAAGGCAAAGGAAATCTCGTAGACATCGACGCAAAAGGCTCTCCAGACAAAGTTTTGGAAGAGTTCAAGGCAAAATTCCCAAAGAACTAACAAATCATTTGGGGGCGTTGCGGGCACTCCCGCAGATGGGGGTGTGGCGCAACAAAGTGCGGCACAGGGGGAAGGCTTTCCCCCTCATTTTTTTTAATCTTCTGTTTTTTATTTTTATTCCATTTTACTTCAATTTATTTTTCAGTTTACAATTTCCACTTTTCGGGCGATAATATAATAAAAGTATTTACTTCTCAGGAGAATTCTTTATGGCAGGAAAAATCGAGAATAACAGGCCAGTAGACCCGAATGCAAAAGACATTCAAATTCAAACAAAACTTATCGCACTGATTGGAGCTGTAATCGTTTTCAGTTCGGTTGCCGTCGCTGCAATCAGTCTTACAGTCTTTGACAAAAAGCAGGTCAAGGCAACAGAGGAACAACTTGTTCATTCCGCAGACGGTGCTCTTCGGATAATGGACGACTGGATTGTCACTCTCAAGGGATATGCCGCAACTACTGCAGACCGCCATGATGTTCGTGATGCAATTATTGACGATGACATTGATACACTTAAAACAATTATCAATTATTATTCTGGCGAACTTGACTTTAGCTTCATGGCTTTCACAGATGCCAAGGGAAATGTACTCGTTGGTTCTGACCGTGGCCCGAGCAAAGGCAAAGCACTCAACGCAAATTTTGCTATAAATCGTGCAATTAATGGAAATCCAGGCCATGCTTTTGAAACTCTTGGCGATGCCCAGTTCTGTGCCGCTTATGCTTACCCGATTAAAAAGGACGCTCAAGTCATTGGTACGGTAGTATTTGCTTATGATTTAGCTGAAGGTGACTTTGTCGAGCTCATGACCACAGCTTACGATGTTGAATGTACGATTTTCAAGGGAGATTTACGAATTGATTCGTCTCTGGAAGGCGTTACAGGCACAACACTTGGTAACCCGGTGATTTCAGAAAAAGTTTTGGACCAGGGCCAGACATACACAGGCGAAAACCAGATCAAAGGTTCCGAATATTTCTCAATCTATGCGCCGCTCAAAAATGCTAACGGTCAGGTTACAGGCATGCTTTTTATCGCAAAAAGCCTTTCAGATATTGCCGCAATCAGAAACACAACAATTAAAATCGTTGCTCCAATTGCATTAGGCATCGCAGTCGTTCTTATGTTCCTCAGCTATCTCTTCATCCGCTGGCTCATGTGGCGAATCTCAAATGTCACCAAGCAGCTCAAAGAAATGGCAACTGGCGAGGCTGATTTGACGAAGCGAGTCACATTGCGTGTTCTCGATGAAATTGGTGCTCTGGTTATCAATTTCAACGCATTCTGTGACAAACTCCAGCAGATTATCGGCGAAACTAAGAAATCTAAGGATGAACTTGCAAGTTCTGGCGAAAGCATGACTGCCAGCACTCACGATACAGCAAGCGCAATCACCCAGATTATCGCTAATATTGACAGTATTTCCAATCAGATTACCAATCAGAGCAACAGCGTTCAGCAGACAGCAGGTGCGGTTGACGAGATTTCAGCAAACATCGATTCTTTGAATCAGATGATTGAGCATCAGTCTTCGGGCGTAAGCCAGGCTAGTGCGGCTGTCGAGCAGATGATTGGCAACATTTCTTCCGTAAACAATTCCGTCGAAAAAATGGCTTCTTCATTCGAAGAGCTCCAGAGCAATGCAAATACAGGCTTCAAAATGCAGAATGATGTCAACGAGCGTATCTTGCAGATTGAAACCCAGAGCGAAATGCTTCAGGATGCAAACACGGCAATTTCAAGCATCGCAGAGCAGACAAACTTGCTCGCTATGAACGCCGCAATCGAGGCTGCACATGCTGGTGAAGCAGGTAAAGGCTTCGCAGTCGTTGCTGATGAAATCCGTAAACTTTCTGAAACATCTTCTGCTCAGTCAAAGACAATCGGCGAGCAGCTTAACAAAATCAAGGCTCAGATTAACGAGGTTGTTGCGGCTTCTAACGAATCTAGCCGCTCATTCGGTGTCGTATCACAGAAAATCCAGGAAACTGACCAGCTCGTCATGCAGATTAAAGCCGCAATGGAAGAGCAGAATCAGGGTTCACAGCAGATTACTGGCGCACTCAAGACCATGAATGACAGCACCGAGGAAGTCCGTGCGGCATCTGTAGAAATGTCTAACGGAAACAAGATGATTCTTCAGGAAGTTCAGCACCTTCAGGCCGCTACACTTGAAATGAAGGGCAGTATGGATGAAATGTCAAACGGAGCACGCAAAATCAACGAAACTGGAGCTGCTTTGGGCGACATTTCTGGTCAGGTTCAGAATGCTATCGGAAAGATTGGCAGCCAGATTGATTTGTTCAAGGTTTAATGCAATAATTAAATCATGACCCAAAATCGTGAACAAACAATAGTCCGCACAAGTATTCTCGGAATTGCGGCAAATATAGGCCTGGCAAGCTTCAAAGCGCTTGTCGGGCTTCTTTCTAACTCTATCGCAATCATTTTGGATGCGGTAAACAACCTCACCGATGCACTTTCTTCCGTCGTCACAATAATCGGAACAAAACTTGCGAGCAAGCCAGCCGACAAGCAGCACCCGTTCGGGCATGGTCGGGCAGAATATCTTTCTGCGCTCGTGATTTCAATCATCATCATGTATGCGGGTCTCACCGCATTGATTGAGTCAGTCAAGAAAATCATCCAGCCTTCAACACCCGACTACACGATAATATCACTGATTATCGTAGGAACGGCCGTCATTGTAAAAATCCTCCTCGGACTGTTCGTAAAATCTACCGGCAAAAAAGTTAATTCTGATTCACTTGTAGCAAGCGGCCAGGATGCGCTGATGGATTCGATAATTTCTGCATCAACTTTGCTCGCTGCGGCTGTTTTCCTTATTTTCCATATTTCCCTTGAAGCCTATCTTGGTGTGATTATCTCCATTGCAATCATAAAATCCGGATTGGACACCCTGCGTGAAACATTGAGCAAAATTCTTGGAGAGCGAATTGATGCAAATATGGCGCACGCAATCAAAAAAACAGTTCTGAGAGTAGATCCTGAAATTCGCGGAGCTTATGACCTGGTTCTCAACAACTACGGCCCGGACAAGCACCTCGGTTCACTTCATATAGAAGTTCCGGATTTTTGGACAGCAGACAAAATTGATGTCGTCACCAGAAAAATCATGAATGAAGTTTATGCCAAACATAATGTTGTTATGGCAGCAATCGGCATTTACAGCGTTAACACAAAGCATAATTCTGCTGCGGAAATCCGCTCTAAAGTTTCAAAAATCGTACATGAGCACAAAGACATCATCCAAATGCACGGATTTTATATCGATGAAATTGAAAAAATCATGCGTTTTGATATCGTTGTTTCATTTGAATCACCAAACATGAAAGTGATGTACAATCATGTGGTCGATGATGTCCGCGAGGCTTTCCCGGATTACGATATTTCAGTTCAATTTGACTTTGATATAAGCGATTAAAAGCAATTTGTAGCTTGAATAAATCTTACAAATTCTTCATACTTAAATGATGAAAATTCTTTGTGTATGCTTGAGCGCAACAATTCAGCGCACTGTTTTATTTGATTCTTTTGCAGTTGATTGTGTAAACCGTTCCAACAACTGGCGTGAAGATGCCAGCGGAAAGGCTTTGAATGCAGCTAGAGTTCTTAACCAGATTGAGCCAGGGTGCTCAGTTGCGGTCTGCCCTGTCGGAAATTCAAACGCAGAGAGATTCATGCATCTCGCTTCCAACGACACCGATTTATATGTCACACCAATTTATATCGAAGGAAACACTCGCGTTTGCTGGACATTGCTCGACACAAAAAACGGCACAACCACAGAAGTTGTGGCTGACGAAGCACTAAACTCACTCCAGATTGCTGGAGCCGAAGCCGAGCTTAAGCTTCTTGAATTCGTCCGCAAATATATGACATCTTTCGATGCACTTTTGTTCGCTGGCAGCCGTCCACAAAACTGGTCCGCAAACATCTGCGCTCGAATCTGCGAAGTCGCTCACAAAGCAGGAAAACTTGTCCTCGCTGATTTCCGTGGCGATGACTTGCTTGGCACGCTCAAACTCACAACACCACAGATTATCAAAATCAATGAAGAAGAATTCTGTCAGACATTCGGCGGATTGCTTTTGAGCGAAGAAGAGCTTGTTTCTGCAATCTCAAAGAAAAGCCAGGAACTTGATAATATCATCGTAGTCACTCGTGGCAGAAAAGACATCCTTGCTTCAGAAAAAGGCAAAAACTACCGCGTTCCGGCCGAACAAGTAAAAGCCATTAACACAACGGCTTGCGGAGATTCTTTTGCAGCAGGCTTCCTTCACGCTTATCTCCTCGCCAAAAACATCGAGAAGGCTCTTAAAGAAGGAGCACACTGCGCTGCCCTCAATGCACAAACAATCGTTCCAGGCTCTCTCAAGCCAAGCGAAGAATAATCTTAACTAAATCACTAGAAATGCCACACCAGTCCAACGGCAGGAACAAATGTAAATCCTTTGCATTTTCCGTCTTGGACTGTTGTGAGCGTTGCCTTATTGTTCAGTTTGTAGTAAAAATCGTATACAAATTTAGAACCGGCATAAACGCCAAATTTTCTTGAAACATCCACTTCAAAATTCAGCCATCCGCCAATTCCAACAGTATAAACAGATTCTTTAATTATCGTACTTTCATATTTTTGCTTGCTGATGTAGCCATCCAGGTGAAGCCCGACACCAAACGGAAGACTGATTGAATCATTGCGGAACAAGACCGTATAAATTCCTGCTATGATATCAGTTCCAAAAAAGTATTCGTAATCAGAAAGTTTTGTCGTTGTCTGAGTTTTTTCGTCAATAATCAGCGTTTTTGTGTAAGGCATGAAAATGTCGGCATCAAGGAACAGGCCGATTTTCATAGTGTCCTTCATTCTGCGGTAGTTCAAATTGATTCCAATCGCGTCAAGTTTTACGGAATCAGAATTTTCAAGAAAATAATCATTGTTCACAAAAGGAAAAGAAATGCCGAAGCAAAGGTTCTTGCTGTAATAATCGCTTGAAGCACTGGCACAAAACAAAGAGGCAAAAAACAAAAATACAAAAAAGATTTTCTTCATATTAAAAATGTAGTATTATTATAGAAGAAAGTAAAGGGTATAAAATGTCTTTAAATTGCAATGAAATAGATTTAATCCTCTCCGAGCTTGATTTGGCTGGAGGCTTTGTTCAGGAAGTCGTTCAGCCAAATTTCAATTCAGTCGCTATCTACACTTACAAGCCGGGAGTTCCCAAAACAGTTTTTATCTCGCTTGCAGCCGGTGAATGTCGTATCTGTGAGACAAGGCGAAAAATAACCAAAAACGAAAAGCCTCTCCGTTTCAACGAAATGCTCAAATCTAAAATCAAGGGCGCGCGTATTCTCTCGTGCACGCAGATTGAAAAAGAGCGAATAATCAAAATGGAGCTTGAAAAAGCGGGTGCGATTTATGTAATGCCACAGGCCCAGGAACACGCCGCCAAAAAGGCAAAATCCCTTCAGACCGATGATGAAGATGATTTTTTTACTCTTTATATCCGTCTGTGGTCAAACGCTGGCAATATTTTCCTGTGTGACAAAGATGATGTGATTCTTGATTCATTTTACCGCCGCCCAGCAAAAGGCGAAAAAACAGGCGAAAAACTTGAACTGCCGGAGAAAAAATCACTTTCCGAAGATGAACTTCGTGCTCTTAACGAAAAGTTCCAGGTGCGTGAGTTTGCCGAACTTACAGCCGAATACGCGGCCAAAAATCCCGAATACCCCGACCTCACTTTTAACCAGAAAGTCGATTTGTACTATTCTGAAAATGCGGCGGCCACTTCGCTTGAATCACTTTTGGAACAAGCTGAAAAATGGTACGAGTCTCATAGGAGCAAGCTCGCCTCATCACTCGAACGGCTCAAAGAAAAACGCGAAAGTTTCAGAAATGCAGGACAGTACAAACATCAGGGCGATTTAATTCTTGCTTACGGCTATCAGATTGACGGCAAATCAAACTTCCTCGAATGTGAAGATTTTGAGACCGGCAAAAAAATCAGCATCAAGATTGATCCCAAAAAATCCGCACAGGAAAATGCCGCATCATACTACGACACCTACAAAAAACAGACGAGCGGCATGGAAAATCTTGATTTCGACATTGAATCAGCCGAAAAGGAACTCGCCGCGCTCGAAAAACAATACAATGAGATTGTCGCCGAAAAAAATCCTATTAAGCTTGAACAGGTTTTGCGAAAGACACAAAAACCAAAACAGCAGGAAAAGAAATCTCATCCAGGACTGGACTTTTTGATTGACGGCTGGCAAATCATCGTCGGCCGAGACGCCACCGAAAACGACGAATTGCTCCGACACACGGTCAAAGGCGCGGATATGTGGCTCCATGTGCGCGATTATCACGGCGGTTATGTTTTTATCAAGAATAGGCCAGGAAAGACCGTTCCGCTCGAAATTCTGCTTGCGGCAGGAAATTTGGCCGTTTATTTCTCAAAAGCCCGCAAAAATGGAAGCGCAGATTTGTATTATACTCAGGTAAAGCACTTGCGCCGAGCCAAAAATGCACCCAAAGGTACAGTTTTACCCACAAACGAAAAAAATCTCTTTATTAAGCTCGACGATGCGAAGATAAGGAAGATTTTAGCAGGTGTTGCGGACGGCGATTGAGTCCGCAGAGGGGGTAGCGGAAAAGCGGAGCTTTGTAGTCGAGGGGGAGACTTCCCCCTTTAAATTTGCTATAATTCAACCTATGAAAATCGTAGACATTCTGAATCAGAAAAAAGTTTCCCTCTCTTTTGAAGTTTTTCCACCAAAAAAATTAGAAGCACTTGAATCAATCAAAAAAACAGCCGTTGAGCTTACATCTCTCAATCCGGATTTTATCAGCGTTACATTCGGAGCTGGCGGCACAACGCAGGGCTACACAGCCGACATCGCACAGGCAATCGAAAATCAGGGAACAGCAGCACTTGCACATCTTACTTGCGTGCGCTCAACAACCGAAGCCCTCAATCAGATTATCAGCAATCTCAAAGAAAAAAATATCTCCAATGTCCTTGCTCTGCGTGGCGATTTTCCAAAAGATGCCGTAACAGGTGAAAACGTATTTCCATCAGGATTTGTTCATGCTTCTGATTTGGTGGGCTTGCTTAAAAAAGAAGGATTTTGCGTGGGCGGAGCCTGCTACCCGGAAGGACACCCGGAAAGCACGAGCCGTGAAACCGATATCGAAAATCTCAAGCACAAAGTTGATGCGGGCGTAGATTTTCTGACTACACAGATGTTCTTCGATAACGACATGCTTTATTCATTCCTGTACAGGCTCCAGTCAGCAGGAATTCACGTTCCTGTTTTG
Organism: Treponema sp.; assembly: GCF_017430385.1. GTDB lineage: Bacteria > Spirochaetota > Spirochaetia > Treponematales > Treponemataceae > Treponema_D. Next base: position 9,406 of record NZ_JAFRNB010000007.1, read on the forward strand.
GCCGGAATCATGCCGATCACAAATGCCAATCAGGTAAGCCGCATGGTCGATTTGTCAAATGCTTATATTCCGCGAAAACTGCTCGCAATCTGCGACAGATTCCGTAACAGCCCGGAAGCCATGATGCAGGCAGGAATCGCTTACGCTACCGACCAGATTATCGACTTGATCTCAAACGGCGTGCGCGGAATCCACATCTACACGATGAACAAACCTGCAATCGCAAAGGCAATCATCAGCAACGTAAACGAGATTATCAAGGCAACAAATAACTAATAAGCAGCGAATACATAAAAAATGCACTTCCCAAAATCGGGAAGTGCATTTTTTATGTACCCTATGGATTGACGCGCTTTTCGAAGAAATGTCGCGCCCGAATCTGGTTTCCCTTGTTTGCGTCAGCAAATCAAGGGTTTAAGCGTTTTTGACGGCAGCAAAGCTGTCCGTCAGAAAACTATTTGTTTGATTTGATTACAGCTTGAGCACCTGCTAATCGGGCAGCTGGTACGCGGAACGGTGAACAAGAAACGTAGTTCAAGCCGAGTTTGTAGCAGAGCTCGATAGAAGCCGGGTCACCACCGTGCTCACCACAGATTCCGAGGTGGAGGTCAGCCTTAACTGCACGTCCCTTCTCTTCTGCCAAGCCAATCATAACTCCTACGCCGTCTTCGTCCAAAGTCTTGAATGGATCCTGGAGGAGAACCTTCTGATCCAAGTAAGAATCGATGAACTTAGAGTAGTCATCACGGCTGAAGCCGAATGTTGTCTGTGTAAGGTCGTTTGTACCGAATGAGAAGAAGTCAGCGTACTCAGCAATCTTGTCAGCTGTAGCAGCAGCGCGTGGGAACTCGATCATAGAACCAATCTGGAACTTGAGTGATGTTCCGAGCTCTTTGTTAACGTTAGCGATAACAGCCTCTGCCTGAGCGCGAATCTGTTTGAGCTCAGCGAATGTTGTTACGTTTGGAATCATGATGCGAACGTCATGTTTGAGACCTTCTTTCTCAGCCTGTGCTGTAGCACGAGCGATAGCCTCAACCTGAGTCTCGTAAATCTCTGGATATGTGATAGCGAGACGGCAACCACGATGACCGAGCATTGGGTTGTGCTCATTGAGCTCAGCATATTTCTTGTTGATTACTTCAACTGCTACGCCGAGTTTTTTAGCGAGAGCAGAAGCAAGCTCTGGAGTCTCAGCCTGTACGAACTCGTTGAGTGGTGGGTCGAGAAGACGGATTGTAACTGCACGACCTTCCATTGTTTTGATGATTCCGTAGAAGTCTTTCTGCTGGAGTGGGAGAATTGCTGCGAGGTTAGCCTTGCGCTCTTCTGTTGTGTCAGAAATGATCATCTTCTGGAATGATGTAAGTTTTGGCTCTTCGAAGAACATGTGCTCTGTACGGCAAAGACCGATACCCGCAGCCCCGAAGCGGAATGCCTGTGGAGCTTCGTTCTGCTCTGCGTTAGCAAGAACATCGAATCCCTTAACTGTTTTTCCAGATGGAGTTGTGCGGCAAGAAGCAGCGCGAACTTCGTCTGCCCAAGAGAGGAATGTCTCGAGGTCGCCAGAAACTGAAGCTGGAGTTACAGGGATAACTTCGCCATATACTTTACCTGTTGAACCATCGATAGAAATGTAGTCACCTTTTTTGAATGCCTTACCACCGATTGTAACAGTATCTTTTCCTGTGAATACAACGTCTGAACAACCACAAACACATGGTGTACCCATACCACGAGCAACAACAGCTGCGTGTGATGTACGTCCACCTGTAGAAGTCAAGATACCCTGAGCAACGTACATTCCGGCGATGTCGTCTGGAGATGTCTCTTTGCGGACGAGGATAACTTTTTTGCCTGCTTTGTCTTCTGCAACAGCTTCGTCAGCAGTGAATACGATTTCACCACATCCAGCTCCTGGAGAAGCGTTGAGTGCAGATGCGAGTGGTTTTGCAGATTTGAGAGCTTTAGCCTCAAACTGTGGGTGCAAGAGCTGATCAAGCTGATCCGGTTTAACGCGGAGAAGAGCCTGCTCTTTTGTGATCATGCCTTCTGCAACCATGTCTACAGCCATCTTAACAGCTGCTGGACCTGTTCGTTTACCGTTGCGGCACTGGAGCATGAAGAGTTTGCCTTCCTGAACTGTGAACTCCATGTCCTGCATATCGTGATAGTGTGCCTCGAGGCGGTCACGGATTGTAGAAATTTCTTTGAAGATTTCTGGCTGCTGTTTTTCTAGAGCAGAGATATCCATTGGAGTGCGGATACCAGCAACAACGTCTTCACCCTGAGCGTTGATGAGGTACTCAGCCATGAAGTGGTTCTCACCAGTTGACGGGTCGCGAGAGAATGCAACACCAGTTCCTGATGTATCGCCCATGTTACCGAATACCATTGCCATAACTGTTACAGCAGTTCCTTTGATAACATTCTCGTCGATGTTGTTGAGCTTGCGGTAGATGATAGCACGCTCGTTCATCCAAGAGCCGAATACAGCGCCGATTGCGCCCCACATCTGAACCTGTGGATCCTGTGGGAAGTCTTCGCCCTTCTCTTTTTTGTACATTGCCTTGTACTTTGTAACGATTTCCTGAAGCTCTTCTGTTGTGAGCTCAGTATCTTCTTTGATACCGCGGTGAGATTTAACCTCAGCGATGATCTCTTCGAATTTGTCGTGATCAACGCCCATAGCAACGTTACCGTACATCTGGATGAAGCGGCGGTAAGCGTCCCATGCGAAACGTGGGTTGTTTGTTTTGTTAGCAAGGCCAACAACTGATTTATCGTTAAGACCGAGGTTGAGGATTGTGTCCATCATACCTGGCATAGACTCTGCGGCACCTGAGCGAACAGAAACCAAAAGTGGGTCATTCTCGTCGCCAAGTTTTTTGCCGAATGATGTTTCGAGCTTATTGAGGTACTCTGCAACTTCCTTATCAAGACCCTCTGGGTACTTTTTACCTAACTTGTAGTATTCCTGACAAACATCAATTGAAATTGTGAATCCAGGTGGAACTGGCAAGCTCAAAGGAGCTTTTGCCATCTGAGCGAGGTTAGCACCTTTGCCACCCAGGATTGGGCGCATTGATTCATCGCCTTCTGCATCGCCGTTACCGAAAAAGTAAACATACTTTGTAGCCATTGTTTTCTCCATTTAGAATTATAAAAATAATTGTAATATAGAAGATAGTAACTTTTATAGAAATTATAGTCAATCATATTTAAGTATTTTTAATAAAAATTTTGTTCGGAATATTACAAATTTTGCCAAATTTTTCTCTTTTATGGCATTTTTTTGCAATTGAAAAGAACTCAGAAATTTGCTAATATAACTGTATTCGACAAAGAGGTCGTAGGTTTTTCGCTAATAGTTTCGGCGCAAAGTCTACGACCTTTTTTATTATGGAGAATTTATGGTTTATACAGAAGAAGAAGTTTTGGATTATGTAAAAGAAGAGGATGTTAAATTCGTGCGGCTTGCGTATTTTGACCTTTCGGGCAAGCAGAAGAATGCAACTATTATGGCAAGCGAGCTTCCACGGGCTTTTGCAGACGGAATTGCTTTCGACGCATCCGCAATCCCTGATTTCGAGGAAGCCAATCATTCTGACTTGTTCTTATATCCTGACGCATCAACACTTTCCGTGCTTCCATGGCGACCAAGCGCAGGCAAAGTAATCCGAATGTTCTGCGATATCAAACATCCAGACGGAACTCCGTACAAAAAGGACTGCCGCTACCTTCTCAAAACCGCCGCTTCAAAAATCAAGGCTGAATGTGGCGTTGACCTTCAATTCGGAACAGAATTTGAATTCTATCTTTTTAAATTGGACGAAAATGGCGAGCCAACAAAAATTCCTTTCGACAAAGCCGGCTACATGGATATCGCACCGGAAGACAAAGGCGAAAATATCCGCCGAAACATCTGCTTCACTTTGGAACAAATGGGCATCACACCAGAATCAAGCCACCACGAGGAAGGTCCAGGCCAGAACGAAGTCGATTTCCGCTACAGTGACTCACTCACTTGTGCCGACAATGCCACCACCTTCAAATGGATTGTCCGAACAAAGGCCAGTGAAAGCGGATTATACGCAGATTTTTCACCAAAACCTCTTCAGAACAAGCCTGGCTGCGGAATGCACATCAATATTTCATGCTCGGATTCTTCAAAAACCGAGAACATTCTGGCAGGAATCCTCAAGCACATCGAAGAAATCACATATTATCTCAATCCTACTGAGAATTCTTACCAGAGGCTCGGCGAGGCAAAAGCTCCAAAGTTCATCTGTTGGGGGCGCGAAAATCGCTCATCACTTCTTCGCATTCCGAGCGACAAAAATCCACGCATTGAAATCCGCTCCCCTGATCCGACATGCAATCCTTACATAGCATTCACACTGCTGATTCATGCGGCAATCGACGGAATCAAAAACAATCTGCGTGCTGGCGAAGCGGCCACAGAAAATCTTTTTGACAAGGAAATCGCCAAAAAAACAAATTACAAGGCCATTCCAGACACGCTCGAAGAAGCAAAGGAAATCGCTGATAAAAGTGAATTTGTAAAAGGAATTTTAGGTTAACTCTAGGCGGGGAACAAAAGTGACAAGTGACACATATTCTGTCCTTCTTGTGACAAAAGACACAAAAATTTCCTCTCTTGTAAGCGTAATGCTCATGCCACCGATGTTCGAGCTTTCGGTCTGTCAGGATTTTAACGAAGCGCGCCGAAAATGTGACGAACGGATTTTCAACATCGTCATCGTTGATTTTGCGGATGGTGAGGGCACGGATTTTGCTGTCGATATTTCTGACTCTTCAAGCACAATCCTGCTGTTTGCGCCGCAGGAACATTTTGACCAAATAAGCTACAAAGTCGAGTCTTACGGAATTCTTACGCTCACCCGCGAATTTGATCAATTTTACTTCTATAATATGATAAAAGTGGCGATTGCGGTTCAGTACAAAGTCCAGGTTCTTTCGAGCAAGGCAACCCAGCTCAAAGAAAAAATGGAAGAAATCCGAATCGTAAACCGCGCAAAAATGCTTTTGATGCAGGTAAAGAGCATGACGGAAGCCGAAGCCCACCGCTACATCGAAAAGGAAGCAATGGACACCGGCGCAAAGAAAATAGCCGTAGCAAACCTAATTATTAATACATTGAGTTAAAGTGCCGCATGGACGCGGCAAAAAAGCAAGTTGTCCGCGAATCGCGAAGCGAGTCGTCACGACATGGATGTCGCCCAACGGCCCCGCTAAAATTTTACAGCGACTGAAATCCCGTCTGCGCGCAACGCTACATTCAAATCATTTTTCGCGTTGAAAGTGTGGAGCCACGGAACCAAGAATCCTACGGCACTTCCGATTGCGGCTCCTGTTAGAACATCCGTCATAAAATGATTTCCGCTCGAAAGCCGCAATGCCGCAACACCACATGCCATCGCATAACTTCCCGCAACGACAGGAATCCTCAAGTTAGAGTCTGGAAAATATTTACAGAAAGTATAGCTTGTGAAAGTCGCGGCCGAAAAAGCCATCGTTGAGTGCCCTGACGGAAATGAATTCGCCCAGTCACCATCATCAACATCTTTTTCAGGGAAAGTGTCCGCATCATAATACATATACGGCCGGGTTCGGTTCACGGCAAGTTTCGTCAGTTCCTTAATTCCGTTTGCGATTAAAAGCGTCTCCGCATACATAACGCCGCAAGTAATCAAATCTTCTTTTTGAGTCTTTGCAAGCACAATCGGAGTTGCAAGAGTGGCCGCCAGCAAAAAATCCGCAGCCCTGTCACGGGATTTTGAATACGAGTGCATGAATTTCCGGTCAAAAGGATTCACATCGTCCTTGTCAAAAATTTCACCATCATATTTCTGGCGGTTCAGTTTGAGAGCATTGTCCAAAATCAAATCTGCTCCAGAAAGAGCAATGCCAGTGCCAAGCAAGGCTGAGTCCGTCACAGGAGAAAGCTTAAAAGCTTGCGCATGGACAGGGAAAAAACTCAGGCTCAGCAAAAACAGGGCAAAAATCTTACTTCGCATCGAAATCAGCACCCGCATCTGAACCAGAATCCCAAATCTTCAAATCTGTTCCGACTTTAATCAAATCATCCTTAGAAAGAACGCTCGTAGGCTCAGTATCAATTGCAATCACATAAGATTTTGTCGAGAACGAAACTTCTTTCTGCTTAGGGTTAAGAAGATACCAGCCCTCGATTCCATTCACAGAAACCGGCTTGTTCGTCTCAGTGATTTCCGTCGTGTTTTTTGCTTCCGTGAAATGAGCGTGGACATTTTTTGCATTGAAATCATAGTCCAAATCATAGAAACCTATGCAGAGCAACGAATTGCTGTCATAGAAATATGATTTTGCAAGGGAATGTCCGACAATTGGAACTGCCCATTCAGCATAGTTTCGATCGCTTGCGTATTCCTCGCCGACTTTTTTGAAATTGAAGATTATGAATTCCCGCTCATCATCAGGATTTTTGTCCGGGAGAACATAGAAAGTTCTTCGCATCTGCGGATAAAGCGACAAAGAGCCGTCATTGAAAGAATCAATCAGAAGATTTATGAATTCTTCCTTGCTGAAATCCCTTGTTTTGATTTTTACGCACATTTTTTCTGAAATATTCGTTCCAGAAAGCACGAGTTCGCCGTCATTTTCATAAAGAACGCAATCAAAAACTCCGTCCGTCGCGCCGAACTGCATGTTCTCAAATTCACCAAGAATATCATCTTCCTTATGCTGGTCGGCATTTGCGAAGAATACGCTCACTTCTTTTCTATATAACTCATCACGGCACTTGGCAAGCAGGGCCGAATGAAGTCCTTCTTCTTCTTCAAGATATGCCCGAAGCTCCGAAGAAAGGTTCGGCTTGTCTCGGACAGCAAGATAATTGTCATAATCAATAATTGTAATTTCCTGAATCGGGAAATCTTTGTTTGCAGGAAATTGCTTTACAAGTTTTGCGATTGACTCCGGCACACAAGTCGGGATTTCATACTGGCCGTTATCAAAGGAAACTGACTCCTGCAAAATGACATCATCGTATTTCTGGAGATTCTCTTTGATTTCGTTATAATCAGAAACCATCGTATCTGGGATTCCTGCATCAGCAAACTGAGAATTCAGCTCCTCGGCTTCATCAAGGCTCGCAAAGGCTCCTACATGGATATTGAATGCAAAAAATTCCTTGTCATCGAAAGTTTTAAGGATGTACGGCTCAAAACCAAGCTCTTTAAGACGGGCACTGTCATTTTCTGCGAACTGCTCATATTTGTAAGAACGCACAATAACTGAATAAGGATTTTTCTCGCTGAGAACGGCTTTTTCATTCGCGCCAAGAGTTTTCGGCTCCTCAACGACAATCACAGGAAGTTCTTCGGCAGGTGCTTCCGGTTCGATAACATCTTCTGGCTCAGGAATTTCTTCGGGGTCTTCGGGCGTTTCAGGCTCTTCTTCAACCGGCAATTCAGGTTCCGGCTGTGGAATTGGAACAATTATCGGCAAGGGAGCAACGCTTTTTGCATCTTCAACAGGGGCAATAGTCTTAACTTCAGGTTCCTGAGGAATTGGAAGCGGTACCGGAACTGGGACAGGAACAGGAGCCGGTTTTGCTTTTGGAACTAGCTTTTCCTCAACGACTTTTTTAGGTGCCGGAGCTGGCGCAACTTTTGCCGGCTGAGGAAGATCTGTTGTGATTTTAACAAGCTGATTTCTAAGAACGATTTTTTCACTTTCGCAAACCCAAAAGTCTTTTAGCCCCAGCTCTTTTGCAAAGGAATAATTTTTGACTTCATCACGGTATTTTCGGGCATCCTGAATTTTTTTGAATTCTTTTGAAAGAAGTACGCGATAAAAACTCTGATTTTTGACCTTGTTTTCGCTGACCAATGCCGCAACACTCTGTTTTTCAAGTTTTTTAATCATAGATTCGGCATTGTCAAGTTTCTTGTAGGAAGCCACACAAACATGATAGCCGTCCGCGAATCCCGCTCCCACAACAAGAATTGCCAGAATAAAAATCGAAAGAAAGAATTTGAAAGATTTTTTCATTATAAGCTCCCGATTTTTATTTTCGGCAGAATTTTATTCGTAAATGAATGTTTCTTTTGGGCCTTCGATTTTGACATTCTCAAATTTTGCGCCTGGTGCATTACGCACGCGGAAACTCTTGACGAAAACCTCCGGCAATCCGTAGAACATATCGCTTTCCATCGGCGATCGTTCTGAGCTTTCATCCGTAGAGAATTCACAGTCGCGGATTTCAAGGTTATCGATTGGCATTTCAGGCAATCCGACGATGAAACCGGCACTTGCCTTGCAGTTTTTGCCTTTGCAGCCGATGATTTTTACATCATGGATGCGAGGTGTCTCGCTGGTAACAGGCTGTTTTTCGAGGCTGAACAAAGGAGAATTGACATCATTGATTCCGCATTTGTAGTACATGTTCATTGCAATCGGGCAAAGAGTGTCATTCATCACGAGATTTTTGAGAGTGATGTCGCACAAGTCACCGCCACGACCGCGACGGCTCTTGATTCGGATTCCACGGTCAGTTCCGCTCAAATCGCAGTTTTCAGCAAGAACATGCTGGATTCCGGCAGCAGTTTCAGAACCAAAAACAATTCCACCATGAGCAAAACGAACGGTGCAGTCTTTGATTGTGACATTTGAGGTCGGTTTGTTCACGCAGATTCCATCAGGACCTGAGCCGGATTTGAGGCAGATTCCATCATCGCCGACAGAAACGAAGCAGTTCAGGACCTTGACATTTGTACACGAGTCAATGTCAATTCCATCTGTATTAGGTGCGGAATAAGGGTTCTCAATTCTGAGGTCCTTCAGCGTCAAATCATCACTATAAAGAGGATGGACAGTCCAGAATGGAGAATTTTTCAGCTGGATTCCCTCAAAAACGACATGCTGGCAGTTCATAAATTCAACGAGGCAAGGTCTGAGGAACTGGGTTTCGCGACCGCCTCCACCTCCGGCCTGATTTTCAAAACCAGGGTTTAATTTTGCAAGCGCCAGTTCATAAGTCGCCATCGGTTTTGACTGGCCGACAGCTTTTTTTGCCTTAACGATTCCCCACCAGTCATTTCCGTTTCCGTTGATTGTACCTTTTCCTGTGATTGTAACATTCTTGCAGTCTGAGGCACGGAGCAAAGCGTGCATCGCATAGCACTCAACGCCTTCCCACCGGGTGTATGCCGGCGGATAAACAGATGGATCCGAAATAAAAGAAAGTTCTGCCCCTTCTTTAAGTTCCAATGTTGCGTTATCAACTAAATCTATAGGACCTGTGAGCCAGACTCCTTCACCGACAACAAGTTTTCCACCACCATTTTTTGCGAGTTCGTCAAAAGCAGCCTTGAAAGCCTTTGTATTGTCAAATTTTCCGTTATTCTTCGCACCAAAATCTTTGATATTGATTTCCGTCATAAAAGCCCCGCTTGAGATTTTCTATTGTCTCTATTTTACAAGGGATTTTTATGTTCACAAGAAAGCATTATGATGTGATTTTGTATTTTTGCGATTAAAATAGCGTGCTCAGCAAGTTGATTTTGTCTTCTTCCGTCATCGTATAACCGTGTTTTTCCTGTAAAGCACCGTCATACGCGGAAATAGAACCGTCGGAATGGACAATCTTCGTGCCAAACTGCCGCCAGCCGACCAAAGCCGTTCCCTTCTTCGGGTAAACAGCGCGTGTGCCGTCTTCGTCAGTCCAAAGAGCTTTGTCGTAAAGCTCGGAGATTTTGCAGTCAATCAGCGCGATTGAATCCCATCTGTCAACGCTTGCAGGCTTGCCTGTTCCCTGTGAGCGACCGATGAAAATCTGAGCATTTTTACCCCTGTCCTCGGCGGTAAATTCACAATTGATGAAAACAAAGCCCGGTCTTCCATTCAAAGCACGGCTCTGCAGGACATAGGCAGGCCTGTCACTTCCGCGATTATCCGTCCGAGTGTGAATCCTGCAATTCTCAAAAACAGCCGTATCGCAATAGCCCCAGATAAAATCGACATCGCCTGTGACAAAACAGTTTTTGAAGCGGGAAAATCCTTTGACATGTATCGTGTCCTGTCGGCTCACAAAACTCATTCCTTCGCAGAACAATTTTCCGCCGGGACAATGGAAGCAGATTGCCTCAGCCTGATTCCCCAAAGAAGCATCATCGCAGCTTTTGACATGAGTATTCTCAATCGTAAAATTTTTGAGCGTAACGGAAGTGCATTTTTCGCCAAAAGTAATGACAGCCCGATTTTCAGTGTCCTTGTGGAAAGCCTCGCAATTTTCTGAACGGAGCGCACATTTTGAAGATTCCCCGGACTCACTCTCAATTACAAGTGGATTTGGCAAATCATAAAAAAGCCGCTCATGCTCCAATCCATGATGCTCGCCGTCTGAAAGAAGAATGTGAATTTCCTCGTCAGCTGAACCGACTGTTTCCGCAACCTGAGAAAAAATTTGTGCGAGAGAATCGCTTGTTGAAAGTTTGTATGTCATTTTTGTTCCCTAATTTCCAAAATTTTCAAAAAATTGCCTCATTATAATAAAATTTTTCATTTTGTGCTGATTCCGTGCTCATTTTTTTGCCTTTATGTGCTGATTTTGTACGGCAGATAGAGTAGAATCTGTATAAATAAAAATTTTTGAGGAATCCTTCAAAAAGTTAAATGTGAACCAAACACGGCAAGCTAATGCATGTGTCGGAGAGATTAAGTTTCCCCCGGAATCTCGCAATGAGGTTTCGGGATTTTTTTTGCTTAGTTCAGGATTTTGCGTTCAAGGAAGCCCGCCGCCTCTTCCGCCCAAGTATACTGACTCATGAACTCACCGGCAAAATTTTTTACAGCATTGGAATCGCCCGCCAGAAAATCATAATAATCACATTTTATCGCTTCAGGATTTATACGGAAATTATTGTACTCCGTGATGAAGAATTGCTGAATCTCAAGCTCGGCAAGGCTGTGCTTTATGTCAACGATGAGATTTCTCAAGCTCGCACCATAACGCGCCGAATCAGCATAATCGCCCCAGAGCACGGAAATCAATTCCTTTGTCCGCACCGAGCTTCCGTTTTTATAAATAAGATATGCGACAAGCTCCGTTGATTTAGTTCTTGAAAATTTAATCACTTTGTTTTCATAAAGAAGCGTGAAATTTCCGAATGTCTTGGCCTCAAGGTTTTTCTTTTGCTTTTTGAGCATCAATATGAATTTATTTTCAGCCCGTCTTTTATAAAGCGAAAGAGAGAACATCGTAATCACAGCAAGAATAGAATCAATCAAGCCGGTGAGAGAAAAATTTTTGTAAATTCCCGGTACAAGAACCGCAAACCATGCCAGAAGACAGAACAAAAAAAGAAACGGGGAAAACGAAAATGCACACACCGCTATTACACCTGTAATGCAGTATGTGATAAAACCGTTAAAAGGCTGTCCAAGAATGTAAAAATTATAAACGCCAGCCCCGATTCCCAGGCAAAAATCAAGATAAAAAGGAAAAGTTTTCCATATATAAGCCTTTTCCCTTGCAACATTCTTTGTTTTGTATGCAATCACAAAAGCTAAAAGACTTACCGCCATAAACAGGGCAAAATAAATGCGGTAAGGGAAAGGTTCTACTTCGTGTATGGCATTATGTACGACCAAACCAAAGATTCCAAACACGAAGAGAATTGTGCTCATAAACAGAGTGTGTATTCGATTTGTTTCCGCCGCATCAGCCAAGTCCAAAGGAGAAATCGAATATAAACTGAGGCAGCGGCTTATTAATTTTTTGAACATCAGTTCATTTTCCGCTTAGAATTAAATTTTTGCCAGCTCAACAATCCACTTGGCTGTAGCTTCAATTCCGGCACTGGTACTGTTAATCATCATATCGTAATTCTTGCGGTCTCCCCAGATATTTTCAGTAAATGTATTGTAATGACAGGCCCTGCGCTTGTCTATTTGTATAATTGTTTTTTTGGCACAAGATTCAGTTTCTTTGTAGATTTCTTCGATTCTCTTGATTTTCGCCTCGATGTCCGCGTAGATGAACACATTGAGCAAGTCCTTGTTGTCGATTTGGTCAGAGGTCGAAAGAATATAATCAGCACAACGGCCGACGATTACACATGGTTCTTTTGTGAGCCCCAGAATGATTTTGCGCTCAGCATTGAAAATCTGGTCTGCGAGAGGAAGCGTGCCCTGTCCAACAGGCTGCCCCATGCCAGCAGCACTTGTTCCGGCATAACTTGTTCCCAAAAGAAGATTGTAAAGCCAGCCGGAAGAAAGATTCTGCTCCGTTTTTTTGATGAATTCTGCTGAAAGACCGCTTTCTTCGGCAGCCATATCGATGATTTCCTTGTCATAAAAAGCATAGCCCAGCTGCTCAGCAACCATTTTGCCAATAAGACGGCCGCCAGAACCATATTCACGGCTGATAGTAATATATTTTTTCATAATTTGCCTCCTTTTTAGCTAAAAAAATCCTTGTGGAATTTTTTCCGAATGTATTATATCATATAAAATTGAAAAAACGAGGAAAAAAATGACCGGATACGAAAAAATTGCGGTTCTTCTCACAGAACTTGGCTCCGAAGCGAGCGAAAAGATTCTTTCTATTTTAAAGTTGTCTCCTGCCGAAATGAATAAAATCAGCAAAAACATTCTTTCCCTCGGTGCTTACAATCCGCGAAATCTATTCCATGTCCAGCGCGAAACGGCCGTTCTTGAAGAAGTAAAAAGATTTGGTGAACTGCGCGGAATTTACCGTGAAGTCGCTCCGAAAAACGGCGGATTCCTCATGGTTGACGATAAAATCGAAGCTCTCAAAAACGAAATTCCAAAAACCCCGGAAGATGTCGCAAATGTTCTCCGGGGTTGGCTCGACAAATAAATTATTTCTTCAAAACCCGGCTAGAGTTTGCGACGGCGAGCAAGCAAACACCGACATCACCGAAGACTGCAAGCCACATGTTTCCGATTCCGACTGCACCCAAAATCATGATTGCGACTTTTACTCCGATTGAGACATAAATGTTCTGCCAGACAGCGTTCATCGTGCGGCGGGAAATTTTGATTGCATCGATTAAGCGGCTTGGTTTGTCGTCCATGATTACGACATCGGCGGCTTCGATTGCGGCATCGCTTCCGAGTGCGCCCATTGCGATTCCGGCGTCGGCACGGGCGAGAACAGGGCTGTCGTTGATTCCGTCTCCAACGAAGATGAGCGGGGATTGGCCGGCATTTTTTGAGCCAGACTGATTCATCAAATCTTCGACTTTCTGGACTTTGTTTTCCGGGAGCAAATCGGCGTAAACTTCATCGATTCCAAGATTTTCTGCCACGACCTGGGCTGTTGCCTGCGTATCGCCGGTGAGCATGACAGTCTTTTTGATTCCGAGTTTTTTGAGATTCTGAATCGCTGTGCGTGAATCATCTTTTTCCTGGTCAGAAATCACGATATTTCCTGCGTAGACTCCATCGACTGCCACATGAACAATTGTTCCGACTAACTTTCGGTCGTTTGTATTTTCTTCAAAGCCACTTACATTCTTTTCTTTCATGAGCTTGGCATTTCCGGCAAGAACGATTTTTCCTTCGACTACCGCTCGTATGCCAAATCCGCTGATTTCTTCTGGTTCCAGGATTTTAAGTGCATCGCAAAGAACACAATGATGGGCTTTTTTGAGCGATTTTGAAATCGGGTGATTTGAATAGCTTTCAGCATGTGTTGCGATTGCAAGCAAAGTATCGTTCGTAAATCCATTGACCGGGTTCACCTGTGCAACATCGAAAATACCTTTGGTGAGCGTGCCAGTTTTATCGAATACGGCAATTTTTGCCTTTGAAAGAACTTCAACGAAATTCGAACCTTTGATAAGAACGCCTGAGCTTGAGGCTGCTCCAATTCCACAGAAGAATGCGAGCGGAACGGAAATTACGAGCGCGCAAGGACAAGAAACAACAAGGAAAGTGAGTGCGCGGTAAATCCAGACAGACCAGCCGTATTTTTCAAAAACTTCTGGCGCAAAGAACTGCAATGCGAGCGGTGGAAGGACTGCAACTGCAAGGGCTGCGATACAGACAATCGGTGTGTAAACTCGTGCGAATCGTGCAATGAACTTTTCGCTCTTTGCTTTGACTTCGCTTGCTTCTTGAGTGAGATTGAGGATTCGGGTAACAGCACTTTCTCCGTAAGATTTTGTAACGCGGATTTTGAGAAGACCCGACTGATTTACAAATCCTGCGAGAACTTCTGAATCAACTGAAACTTCGCGAGGAACGCTTTCGCCTGTAAGAGCAGATGTGTCCGCAAATGATTTTCCTTCTATTATTATGCCATCAAGCGGAACCCGCTCGCCTGGCTTCACTTCAATAATTTCGCCAATCTCAACTTCTTCTGGAGAGACAACAATTTTTTTTCCGTCGCGGATAACAGTGGCTGTGTCCGGACGAATGTCCATGAGCGCGGAAATTGAATTTCGGGAACGGTCAACGGCATAATCCTGAACGAATTCACCGAGATTGTAAAAAAGCATTACGGCAACAGCTTCGGCATATTCGCCAACAAAAATTGCTCCGACCGAAGCAACAGTCATCAAAAACTGCTCGCCGAAAACATTTCCTTTGTGAATCGATCGGATTGCTCCTTTAACGACATCGCGGCCACAAATAAGGAAAGCCGCAAGATAAAGAATGCCGTAAATCAACCGCGGAAAATCACCTGAATAAGAAAAGTTTTTGCTCAAAGATAACATGAGAGGAGAATCTGCCGCAAAAATCGGCAGGTGCTCAATCAAAAGAGCTGCCGCAAAAATCACGAAAGAAAGCAGGATTTTTCTGAGCGGAGTTTCTTCCTCATGCTCGTCGTGGCAATGACATTCTCCATGCTCCTCATGCCCTTCATGCTCATGATGATGTTCGTGGTCGTGACCGCAATGCCCGCAGTCACAGTGAATATGTCCTCCAAGATGATTGTGCTCATGTGTATGTTCCATGAAAATCTCCTTATCACTAACACTTGAACAAGTGTTCATATATAAACAGTATATCCGTTTCCAAAAATTGTCAAGAAGCATAACTGTCAGAATCAAAAGAAGTTTTTTCGTAATATTTACAGCACATTAAGACAAACATTTTTCTTTTATTAAGGATATTTCTTTAGAAATCAGATAAGAAAATTATATTAGACTTTTTCCACTTTCCTTAAATTTTTTTTAAAATTTTCTTACGAATTTTCCCCGAAAATCAAATTTCCATGTTATAATTATCCTAATGTTAGGCAAGTTTAGCAGGAAAAATTTACATATTTTCTCAAAACCTATTGACACTCTGTTAGCAGCTGCTAAAATTCGCACAGCAAATGGCGTTGATGTCATGCTTGTGGCAGACCTT
>NZ_JAFRNB010000008.1 GCF_017430385.1 Treponema sp.
GAAGACTGGATGAACAATCTTCCTAGAAAAATATTGGGTTATAAAACTCCAGCTCAACTATTTGAAGCTGAGTTAGATAAAATTTATAGAAAAACAGCTTAACAAATTTGTTGTTTCAAGTTGTTATTGCAATTTATGTAAAAAAGAATATGATAAAACGAACGGCATCCCTCCTTGCGGCAGTCTGCCTTTCTTCGACGGTATTCGCGCAGGAAGCCAACGACGGATTCATCGTTCCCTTGAACGAGGATTTCTCAAAGCCAGCCCAGCAGACAGCGGGAATCGGTGACAGCCTGCCTGCCTCAAACAAGGAGGCAGCGCCAGCAGGCAAATTCTCCAACCTAAGCATGGGCTTGTGGGTTCAGACACAGAACGTGAACGAGTCTCTTATCCGCAATGTCTCTGACAGCAAAAAGAAAGGCTATGAATTCGACAATTCCCACTTCAAGACAGAGGCAAACTGGTGGTTCTGGGGAAACGTGAGCGAGAATGTCTTCCTTTCTTCTGAAATCTCAGTCCTGAATTTCGATAAAACTCTTTATCAGGAAAATACCTATGCGGCAAACGTGCCTGACGTGACATGGGCTGATGGCGCCCAGTCAGTTGCCGAAATGTTCTCCTCACCCTACAAAAAAGGAAACGATGAGGGCCTTGGGTATTTCAAGAAAATGGCCGTAAACCTGACGACTCCCTATGTAATCACAAAATTCGGTTACGGAGACGTGGGCGAGGACAGCGGAATGTCTCATTTCGACGGAATCTTCAATGTCATTGACTATAAGGACTGGAACGGATACACAGAAATCAAGAACGGACCAGAGATCCAGCAGTTCGGTGACTTCAAGGTAGACGCTGCTGCCGGATTCAGTGATAAAGTCGATAATTACGGAACCTACGATTACATCGACGTGAAATACGCTGACAAGGCGGAGATTGCTTTCACGTTCGGAAGTTCTTCTACAGAAGAGCAGCTTTTCTTCTATAATAAAACGAATACAAACGCTTTCTCGGCTTATGCCGCCTTCAATCCTCTTGAGAACCTCAAGCTTGAGGCCCACTTGCTCGGTACATTCGGAACAGGCGATGACATGGAGCTTGGAAAGGACACTCTCGCCTATGCCGGCCGCGTCTCTTGGAAAGCCGGCACATGGAAAGCAAGCATCATGCAGAGCCTTGCAGGTCTCAAAGTTGATTCTGTCTGGGGCTCTGATGGTGAAGTCTATGATGACATCAATGCCAACACTGCCACGACACAGTTTGACGCTGAAAAATCATTCGCTGACCTTAAAACACCGCTCACGCTTGCCCTCGATCAGGGTTTCACCTACACCCTCAATGATGACAGCGATACGGGCGCATACGATGGAATGCTTTCGTTCAGGACGGAGCCTTACGCCGACATTGACGTGAGCGAGCTTCTTGGAAAGAATCTCACTGTAGGAGTGTACGGAGTGATGTCATTCGACAAGCTCTCAAAGAACCAGAGCGAGGACAAGAATCTGGTCACATCTTTCAACGAGGGTGGTATCGAACTTGTCACAGAAAACGCGATTCCTTTCGTAAAAAAGACCTCGTTTGACTATGCAATCAAACGGGAATTCGGCGACTGGGAAAGCGGCTCAAGCTATCCCCTCAACATCACATACCACTCAATCATGCTCAACTCAGATATTACGGACCGCCTCAGCGTGACATTCGGCTCAGTCGTGCGTGACGACAAGACAGACGACAAAGACCTGACTGTTCCGTTCGCATTTGCAATGGGAGCAAGCATCAAGGACCTTCCTCTTCCGGGAAAACCGATGCTCTGGGCTCACTTCACATACAGTATGTTCCCCTACACGGACACGAACTACAACCTGCGAAGATACGACGAGGAGAACTCAAAATACGCGCACCGAACATATCTGCTTAATGAGCTTGACGGCAGCGAGGACAACTGCAAGTACAAGAGCCGTGTCAGCCTTGGTCTTGTTTGGAACTTATAAGGAGGCGTAAAATGAAATTGGAAAACGAAAAATCGAAAATGAAAGCTGCGCGGAACTTTCTTCTTGCTCTGGTACTGCCTTTTTGCCTTGCCATGACACTGACATCATGCGCCGATGAGGACGGACTGCATGACCAGAATGCCCTTCAAGTGACATTCGAATTCACCGGTTTTGGCGATGACATTTCAGGCTCATATTCAATTCCAGGAAACTTCGATTCTTGGGACAACACCACCGCTGATGTCAGTCTCTCAAAAGGAGCCGGAACATCGGAAGTCATTGCGATTTCTGACAGCAATATCCAGTTCTCTCTCTGTCCGGTTGATGAATGGACTCGCCCATGGTATATCGAAGGCGCTGTTGAGGGAAACGGAAGCGATGGCGGAAAAATGTGGAACTTCTATATCGACGACCTTGATTTGGATGCCGGTGAAGTCACGATTCTTGTAGATGCAAGCTCTGGAACTGCCGTTCCTGTCGTGAAATAGGGAGAAAAAGAAAATGAGAAAAGTGAAAACAGATAACGTAAAAATGAGAAACAGACTTCTTGCCGCATTCGGAACCCTCTCGCTCCTTTTCGCCTTTGCCTCTTGTGACCAGCTTCAGGACGAACTTTCCAGCGAGCAGCTCAAAGACCAGAAATCTGGAATCGGAAGTGTAAGCGCAAGCTCCACAACCTACTATTACGATGGCAGCGAAAATGACAGCGTGAAAGGCAAAGAGGCTCATCTTGTGCTTGACCTTTCGCAGATTGCGGACGCCACAGATGCCGCCGTAAAATACACCCTTGAATACTCAATCGGCTCTGACTCGGACAAAGTGGAATACTCTTCTGCAGGAAGCCTTGCCGGAACCTTGAGCGATTCAAAGACCAAGTATTACATTAACCTCGCCCCCGCGATAAACCTGATTGACGGCACCGGGGAGCCTGCATACGGCGACATCGCCTACACATTCATCCTTTCAGGACTCACGAATGCAAGCGGAAACGACTACAACGGCCGTTCCTTCCCCTCATTCTCAAAAACAGTGAAATTTGCCCCTCTCTATACGACAGATTCGCTGGAATTCTCTTCAAAATCACTGCCAGTCGGCTCTGAAATCAAGATTCCCCTGAACGGAGAAATCAGCGAGGTCGCTGAGACTGTAACTGCTACTGTAACGAGCGGTTCAGTTACGGCGGATTTCACAGCAAAAGTGTCGTCTGACGGAAAAGCAATCGTCCTGACATCAAAAAACGACCTTTCAGGCGAAGAATTCACGGCAGATTTCACCATCACAGGAATCAAGCCCGTCGGAGCAAAGGAAGAGTATAGCCACACTTTCAGCGGAGTGAAGTTCATTCCGACTAATGTGACACTGGACGGAGTTCTTGACGAGGATTTATGGTCTGCAAGTTATGTTGCCACAAGCGCTGACAGTTATTCAGCCGCAAATACCTACCAGAATATTAAAAAGGTCTCTGTAGTTGATGATGGCTTGAATCTTTATGTTGCGGTGGAATTTGCGGAAACTCCTGGTGGTAATAAAACAAACATACAACTTTCTTTTGACACCGGTGCTGATAACGGAAGTACAAGCGATGATGGTGCTTGGATGACACCTGCAACAACGACGACATTCTCGAACGGAACTTTGGATTTCAAGGCTTATGAGAATATCGCTTGGGTTGCAGATAATGCCACAAATCAACGTGAGTTGAGCAACTTGTCGGCTTCAGGAGTCTGTGGTCCGGAGTGGAATTCTGTGGCAAACTGTTATACAAATGATTCAAAAATCATAGAGTATTCAATCAAACTCACAGAGCTTGGTGTTTCTTCTTCTGATAAAGTGAAATTGTTTGTTTCAATTTCACAATATGAGTATACGTCAGAAAATACTGAAACTCTTCTTGATTGTGTTCCAGCTTCTGCTGCAAGTGTAACTGACTCAGGTCAGTCGGTGGCGGTTGATTTCTCAAAAGCTCTGGAATACACGATTCAGTAAATAATTCCCATGCGTTCGCCTGTAGTTGCGGACGCATTTTACGACTATCCTGATAGGGAGGTTTTTATGAAAAAAATTGCTTCTTACGTCTGGAAAGGCCTTTTTCTGACACTGATTCCGGCATTTCTGGCCCTTTCCGGTTGTACGAACGATATAGACAGCGCGAGTACCGTTCTCGGCATTGACAGCAGCGCCGATGATGCCTCGGCTCTGAACGACAACGACGGAAAAAGCGACAAGGACACGCGCAAGGATTACGGTTCCAATGATGGCTCGGGCTCGTCAGTCATTGATTTCGGAGACAACTTCATCCGAGGATTCGACGCGAGCGCGGTGGATTATTACGAGAACAATGTTGACGGGAAAGGCGCTGTCACATACAAGGACACGGACGGAACGACGGCAGATTTCTTTGTCATTCTCGCAAAACACGGATATGACACCGTTCGTCTCCGCATTTGGAATGACCCGTCACAGCAAGTAGAAGGTAGCGTGCCAGTTGGTGACAATACTCTTGAGCGCACAATTTCAATGGCAAAGCGTATAAAGGCCGCTGGCCTAAAACTGATGCTTGATTTCCATTATTCAGATACATGGACAGACCCTGCAAAACAGTATGTACCCCGCGCATGGCTTGATGCTGAAAGCAAGGATGATATTGCATCAAGGGTTTCTGAATATACAACTTCAGTTTTGCAATCTTTAAAAGATGAAGCAGAAATTGTACCCTCTTATGTCCAGATTGGAAACGAGATAAACAGCGGCATGATTCGTGATAAAACTACACCAAGTTCAACAAATCCTGATTTTGATTATGCAGGAACTGGAGATACCCAGGCACAATACTTGGAGTCTGCAAGCGAAGCAGTCCGTGCGTTCGATGAAAGTATAAAAATCATCGTCCATGTCACGTCAAGCAATACACCGACAAATCTTCTTAATCGCCTTAAAAGTGCAAATCTTGATTATGATATTATCGGTCTTTCTTATTATCCTTGGGAAAATCACGGAACGATTTCTGCAATGATTTCAAATGTGAAAAACTGGAAATCAACTTATGGTAAGGATGTAATCATTGCAGAGACATCGGCTCAGTTTGCTGGTGATGATAGCACTGTTAGCAAGCGAAATTATTCTTATCAGTACATGATTGACCCTGACACCAGTGAATTGTATTCAGACCTGACGACAGAAACCGTTTCTTCGACAATATGTGTTGTTGGAAGCGTCGCAAACGCAAAGGCAATTCTTCGGCACATAATGCAGGAAACATTCGATGCAGAAGGCATTGGTTGCGTCGCATGGGGCGGCGAGATGCACGGCGACTGGGACGGAAAAGCAATGGACAACATCGACGCATTCAACTACAAACCCGCCGACGGTTACCCGACCGAGAATTCATCAGACGGCAACTCTTCTGACAATACGGGGGGGGGGTACTGATGAAGAAAGTATGACTGTTACTCTCTCGTTTGGCTCTGGATTTAACCCAGCAAAACTTGTCGTTAAATATGGCAACAATGACAATTCAAAGTCAGAAACTCTGAACGTTGAAAATTCTGCGACAAGTGTATCATTTGAGATTAGCAGTGAATATAAAAACAGCGACGGATGGTTGGCTGTCCTTTCTGTTACAGCTTATGATAGCGACGATAACGAAATTGAAAATGTAGAATGTAATTCTGCAAACAATTGGTTTGAGTTTGCTTCTGGAGGGGCTGTTTCATTGGAATACGGCCTAGTCGCAACGGGCTCTGACTTATATTCTCAAAATTACACAGGGGATGGCAATGTATCATGTAAACTTGATTCCAGCAGCCTTACTGATTTGACAATTGCAAGCTTAATTGTTGAAGCAACTGACTGCAATTGGGAGTCTGTAAGTGGAGATTGGTGGATTGGAGTTTATTCTGACACAAGTTGGACAAAGATTGCTGATTTGGCATGGATAGACAATACACACTATAAAGCAACTATTACTGATTCGGAGAAAATATCTTCTCTTAAAAATACTGGAATTTTCATTGGAGCGAGTTCAGGAATGACTTGCACACTGACAATTTCATACACCACCGAATAATCCTCCAAAAAATCCCCCCAAAAGCGCTGGCAGCACCGAGGCATTTCGCCCTTGGTTGCCAGCGTTTTTTTATTAGGGCTCGTGAGCCCGTGAAAATATGAAGCGAAGCGTAATATTTTCACAATAAACCACCTGCTATGCGGGTGGTGGGCAAAGGCTTATAGCAAAAAAAACTTTCCTCGAAGGTGTACAATAGGTTGTTCAAGTCTATTGCGTAACGCCAAGGAGGAAAGCAAATGGCAAATATCAGAGATACGCTGAGCCATACCAAGTGGCTCTGTAAATATCATA
>NZ_JAFRNB010000063.1 GCF_017430385.1 Treponema sp.
CTTTTGGCTCTTGCGATTTTTGCGGGCTGCTCGAACATTTCTGAAGATGCGTATGTTTTTGATTCTACTTCTGTCACTTACGCAACATCAGTAAAAAATATCACGATTCGAGCAACTTCAAAGACTGGAATGGTCAGATTCTCATCTTCTGCCCGAAGCATTGTGCCGGGGGCTTATTCATCTTCTGAATTGAATTTTTACATAGGCGGTCAAAATCTTATTGATAACAGCAAGCTTACTGTTCAAAAAGTGACTTTTGAGCCAAGCGAATCTTCTGCAAATGTCGGAACAATCACTGTTCCTTTCAACAGCTATAATTATCAGTTCGTGCTTGCCGCTGTTCCTGCTTCTTCTGATACGACGACGATTGCTTCTGACACATATATTGAGAGCGTTTTGGATTACGCGGTGCTTTCAGGAGTTGCCGCAGCAGATTTGCGCTACAGTTCTGGAAACACGACCGTTAATTTCTATTTATCATCAGATGGACTCAAAGGAAACGGCGGATTTGACATCAACTTGTATTTAAAAGATTGGTCTGAGGAGAGCAAGAATGCTTTTGATTCCGTAAATAACTGGAATGTCCTTGATAAGGTCGAAGTTGCTTTGTATAAATTGGGTGCTCCACGACAAACTGTTGCAGGCGCGGTTTCTCCAGATGTGTCATTCAGAAGCAGATTTTCTGAGGCTACGGCATACAGATTTGAAGCTAGCGGAATTACACCGAAATGCTATGAACTTGTCGTGACATTCAGCCGTAATGGAAAAAAATATGATTTCAGCGACAAGATTTTTATCCTCCCATGTCAGACAACAACAGCAACGATTGGAATCCCTGATGTAATGGAAAATGAGCCGGAAGCTCCTGATAATTTGAAACAAGGCTATGTTGAGCCAGAATCAGAAGATTCTAATTATTTCAAAACTGTTTTCACTTGGTCTGATAACTCAAACACTGAGTCAAATTTTGAGATTCAGCTTCTGGATGTGAGTTCAAATGAAAATGTTCTTGCTTCGACAATAGATAGTCTTACAAATGCAGAACTTGAAACATTGTGGGCAGAAAATTCTTCGGCTAGTAATACATTCTCTTACAGCACAAACTTCTACGGAATGAAAATCGCCGATGACATCCGGCCAGTCTGGTATGCGGGCAATCTTGGCTTGAATTCGGAATATGCTGTGTTCACTATGCCTCTTGGCAAACGATACCTTGCACGAATCCGCTCTGTAAATCCTGTTGGCGGTTCTTCATGGTGCTATGCTGTATCGGCCGCAACGAGCGCAAATCTTCCTTATGGAAGCACAACTGCTGAAAGTGACAGTTTGCCTGGCGCAAAAACTCTTTCTGCTAAGGCTTTCAGCACAAAAATCGTGAATCTCTACAGGCTTGCCTATTACTTGTCTGACGGTGCATTTACGGTTTCTTCTATTCCTACAATTTACTACTTTAGTCAGGCAAGCGGCGGAAATGCAGTAATGGTTCCAAATGGAACGAGCAGAGTTGCTGCATACAATTCCGGAAATGAGATTACCCTTAAGAGTGGTGATTTGGCTTGGTCTCATTGGGCTGTAAATTCCGTGCTCGGTAATGATTATCCTCATGTTTTCACTAATTGTGCTTCTGGTGAGGCTGTTGATAATACTGTTACATATTATGTCACGAAGAATATTATAACCTCGCCAGATGTCAACGGATCTACTATCGGTTACGAGGTCGCAAATCCTCAGCCTACGGCACATGACGGAAATTATTACATTGATACGAAACTTCCTGTGAATTACACGAATTACAAGAATCTTTCACTTTATGCCGTGTATGAGTCTCCTTCATCGCCAGTGATTATTGATGCCAACTATGATATGGCTGAGAGTCTGAATTTCACGGCGACGGCAATCGGAACTGGCACTCAGCCTGCTCTCACGATAGACGAAGGTGATGTAATAAAAATTACCCGCACCGACGGAAGCTATACAACGAGCAGCCTTGATTTGGCTTACAGCTACAAAGCCGGCGTAACATTTGTTTATGACAGCGTAACATTGAAACTGACCAAAAAAGGCGGTACGGAGCTTGCGAACTATTCTGAATCTGGCCAGAATTTCCGTATTCCATTGACAGAGCGCGATGCAGGAAGCTATACCGCAACGATGTATGCTTCCAAGAGCGGAAAGAATTACCAGTATTCTTTCACGATTGTGCTGAAAGACAATTAATCTTGATGATTTTGTCTAGTGGGGAACTTATGAAGCAAAGTCTGATTAGAATTTTACTTCTCTTTCTTGTTCCGCTCTTTTTGAGCATCTGCCTCGTTTTTTCCTGTAAAAAAGATAATGATGATGATGACGATGCCAAAAACTCAATAATTAAAGTTTCATTATCGACAAAAATAACAGCTTCGCCGTCAAATATTGTGGCTGTTCAGGATTCGGCAAAAAGCAATGCCGTAACTATCACCTGGAACAAGGCTGAATGTGAGGCGGGGATATCTTATTATAGGGTTTACTATGCGGAGTCAGAGGCTCTTCTCAAAAAATCAAAGTTGTATGTAGGTGAGACGGCTGAGACATCTTTAACAGGTGTGCTTCCGCTTCCTTTTGATGAGGATGGGGAGCTTATTCCGACGAAAAAATACTATTTCCTTGTGAAAGCTTACACGAAAACTGATGTTGCGCAGAGCGGAAACACTTCCTGTGAAATTGCATTTTCAAAACTTGCATACCCGACAAAGCTAAAACATTTGCGGCCAAGTGCAACTACTCATTCATTTTCATGGAAAGCGGTGGATAGTGCGGACGAATATATCATTTACGGACAATACTCGATTAACGAGAATACCACAAAGGTGGAGATAATTTCGCAAGGCCCTGAAACAAAAGTGTCTTTCAACTCGAAAACAGATTATACAGCATTTAAAATTTGTGCAGGGCAGACCATAAAATCATCTGACGGAAACGGCTATTATGTCGGTAATTTGAGCAGTTTTGCAGTTTTCCCATAAAGCCGGAATAAGGACTAATATTAAACTCTGCCAGAATGATATGTTTCAATCCCTGCGCTTATGATTTTTATCACTGAGCTGTCAGCTCGCAGGAAATCTCTTCCTTATTCCCTGAAATCCCGGCATCTCGATTTTGTAAAAAAAATGCCGCCCAGCCGTGGAGCAGTGGCGGAGCCAGCCACTGGACTGAGCGTGAGCGAAGGAAGCGGCCGAGGGTGACCGAGCTGCGGAAGGGCGACGAGGAAGTTGATTTGGCGCCAGAAAAAAATTAGCGGATAACGATATTGTAGATTTTTGTTATTGCCCGATTTCATTGTCACTAGATGAATCGGTCATTTCGGTTCCTTTAATCGTTACGGTTCCGCCCTCTTTGTACCAGGTTTTTCCTTCTGTGGCTGAATTCTCTTTTATTGTCGCAAAAATTAACTTTTGGGAAGATTCTTCGGTAGCTGCTATTAAAACAAAATTTCCTGATTCGTTATAAACACCGCCACCTTTTCCTGTTGCTGTGTTTGCTTTTACTGTTCCAACGGTAATTTGCGTTTGATTTTGTAAAGTATGTGTTCCGATTGTGAAATCCGTTTTGTTGTAAATGCCAGCTCCGTTTACAGCCGTATTCTCTTCGATTGTACCATTGTTAAAGTTCGCAGAAGTCCCTTCGTTGTAGATTCCGCCGCCGTTTCTTGTTGCCTTGTTGTTTGAGATATAGCCACCTGTTATGAGTAAAGTTTCTTTGTTGAAGATTCCTGCACCGTTTTCCTGTGCTTCATTGAATGAAATTGAAGTGCCTTTCATGTTGAATGTTGCATTATTGTAAACACCGGCACCATTTTGGGCTTTGTTCTTGCTTACTGCTACCCCGTTGTTTTCAAGGGTTCCGCCTGCAACATAAATGCCACCACCGTTATCGCTCGCAGCGTTTTCTTCAATAATTCCACCTGTTAAAGTTGCGTTTGATGATGAATGATATATTCCGCCACCGAGAACTGCGTTGTTCTTTGATATTGTTCCACCCGTGATAGAAAGCGTTCCTTTGTTGTAAACTGCTCCACCATTTGATGTTGCCGTGTTTTGGCTGATGGTGCCTTTAGACATTGCCAGAGAACCGTTATCATTGTATATTGCCGCGCCATCTGTTGCATTGTTTGTTTTTATGGTTGCTTCAGAACTTATGTTGAGTGTTCCTTGATTTATATAGACCGCACCACCTTTATCTGCAGAATTTCCTGTAAGAATTGTGTTGTCTCCGAGTGTTACGGTTGTCTTATTTCCTTCTATATAAATTGCTCCGCCATGTTTTTCTGATATTTTTGTGAAACCTTTTCCGTCGGAGAGCGTGAGGTCTTTTATTGTTACAGGTGCTGTTGTGTTTATGAAAAGGATTGTACCTGTTTGCCCGCCTGAGAGTTTGTCAGAATTTCCTTTTTTGCCAATTAATGTGATTGATGATGCGATCTTAACTTTTGCACCGCTCGTTCCGGGATTTTCTTTGTCTTCAATCTTTGTTTCGCCTCTTAATTCTCCATCGATATAGATTGTGTAGGCTGTCTTTGATTCGAGAAGCCCAGAGTCTATGTTGTTCTGGGTGATTTCATCAATTATAGTTTGAAGAGATTTTGTAGCATTTGCAGTTCGGATTTCTTGTTTTATGTCTCCCCAAACTGCATAAAGTGTTATATTAGAACTTGGCAGAAATCTGTAATTATCGCAATAAGTAATTTCATTAGAAGAGGCTGTTGTAGACCAACCTTGAAAGTATTTTGGAGCATTTGAAAGTCCTAGTTCAGAACTTTCCGGAATGCGCCAGTATTCACCTACATTTATGGTGTAGACTGTTTGACCTGTTATTGTTCCGCCGTTTGCATTGAGGGTTATTGAATAGGTTGTCGTGGGAATGAAAGTTTGCTCATCGGTATCATTCTTGCATGAAAAATATGAAAAAATAAAGAATAAGAAGAATATTGATACAAAATACAAATTTTTTTTAATCATTTTATTTACCCCATTACAAAAATAATTGAAAATATTAAAACAATTAAATTATCGGAATGTAATGAGATAAAATTGACAAAAAAACTCATGACAGAAAAATCATGAGCTTTTTGGATGCAAGTTATTTCACACCAACTGACTGCTTGCAGAAAAGCTCTTCCTTAAGGGAAAGCACTTGCTCCAGGGGGAGAGAGACAGCCTGTGCAATTTGCTCCGGGGTACCGAGATTCATTTGAAGTAAATTCTTCGCATTGGAGATGGCGGTTTGCTGCGCGCCTTGAGCAATGCCTTTTTTAATCCCGCGCTTTTCGGCATTTTGCATGCCTGTGTTGTAGTCTCGCTGAGCCTTGAAGATTGAGTTCTGCTGCGCCCATTTGATTTCGTCTTCGCTTACCATGCACAATGATGATTTCGCGTTCATGATGCCCTCCTCGCTTTGCGTAAGACGGTCGATGTATTCAGCCCGCCTCTCATCGCCCGCGTAGGAAAGGAACAATCCCCATTTTTCGAGCTTCGAGAGATTCTCAACCGGTTTCCCGAAAAGCTTGTGGATTTTAATCAGGTCGAAGAAAACCACATTGAGCTTGTCAGAAAGCTGCGTTCCGTCTGCCTTTCTCATATTGTACCACGAAAGAGGTGAGCTGTCATCTTTGTCGAACTCGAAATTCAGCACCGAAATCTGATAGGCAGGCGGCGTGTCCCAGTTGTCGCCCTTCATGTTTGATGTGCTGAGGAGCCTTGCGACCTGAATTTCGGCACGGTCGCCATAGTCGTAATCCTCGCTCCTGGTCTGCACCTCGATATCAGCCCGCTCCCCGTCATTGAACTTGACGCTGACATCAAAACTCATCTGAGATTCTTTCGCCACCTGAGTGGGCGGCTCGTTCGGCATGAGCTGGATTTCCATGATTTCCCGGCTCAGAATTGTCGATAGAAAATCCTTCAATGCCGCGTTTGACTCTTTCGTGTCTGCCGTGAACATCGCCTTGAAAGATGAATCACACAAAGGATCCAAAAGTGCCGTTGGTGAAGGTCGTAGTGTTGTTGTTGCCATAAAAACTCCTTGCTTTTTTGCATATTAATAGCAAGAATTTTTGCATTTTTGGCAGCGCAATCGAAAAATTCTTTGAATTTTCTGCATTTTTATCGCTGTTTTTGTTATAATTTTACAATGCACAGGATTTTTTTGCGTTTTTTTGTGTTTTTGTTTTCTCTTCCGGGGCTTTGTCTTGCGCAGGAGAAAATTTTTGGCGTGGAGAAAATTGAAATGGATATCTCGAACGAAATTGAAAGTTCCTTCTATATAAACGAGATTTCTGATGAACTTTTTGCGAAGATGTGGGGCAAATCTTTCAAGGAAAACTGCACGATTCCGCGCACGCAACTTCGGCATCTTCATGTCCTGCACAAGACTTTGGACGGCACGACTCTTGAGGGCGAGCTTGTCTGCAATGTAAAAATCGCGGATATTTTGCTTGGCATTTTTAAGGAACTTTATCGTGCGGGCTATCCGATCGAAAAAATCCGCCTTATCGACGAGTATGATGCTGACGACGAGCGTTCCATGACTGACAATAATTCTTCGTGCTTCAATTTCCGCTTTATCTCGCACACGACCGTCGTTTCAAAGCACGGGGCGGGCTTGGCGGTGGACATTAACCCGCGCTACAATCCGTATTACAAGACCGTCAAGGGAAAACCGAATGTCGAGCCTTTCAACGGGGCTGCCTACCTCGACCGAAGCAAAAATTTCCCCTACAAAATCGACCACAACGACCTCGCCTACAAGCTTTTCACGCGGGCGGGCTTCGAGTGGGGCGGCGACTGGCAGGGCGTGAAGGATTACCAGCATTTTGAAATGAGCAATTAGCAATTGGGCGCTCCCTGCCTAGCGCATGAGTTACTAATTGCTTGTAGACGCAGGCAGTTCGCTTTCCTCTGCGAAAGAACATGAGCCGCCTGTAAGATAGAAAGTGCTTCCATCGTAAATCAATTCAAGGGTTGCGGCTGGCATAATCTCATTTTCAAGTTCTTCGTCTGTGTCGGCATTTTTAGAAAAATGAAACCATGTTCCGGAAATACTGAGAATTCCATTTTTGTTTATGTAAGCTCCGCCACCAATAAGATAGCGTTTTTCTGTGTGCCGCTCTTCGTCCTTTCCCGTTCTGTCAATTTCGATTTTATAATAGGAAAGCGTTTCGTCACCGTTTAAAGTAATCGTAGTTTCCGTACTGACTGGAACGCCGTCTTCTTCACCTTCGTCTACAAAGACATGAAAAACACCCTCAAGCCCACTTACTTCTGTTCTTGGAATTTCGTCCCAGTCAACGATATAATAAGTTCCGTTTGCAGATATGATTTTTTCTACAACTTTGGAAGTTGAAACAATTTCTCCCTTTGTCTCATCGTAAGAAAGAGTGCGATCTCCCCATTCTCCACGATGTCCGCTATAGTATCTTGTTATATTACTGTTCTCATCAAAAACATAATAAGAAGACGCATCTCCGTCTATAGTTTTTAGAATTTTTCCAGCGAGATCCGTTTTTTTAGGAATTGAAACTGCAGCCGCCGTATTGCTTGCCGTTACGCCTGTTCCAACTGAAACTTTTTGCACGGGTTTTCCGAAGGGGAGACCGTCTTTCATGAATTTTGGGGGTAGCAGAAGCGTGAGCGTAACAGAACTGTTTTCGCTTGGAGCCGTACCTGCAACGCTAAAAGTAATCGATTGCGCGGAAAGAGATTTTATAATTGCACTGGAAATCGAGAATGAGTCTGCGCTGACACCGTTTGCGTTCACGATGTTTGCTTTGAGCAAATCTTTGATGTCATCACCATTTGCCAAATTTTCGGAAGTGGTTGAAAGTGCCACGCGGGAAGAAAGTACCGCGTTTTCTGCAAAATCCACCGCTACTGTGATGTCTTTTGAATAGCTTCCGCCCAACCCTGCGGTACTTGCCTCTGTTGCAGTTACCGAAAGCTTATTTTTTGGAGCTGGCGAATCATCATCTTCATCATTACTTTTGCAGGAGATAAATGCCAGCACGAAAAGAATTGCGAAAGACGCAAAACTGAATTTAATGAATCGGTTCATAAAGACCTCCTAAAAATAGTAGTAATGGAAACAAAGGTTTCCGAATAGATAATTATACCCCCCCCCGTATTTTGTAAAGATTTTTTTTCAATTTTTTTGAAGATTTTCGGGGCGTTACGGGGCACGGTTTAGGCATAGCCTTTACCGAGACTCGCCTAAAAACTTGCCTCGCAAGTTTTTTCGCTTGCGCGAACGGCTCCCTACCCCGTAGAAGGGGTAGCGGGAAACGCGAAGCGGTTGGAGCGAGGGGAGCAGGGCATCCGCATCAAAAGCACTCTGCAATTGAATTCTTAACAAGTATTGTATTTAAAGATTAGGCGAGATGATAAAATAACTTCGGGTAGTAAAAATGACATTGAAGGAAACATTCGAAGAAATCACGGACGACAGAA
>NZ_JAFRNB010000064.1 GCF_017430385.1 Treponema sp.
AAGAACTCAACATCAAGCGCACTACCCGCCCGGAACTCCCGGAAGCAGGAGACGTCACATTCGAGACAATCACAGTAAACAACGAGCAGACAGAGACAAACCTTCCTCCAGTTCCGCAGGAACCGCTAATTCCGATTTCAGGTCACGAAGATTTCTTTGTCCACAACAAGGACGGAAGCGAAATTCAGATTCCAACGGAAGGACTTAGGATTGACGAAGAAACAGGCGAAAAAACAGTCGCACTGCAGCTCAAAAATTACCCGGATTTGGAAAGCATTGTCGTGCGCAACCGAAACACAGGCACGCAAATCAACATCTCCCAGTTCTCAACTTACGACGAAAAAAAGAATCTCGGTTACTCTCCTGTAAATCCTGTTTCTCAGGCAGGAGATGCAATCATCAAATATGAAGGGATTACAATCACCCGGCCTGACAACAAAATAGACGATGTAGTTCCACATGTCACGCTCAATGTAAAGGCACCGACAAAAGAAACTGCAACGATTGACATCACGAGCGACAAAGAAAGCGCGAAGAATTCTTTGATTGAATTCGTCGGCCGCTACAATCAGGTTCTTGCCGAAATGACGATTCTCAGCGAGAACAAGCCTGAAATCATCGAGGAGCTTGACTATCTTTCTGATGCCGAAAAAGAAGAGGCTCAGAAAAAGCTCGGAATGTTCCAGAACGACTTCTCGCTCACAAACGGAAAATCTTCGCTCAGGGCAATCACCACCGCAAATTACAAATGGTCAGACACAGCCACACTCACAATGCTCAACCAGATTGGAATTTCAAGCCGGGCTTCTGGCAGCACGGGCGGATATGTCGCAAGCCAGATGCGAGGCTACCTTGAAATTGACGAAAAGCAGCTGGACAAAGCATTGGACGAGCATATCGATGAAATCAAGAATCTTTTCGGCTACGATTCGGACGGGGATTTGGTCGTAGACTCAGGAATCGGCTATGCGATTGACAAGCAGCTCACAAGCTGGGTTCAGTCAGGCGGAATCATAGCGAGCAAGAACAGCGGAATCGACACAAAAATCAAGGCTTCCGAAGCAAACATCCGCCGTCTGGAAGGTCAGCTCAGCTCAAAAGAGGCAAAGCTCCGAAACAAATACGGCCAGATGGAAGGCACTCTCAACAACCTTAACTCACAGTCGAACACAATACAGAATTTCGCAAACGGTGGCAGGTCTCAGTAAACAGCAATAAACTGGTCCATAAATCATGCCGATAATAAAAAAGAATCGACAACCAGCGATTATCATGCTATAATAGTAGGAATCGGAAGGGTAAGGATTTTTTATGGATTTTTATGTCAACAACGAAAAACTTGATATCGTTCTCGAAAACGAAAAGACAATCGGTGATGTGCTGAAATCCTTTGAAACCGAATGTGCAAAGAATGATGCCACGACAATTCACATCGTCCTTAACGGAAAAAACATCGGTGCCGAAGAATTTGAGTCAATTTTCTCAGAGCCAATCACTGACAGTACCAAGCTGGAACTTACAATCGTCACAAAGGCAGAAATTCTCGCATCTTTCCAAAGCCAAAAAGAAGAATGTGAGGCACTTTCAAACGAGCTTCTGGAGCTTCCGGTCAAATTGCAGAGCGGAAAGGACAAAGAGGCCTCAACCCTTATAACAAAACTCGCGGATTTAATCGAAAAATTCTGCCATACGGCGACCCTCTCCGCGCTTTTCCAGGACATATACAAAAAACTCACCATCGACGGCAAAACTATAAATGAATTCTTCCAGGACTTTTCCGGGATTCTCAATGATTTTGAGCAGGCAATCGCATCAAAAGACACGGTTCTTATGGGCGACCTTGCTGAATACGAAATCAGTCCGAGGCTTCTTTTAATCGCCGGCACAATCAAGGAGCTATAAATGATCAACTTATCAATATTTCTGCTTCAATCAGGCTCACCTCTCAAGGCACGACTTGAAGTAAATGTATTTTCAGTAATACTCATTCTTCTTGCCATTATTTTTGTGATTGCAACAATTTACATAATCTCAAAAGCTATCACAAACTACCTGAATTCGCCTGCATATCTTGAAAAAAAGAAGAACCGCCCTACTTCGGTAAAAGACTTGAACGAGCTGAGCGCACATTGTTCACTCGTAAAAGAAGAAAAGGATGTCCTCAGCTTAATCTGCAAGAATCACAAAACACCGAACATCAAGTTTATTGTCCGTGACTACAACACCATGTCAGAATTCTTCAAGGAGCAGTTCAAGACTTTCGACCGCGTAAATGATGAGGTCGGAAAGGCACACCTTTTCAATCTCCAGAAGAAGATTTTCAAGACATACAGGCAGCAGTCACTCGTCAAAAACTCAAAGAACATAGCCGACCAGACAGTATTCACGCTCACCCTCGCAAAAGGCTTCCACCACAAGCTCAAGATGGCGGAGAACAATTCCGAGGCAATGATCCTGACTCTTCCGCCTACGCTCAAACAGGACGAGCTTCCAAAGGCACTCGAAAAAGTCAACTTCATTTTTGAGCTTGAAGACGGCACTCCTTACAATGTCGAAACCCGCGTAGTACGCTATCAGAACGGCAAAGACAACGAAAATCAGATGGTTGTCGTTCATTCTGACAAAGTTTCACCTTTGCAGAAACGAGAGCAGGCACGAGCAGAACTTAACATTCCTTGCAAATTCCATTCGGTCAAAGTCGTGGTCGAAGGAAGCGGCAAAACAGAGCGACTCAATTACATTCCTTCAGAAAAAGCTTACGAAGGAATTCTTGAGGATATTTCAACCGGTGGATGCCGTCTTATTGCAACATTGCCGATTAAAGCTGAGCAGCACATCTTCATTGAAGGACAGTTCAATGGAAAGCAGCTCGACAACGCCGTTGGAACTATAGTCCGCACAACAAAACGAAGCGATGGAATATATATTCTTCACATTAAATTCATAAAAATTGATGTGAAAGTCACCAACAGAATCCAGGCGATGGTCTACAAGTTTGATGAATAATTAACTTGACGGATTGCATTTTATAGGTTAATTTAAGATATGCAGGTTTTGGAACTTAATCAGATTGTACCTGATCCTAGCTATATTTATTACCGCCGCAATTACGCGGCTATAGCTAAGCTTCAGATGCTTTCTAAAACAATTGACATTAAAATCTCTTTCACGATTGAGACAGGACCTTTGGGCGACAAGATGCTCTATGTTGACATCGACCCAGGTGAGGACATTGACTACCCCCTCATCCCGGTAAAATCCGCTCTCAAAACATATATACTCAAGGCCGATGAAGAAGGTGTGCTTCCGTGTCCATGACATTTCACACAGCCAGTGCCGAAGAAACGATTGAACTTGGGAAGAAAATCGGCTCTCTTCTCAAAAAAGGCGACATCATCGCCATGCAGGGCACTCTCGCGGCGGGCAAAACCACAATCACAAAAGGAATCGCGCAGTCTCTCGGCGTAAAGGACGAAATCACGAGCCCTACTTTTTGTCTCATTTCCGAATACGAAGGCAAAATGCCTCTCTATCACATGGATGTTTATCGTCTTGAAGGTGGCGAAGATTTCATCAACCTCGGTGTCGAGGATTTGATGTATGGAAACGGTGTGTCGCTCATCGAATGGAGCGAAAAAGTGATGGACGAACTTCCAAAAAAGACTATAATTCTCAAGATAGAACCGGTTGAAGGCACGACAGAGCGCAACATCACTCTCGAAAACTGGCCTTACGGTGAAATAAACTAAGATTCAGGAATAAAATGAAAGCACTCGTAATTGATTGTGCGGCAAGCTGCATGCACATTGCCGCCAAAAATGATGATTTTAAAGCAAGTATCTCGCTTGATTTGGGGCAGAAGCAGTCTCAGAAATTGCTTTCTTCAATTGATTATATTCTCGGTCAAGTTGAGCTTAAGCCAGCAGATTTGGAATACACAGCCCTCACAAGTGGCCCTGGTACTTTCACAGGCTTGCGTCTTGCATTCTCTGCGCTCAAAGCAATCGAGCTTGCTCACAATGTTCCGGTTTACGGCATTCCAAGTCTCGATGTCTACGCTTTCCCATACAAAAACTTCGACGGCCTTGTAGTAAGCGTAATCGATGCAAAAAAAGACCAGTTCTTCGCGGCAATCTATGAAAATGTCAAAGAAATTTCCGAAGCAGAGGACACCACGGCCGAAAACATAGCCGCAAAACTCGACAAGAGCAAGAAGATTCTTTTGTGCGGCCCGGATGCGGCTGTTTTCTCAGAGGAGCTTAAAAAAATTGACTCCAGCCTTAATCTCGTAGTATACGCTTCACAGCCAGTACCATCAGATTCGCTCTTCACAATCGCCGAAAGCATGATCGAGCAAAAAAAAGAGCCGCTCGCAGACTACGACGGCCCTGTGTACCTCAGAAAATCCGAGGCAGAAATTAAATTAGAAAGCCAAAAGTAATTTCGCCGCATGGAGGTGGCACAAAGCAGGTTAACCGCGAGTTTTTTGCAAAAAAAACTCGTCACGACATGGATGTCGCAAAAATCCGAGGCAGAAATTAAATTGGAAAGCCAACATTAATTTCGCACCAGGGATTGGAACACCTGCGAAGCAGTACCAGAGCAAGATTTCTTGCGGCGGTATGGAGCGCACTTAGCGCGGAAGTGTGCAAAGCCCGACCGCCTTCTGGCGGTGGTGCCCATATTATGACAAAAGATTTGCAAGCGCGTCCAGTGCCGTGCTTCCCAATGCGGCTTCACGGTTCTGTCGCTGGATGTCATCGTAAACTTCCTGACGGAACACTTTTACGGTTTTTGGTGCATCAACACCGATTTTTACCTGGTCGCCTGAAATTCCTATAATCTGAATCGAAATATCATTTCCGATTTTAATTTTTTCATCAACTTTTCGTGAGAGAATAAGCATTATTTTGCCCCCTTAGCTTTGAGGGCTTTGATGATATTGTATTTTGTTGTCCATTTTGTGTCGGCAAGGATTACCTGCAGGGCAAGATTATTCTTTTTGTTAATTACGACAGGCCCCTGAAGGTTTGCAGTAACTGGTCCGCCATCAGCAGGAACAGTGACAATCGCCCACACGATTACATCTGCGGCAGACTCGACATCAATCTCAGAAAGAGTCTTGTCATCGACATCAAGCTCGTATTTCTCAGCGATGATGAAAGGGTCAACGATAAGGAAAGCAAGCCCGCTCTCGTCAAGCGACTGCATCCAGTAAAAAGGTTTGTACTCCGACTCAATCAGAGCATATTTGTGAAAATCTTCAAATCCCAGGACTCCGTTCGGAAATTCAATGATATTTTTTTCATCGACCGAAACAGTTCCCATTGTCTTTGTTTTAACTTCCATGATTTTTCTCCATGACATTTTTGACGCGGATGCACACAGATTCGCGCTGATATCTTGATATCTGTGTATATCCGCATTTATCCGCGTCTAATTTTATCTCATATAATTCAAAAGTGTTGAAGAATACATTTTTCCGGCTGTTGAAAGCGTTGCGTTCTGGGTGTATTCAAGCATTTTTTCGTCTGTAATGGCTTTTGTCAAGTCCAAATCGCCCTCACGGGAAATCTGACCTGTGACATTGAGTGCAACGGCTCCGTTCCGAGTCATATCGTTCTGAAGACGCTCATATTCGCTTCCTGATTTTGCAACGCGGGTTACAAGAGTGTTGACTCCAGCATCAAGGCTTGCAAGGATTCGTCCGCCAACAGCCTCGGCATCACCTGCATAAAGCGCATCACGGAAAGCAATTACGGCATCAAAAAGTGAGCCGCCAGAAACGCGAACTGAGTCGCCGATATTGTACGGAGGATGCTGGCTCTTGTCCTTGATGATTCCAAGTTCGTTCAGAGCAGAACCGCTCAAATCCTCAAGCCAAAGCTGGCGTGCATCAGTTGTCGTAAGGTTAAGGCCATGTGTTATCGGATCAAGGGA
This sequence comes from Treponema sp., assembly GCF_017430385.1. Taxonomy (GTDB): domain Bacteria; phylum Spirochaetota; class Spirochaetia; order Treponematales; family Treponemataceae; genus Treponema_D. The sequence goes on from NZ_JAFRNB010000064.1 coordinate 5,941, forward strand.
AGCCTTTACAGCAGCTCCGCTCGAATTGATTTTTGAAATAAGGGCGTATGCATTGTCGCCTGTCTCAACGATGATTTTCTGACCGTCAACGCTGATTACAGAATCTTCCTGAGCCTGCCATTCGCGCGCATCCCGTCCGCCGAAAAGCCTCTGGTTCTCAGCCCAGAAGATTCGGTTTCCGGCATTATCAACGGCAATATATTTGTTCTCGTCTACTTCGACAAGATTCTGATCAATCGTTCCATTGTAGTGAACGGCAGAAATGAGCGGAACAGTTGAGCCTTCAACGGCCCCCATGTCAACATCAAAAGCACGTGTATTCGTATTCGTTCCCGCAAAGATTGAATTTCCGTCAGGACCGACAGCATTGGCATTCTGAATCAACTCACCCAAAAGCTCGTTTACTTCAACGGCCATGTTTCGCATATCATCTTTTGTGTAAACGCCGTTTGCACCAGTTACGGCAAGTTCGCGCACTCGCTGCATGATTTCAAGGGAATTCGTCATGTAGCCTTCGCGATAAAGGAACTGGTCACTCAAAGTGGCGGCATTTTTCTCGAAATTATTTACGCGGGTAAGATAAGACTGATATTTTACCAGATGTCCGGCAGCAACAGGATCATCGCGCAAGGCAGAAATTTTTGACTGAGTTCCAATCTGATTGTCAATTTTTGCCCGCTTAACTTCCTGTCGGCGCAGGTTATACTGAGTCTGATTATTATTCAGCTGTGAACTGATTCTTGTTGGCATAAGATAAATCCTCCATGATTTTTATATAAACCACAGATTACACAGATATCACAGATTATAAAAATAGAATCGGTGTTAATCTGTGTAATCTGTGGTTATTTTTATACTCCAAGTCGATTTATTACAGTGTCGAGCATCTGGTCGATTACGCTTACGAATTTTGCCGCCGCATTGTAACCGTGCTGGAACTTGATGATTTCAGCAAGTTCCTCGTCGATGTTTACACCGCTGATTGAGTCCCGGAGATTTCGCAGATCGTCCATGATTGCGTTCTGGCTGAGCATGTTCATCTCAGCCTGCTCGCCTTTCAAGCCTACATTTGTGACAGAATTTGCAAAGTAATCGTCGAAAGTACGGTCTTTTCCAATCATCACGCTTGTATTGCGGATTGAAGCAATCTCAACAGCAGCGCGAGCATCACCAATCATTGATTTGCCCTGATTGTTCGGATATGCAGCCGCAACACTGAGAACATCGCCCTTAATAGCCTCGTTAACAGCGACATAACCGGCTGGGTTCAAAACTGGGGAAACAGAGAATTCACCACGGAGAGCGTTTGAAGCGTCAGCCTGAGCAAAATCATAAGCATTCTCTGCCCCGCTTCCGTTCAAGATTCCGGCATAACCTGTGAGGAACATTCCGTTATCCTCGACATGGCGGATTACAAAATCCGGATTCTCCATTTCTTTTGCTGTTGTTGCCTTAAGAACAAGGTGGTTGTTTCGGTCAAGATAAGCCTTAACCTCACCGTCACTGTCATTGATTCGGGCAACGACTTCCTCGATTGTATCTGTAGCATGGTATGGAACTGTGATTGTTCCGTTCTTTCCAGAAAGCTTCATCTCGCCTTCAAGACCAAGTTTTTCCTGAGGATTGAGGGAATTCGTTCCTGTAAATCTGAAAAGATATGAATGATCGTCAACACCATCACCGTCACGGTCATAATTTCCGTTAACGCTTGTTACGAACGGATGCTGAACGAAGAAATCAAGGCCTGTGACATTGTTCATGCCGATTCCAGCGCGGTGAACATCATTTACAAGGTCAGCGAAGTTCATTGTCACTGTGTTCAAAGACTGAACCTGCTCGCGGATATCAACATCACGCAGCTCAATCAAAGCTCCCAAAGTGCCGCCAGAAACCTGAACTGTATTTTTTGTGTCGCTCCAGATTACACGGCTGTAACCGTTGTTGTCTGTCATCGGCTCAACTTCAAAATTTCGTGCGATATGTCCCTGAACAAGGATATTTCCCTCAAGATGAACCATGAATTCATCGTCATCGCGGATATCCGTTGTGATGTTGGCCAGTCCTGAAAGTTTCTCAACGAGCAAGTCACGGCGGTCAAGCAGGTCGTTCGGATTGTCGCCCATTGCCTTTACTTTTACGATTTCACCGTTGATGTCGGCAATCTGCTTTGTGATTGTGTTAATCTGCTTTACAGTGGCATCGATGTCGCCGTTAATCAGCGTTCCGATTCCGCTCAAAGCCTTATATCGATGCTGGATGCTCTCGGCAAGAGTCTCACCGCGGGTAACAACAGCCTGGCGTGCAGCCTGACTCTCCGGGTAAACAGAAAGTTCCTGCCAGCTCTGCCAGTATTTATCCATATTTGTGCGCACGCTGATTTCATCAGGCTCGTTATAAACCTGCTCAATCATCGTGTAATATTTTTCACGCGTAGTCCAGTAAGTTTCCTGATTGCTCTGAGCCACGATTCTCTGGTCAAGCAGCTCGTCGCGAAGACGGTTAATGCTCTCTACAGAAGAACCCTGTCCAACCTGTCCAGGACGCTCCTCTCGGGTCAAATCAGGTCGATAAAGCGGGTCAAATGTCTTAATCTGAACGCGCTGACGAGAATAGCCCTCAGTATCGGCGTTAGTGATATTGTGACCAGCCGTATTAATCTGAGTCGAGTGAGCCATGAGGCTTCTTTTTCCAATTTCTATCGCTGCGAATGAGTTTGCCATAACATTCTCCTTCTATTTATTAACTATATCATCTGGTTGAGCACTACGCTGCTCAGCTCTGGTTTCACAATCTGCCCTTTGTTCGAATAAAGAACATTCCTTCTCTGCGGAACTACCGAATCGAACACGCCCTGCAGGAACTTTCTCGTGGTGGAAATGTATTCATTAAGAACCTTGTTCTCCACCTTCGATTTCTGAAGTTTTCCCCTGACCTCGCTCAGAACCGGCGAGATAGTCTCGTCGCTTGCCAAGTCGATGTTCGCGCTCAGCTCCATGCGTTTTTCCTCAAGCTCCACGAACTGATCACTTAAGGTCTGGAGATTTTCGATGTTTCGGTTGAGCATTTCCCAGTCCTTATCCCTCACGCAATCATGCAGGACAGTCTGCTGCTCCAAGATTTTGTCCAAAAGGGCATTCTCTTCCTGCATAACAGAAACAAGATTCTCTTTGTGCGCGATAATAGTATCTTTCTGCTCAATATTCTCTTCAGCCATGAAAATCCCCGAATGGAAATGACATCTTCGCCAAATCCTAGATTTATTCTTTTTGATTATCGGAATATGGAAAAAATAGTTTAGATTAAAATGAAAAACTAAAGAAAAAATTTTTTTAAAAATTTCATTGTGAACCGCTTGACACTTTTACCACGTTTCTGATATATTATCACACATCAGTTACATGGTGCCTGTAGTTCAGTGGTAGAGCGTCAGATTGTGGATCTGATTGTCGTGGGTTCGAGCCCCATCAGGCACCCAATCTGCTCTAGGCTTTGAGTCAAAGGCAGCATTAACATAAAAATGCGTTCGTAGCTCAATTGGATAGAGTAACGGACTTCGAATCCGTAGGTTGCACGTTCGATCCGTGTCGGACGCATATTTTAACTGATAATTCGGGCGACTAGCTCAGTTGGTAGAGCAACAGACTCTTAATCTGTGGGTCCGGGGTTCGAGCCCCCGGTCGCTCATTCAAGCACAAAGCTTGATGAGAATTGGAATTGCGGCACTTTGCTTATGCCGAGTTTAACGCGAGAGTGGTGAAATTGGCATACACGCTAGACTTAGGATCTAGTGCTTCGGCGTAAGGGTTCAAGTCCCTTCTCTCGCATAGCTTTTAGCTGATTTTTGCGGAAATAGCGCAGTGGTAGCGCGTCACCTTGCCAAGGTGGATGTCGCGGGTTCGAATCCCGTTTTCCGCTCT
>NZ_JAFRNB010000065.1 GCF_017430385.1 Treponema sp.
CGGCGAACATTCCGACTCCAACGAGCGGACAAAGAGATGTGAACGGAGCACCGACGGCCGCCATAATCACTGTGAGCGGATGGCCGCCCGCAATTATGGCTCCGATTCCGGCGAGGGCTGCGTTCCAGATTACCCATGCACCAAGCAAATCCGCGCCTTTTTTCATGCCGCCAAACACAAATCCTGCTGCAATCAATGCGATGATAATCACCGGGATTGTCCAACCAATGATTTTTGCGCCAGCTTTTTTTGCAGGGAGCGAGCTGATTTCTTCAGTGTCGGTGTTTTCCTGACCCGCCGCAATTTTTTCAAGATGCGCCTGAACGCCCGGCAAATGTCCAGCTCCAAGAACTGCAATCACGCTTTTTCGGTTATCTTTCTGAACAGCTTCCCAAATATGTGCCGCAAGATAAAAATCACGCTCATCAATCAAAACTTCTTTTACGCCCGGCATGTATTCGGCAAGCTCGGACATCATTCCGTCCATTTCGCTTTTGTTCTTGAGAGTTTCAATTTCTTCGCCGGAAACTTCTTCTTTTGTTGCCGCACTTGCAAGCAGTGCCGAAAGCAGCTTGATTTTTCCATAGCCGGAATTTTTTGCCCATGCACGGCGCAATGTCGTCTGAATCGGACGGTCAACCATTTCGCAAGGAATATTAAGTTCCTTTGCCGCATTAATGCCTGCGCGCATCTCGTCGCCCGGTTTTACACCGACATTTGCTCCCATCCTCTTCTGGAAACTGGAAAGCACGAGATTCGCAAGAAGCAAAAACCCCTTTTTTTCACGCAAAACTTTGATTATATCAAGATTTTTCCAGGCTTCACTGTCATTGATTGAAGCATATCTCTGCTCATCAAGCTCAATGGCAACGCAGTCCGGTTTTTTTTCAGCAATGGCCGACTTTACTTCTTCACAACTCTGCTGAGAAACATGTGCCGTCCCCAGCAAAACAATTTCTTTATCATTAAGATTCAAACTAATTTGCGACACAAAAATACTCCATACTGAAAACTCCTAACTCCTACTTCCTAACTTCTAACTTTTAATTGCTACCTTCACATTGCTAATTGTTAATTATTCACTTCCTTTTTCTGCCCATTCAGCAAGCCTGTACTCAAAAAAGTCCGCTCCCTGAATCTCGGTGACTTCGGCATAATATTTATGTGCAAGGCTCAGATTCTGCTTCAAGTCCCAGTAAACTGCCAGGTAATAAAGATATTTTCCCTTCTTCTTTTTGCTTTCCTCGTTTTGAATTTTGAGGGTGAGCGTTGATTCGCCGGTCATATCATGAATCAGACGAAGTGTAAGATATTCAAATGAATTTCTGTCCAGGTTTTTCATTGCTTTTTCTGTGAAAGTCTTGCAATCCTGAACTTTCTTCATCTTTTGCATACAGCATGCAATCATGAGCGCGTAAGAAGTGTTGTTCGGGTTTGCATTGTAAGCCGCTTCGAAATACTGGCGTGCTTCTGGATAGTTTCCGACTCTCCATGCCAACATTCCGATTGATTCATAAGCATAATAATAATTTGGATTCTTTTGCACGACTTTTTTGTAATAATCGTAGGCCTCATCATACCGGCCCTGCTCATCCAGAAGTCCGGCCAGATACGCATAGCCAAGAAAATAATCAGGATCAAGCTGTGTCGCCTTTTTCCATGCTTTTTCCGCCTCATCGTATTTTCCAGCCTCGCGGTTGAAATTTCCCAAATCAAAATAATAATCGCTGTTGTCCGGCTCAATCTCAATTGCCTTTGAGACATATTCGACTGCTTTTTTGAAACGGCGTGATTCCGCCTCAAACTTCGCAAGATATGAAAGCGCAGGCGCATTGTTCGGATCTAGAGAAAGAATTTTATTGAAACTCTTTTTTGAATCGTCGTCGCGCTGCAGATAATAAGACATTTTTCCGTGGCCAAAAAGAGCTTCGATATTCTCCGGCTCGCCTTTGATTGCCTTGAGATAATAATCGCGGGCATTCCTGTAATTTCTTTTGACGGCCTGTTCGTTTCCAAGCTCAATGTTCGCATCGGCATTGTACGGCTGAATCGAAAGAATTTGCTTGAGGTACTGCTGTTTTTTAACATTGTTGTTTTTCTGCTTTGCAACCATTGCATTTAATAGAAGAACATCAATGTTTTTTGGCTCTTTTGAAAGAAGATTTACCGCAATTTTTTCGGCATCGACAGTTTTTCCGGCAGAAAGAAGAAGTGATGCGTGAAGAGTCCGCAAATCAACATCTTCCTGCAAGTTGTCAGGCATACTGTCAAAAAGAGCGAGAGCGTCCGAAATGTTGCCGTTTGAAAGCACGGAATTTAACTTCTGAACAAACTGAATCTCAGCATTTGAGGCCGCAAGGGCTGCATGACTTCCAGCAAATGCAAAAAAAGTCAGCATAATAAAAAGTGCAGTTTTTTTTGTAAATTTCATTTTTCTTCCTTAAACTCGACATTCAATGCCCAATTTGATAAACTAAATAAAATGTACAGACATCCAATTAGAAAATCGTTCGGGCTTATCGTTCTTTATAGTATTATAATTATCGGAATCTTTGTTCTCCAATTTAGGAATGAATCCGTCGTTTCAAAAAATATCGGACTTCTTTCAATCTCATTTGCGCAGTCACAAAATGAGGCTGGCGAAATTTCCCTCAAGAATACACTTCAAGTTTCTTTTAAAGGAATTTCTTTCATTGCCGATGAAGTCAATCCGGCGCAGCTTTGTATTACGCACGAAGACGGCTCTCAGACAAAAGAAAACCTAACCCTCGTTTCGTATGAGCATCCAACAGAATTTTCGTATAAATTTCATTTCACAAATGACACGGCTCTGACATTCGCCACGACAGGAAGTGACTCTTCTGCGGCATTCTCAATCACTGCGGAACTTCCAAAAGATGCTTCTGGCTTGTTCCTAAATTACAAACCAACTTCCGGATTTTCAGTTACTGAAAAAACACGCTCAAAGCTTATTTTGAATTCAAAAAGCCTTACTTATGCGTTCACGGCAGCTCAAATTGATGACACGAGCATAATGTTCTCTGACAAAAATTTCGTATCATATTATGTTGCTTATGATCCTTCCATTGAATTCAGCTTCACTACGCTTGATTCTGACCTGATTATAGCACAAAAATCAACTTATGACACCAACATCAGGATTTTCCGTGAGAATCTTGTGGCATCAGTCTCAAATTCAATTAAAGCAAACCAGACGCTTTCAGAAAAGACCGTCATCGCTTATGTCGCAGAACTTGCTTCTCAAGGGCGTTACACAGAGGCCGTAAACTACATTCCTGATTCGTTCAAAAAAGGCAACAAACGAACATATCTTTCGGCACCATATTTCAACACTTTGGAACAGATGTACCCGACTTTGGAAATGCACAACAATAATATGGAAGAAATGATTTCAAATGCAATAGAAAACAATTCTTTGGCAATTTTCAATGTTGACGGACTCGCTGAATATCTTAACATTCTTCCTGATTCTTCAAAGATTCGCAATCTTCTCAAAATTCCTTCAAAGATTTTTGAGGAAGAAAATGCCGATGAGCAGATAAGAGTTTCTCAGGCAAGCGGAATTCTTTCCACATATCTAAAACTTGCTTCCCTTCATTCAAGCCTTGCAGAAATTCTTCTTCCGGTTACGCAAAAATGTCTCGACATAATCGAATCAAACTGTCTGCTGACTGATTCCCTGCTGACTCTCAGCGAAAAAGATGTTCCTGTTTCAAATTATATCGCCCTTTCGACCGGATGCGCGCTCATTCAGTGGGGTGAATTCAACAATCTTCCTGAATATTCACAGGCCGGTTACGCCCTTATCAACTCGATTCTTTCTGCCAATTCACTTGATATTATCACAATGGCGGACATTTACCCGATTCTTGTGAACAGCGAATATTATCCTCGCTTCAAGGTGATGTCACGAACGGCGGCTGGCACAGTCTGGGCATGGACTTGCGCTCATTCAATCAATTATTCAACCCAGAACAATACGGCGACAATATCTATGTCATTCCCGAAAGGTGAAGTTCATTATGCGATTATCAGCGGAATTTTTCCATTCTCTGAAATCGAAATTTACGGACTTTCATTCCATTCTGACCCAAGGTTTGAAACTTACAATTCATCAGGATTTATTTACAGAGAAAGCAAAAATGTTCTGTTCCTTAAGTCTAGGCACAAAGCTGAGAACGAAGTTGTCCGCCTGACTTATAAATAAAGTGACTTTTGATTGTAAAAAAATCTCAAATTTTTCTGAATTTATGAGCAAATTTCTAAAATATGTGATATAATAAACTGATTGCCCTCACTTGTTTTCTACAAGGTTGTAGGGTGCGGAGTTTTTGTGAGCAAGAAAGATTTTCCTAAAATTCATTTTTACGATCAGGATTTTGTTGACATTTATGACAAAACTTGGAACTGGCTTTCCGATTCCTGGATCGACCCAAAAACAAACGAAGTCTCTAACGATGGTTACTTCATCCATCCTGGTGATTCACAGCCTGTAATCAACCAGGCCGAATCTATTTTCTCGACATTTTTCCTGGTTTACTCAAACAAGAATTATGCTGCAGAGAACAACCTTGATTTCCTTTACTCAAAACAAGAACAGAATGGCGCAATCCGCTGGAAATACGACATCAAAACAGGTGCGCCGGTTGTTGACAGTGAAAACCCAGAAGGCATAGGTCTTCCTCTTTTCGCATGGGCAGAATACAATTTGTACCACAAACTCGCAAACAAACGCCGTGTCAAGGAAATTATGCCGGTTCTGCAGAAATACATGAACTGGATCGAAGAAAATTTCAAACAGGAAAACGGTCTTTATTCGGTTCCGCCAAAAGCCTGCGGAATGGAAAATTCTCCACGCCCGAATGTCAAATTTCCTATTGATTTCAATGCCTGCATAGCAATCAATGCGCTCAACATGAGTGCGCTCGGCGATATTCTCAACGATAAGGAGCTTAGCTTCCAGTACAAGCGAATGTATTTCGGTCTCAAAACTCGCATCAACTCATACATGTGGAATGCCGAAACTGGCTTCTATCACGATTTGGACGAAAACGAAAATTATCTTCCGCAAAAGACAATTGCAGGATTCTGGCCGCTTCTCGCAGAAATTCCAAATGCAGATAAAGCCGATGCGCTTGTCGAGCATCTTTCAAATCCAAAGACATTCGGAACAGAACATCCGTTCCCGACTCTCAGCGCAGACAGCCCGGAATTCAGCGAAAACGGCGAAGGTTATCGCGGTTCTGTCTATCCGGCACTCAATTTCATGGTTGTCAAAGGCCTCGAAAAATACCAGCGTTATGATTTGGCCAGGGAATGTGCGATTCGTCACCTTTACTTTGTCCTCGAAGGTTTGCAGCCTGCCGACGGCTCAAAAGGCGATTTGTACGAAGCTTATCTTCCTTGCAAGGAAGGTCCTGCAATCAAAACCGGCGACGAGATATTCCCTCGCAAACGCTGCATGATTACAATCGGTCTTTCAACAATCGCGCTCATGATTGAAAATGTAATCGGCCTTTCAATTTCTTTGCCACGCAAAACAGTTGACTGGATTATCCCGAACCTTGAAATTATGGGTATCGAAAAGCTTTCTCTCAAACGCAACCTCATCACGATTCTCAGCCACAAAACTCCACGGGGATGGGGAATCCAGATGGAAAGTGAAAAGCTATACTACTTTACAATTAACATTCTCGACCAGAAAAAGAAAACATTGCCAATTCCTTCCGGCAAATGCTCTATGCTTATCGACAAACTGTAAAATTTTCCGGGCGGGAGTGCCTGTTTTATCTAAAATATTTACATCAGCCGGGCTTAGTCAAAAAAGCACGGTACATAAAAAAGCGGAAGTCACTTTGAAATGGCTTCCGCTTTTTGTTTAGCACTTAACCGTTATTTTCCGGCTTTTTCCTGTGCTTTTTTCTCTTCTTCTTCAGCATTCTTCTTCATGTGTTCGATAACAGACTGAATGTTGTTTACCATGAGGATTGGCTGACCAGTTGCATCGAGGGCATCACGCCACAATGCACCTTCTGGATCTACAGTGTTTCGCTTTCGAGTTACCATTTCAGTTGGAATAATGACATATTTGTCGTGAACAAGACCGACTACACACTTTGTTTTACCAGCCATTGCTGCATGAACGGCATTGTTGCCCAATCGCTCACAGTAGATTGAATCATTTGCTGTTGTGACAGAAGAACGAACCTGATAGCTCGGATCAACATATTTGAGATTAATGTGAATATTCTTTGCCGCGAAATACTGGTTGATTTTGTTACAGAGGAATACACCGATGTCAGAAAGTTTTTTGTTTCCTGAAGCATCTGTTTCGTTTGTAGACTGCAAATGCTCCTGTCCGGCACCTTCAGCAACGATAATAACAGCATGACCGCGTTTTTCGAGGCGCTTTTCGAGATGTGAAAGGAAACCGTTTGGTCCGTCCAAATCGAACGGAACTTCCGGGATAAGACAGAAGTTTGTCTCGTGGCTTGCAAGTGCTGTAGATGTTGCGATGAAGCCTGACTCACGGCCCATGAGCTTAACAACACCGATACCGTTAATCTGAGACTCTGCTTCCATGTGGATTGCATCGACTGCCTGACGAGCCTTTTCAACGGCTGTCTCGAAACCGAATGAACGGTCAATGAAGAGCAAGTCGTTGTCAACAGTTTTTGGAATACCGACAACCGCAACTTTAAGACCGCGCTTTTCAACTTCACGGGCAATGTCCAAAGCACCACGCTGTGTACCGTCACCACCGACGATGAAGAGCATGTTAATGCTGAGTGATTCTACGGCATCAACAATATCAACTACACGATTGCCACCGCCACGGCTTGTACCAAGGAAGGTACCGCCGTTTTTGTGGATGTCGTCAACTACTTTTGGAGTAAGCTCGATTGTATCATATCCCTGCTCTGGGAAGAAGCCCTTAAAGCCATAACGGAAACCGCGGATTCGTTTAACACCATATCGATACCATAAGCAGCGGACAACAGCACGAATAACGTCATTGAGACCAGGGCACAAACCACCACAAGTACAAATGCCGGCATTAACATGTGCCGGATTAAAGTAAATGTACTCACGAGGACCGGCTTTCTGCATGAGATTGCCTTTTGTTCTCTCATCGTCAGTTGAGTTTGCGTCAAAAACATTTACCCGGTAACGAACAAAAGAAGTATCTTTTACATAATTGGCACGGAAATCACCATGCTCTTTTGAAAGTTCAATTGGTGAAGGAACCTTGCACTCACCAAGCTGTTCAATAGTAAAATCAAATTTTTCTTCCATAGATATTTGCTCCTTTGAAAGCAGCGCGTATACGCATTAAGTTACCATGTATTTTAAGCCTTAATCGATGAATTTTCAATACAAAAATGACAGACTTTTGCACTTTCACGATAATTAAAAAGGGAATCTCTAAAAATTGCAATTTTTAGAGATAACTTTGAAAAATGCGATGTTTTAATTCCTGCTATTCACAGGAATTAAAACTCGTCGGAATCTCTAAAAAAACGCTGAAAGCGAGTTTTTAGAGATGACCAAAAATTATAACAATATTCACATCGGAAAAATACAAATTTTTCAGTTCAGAATTTGCATTATGAAATTTAATCCTTGGTTTAAGTTTCCAATTAAAAAAGGAGGATTTTTTCCTATGAAAAAAATCGTATCAGTGCTGTCTGTTGCTGCATTGACCCTTTCCGCTGTCTTCGCGGCAGACATTTCTTTGTCATACAGACTTGGTGGCAAGTTGTA
>NZ_JAFRNB010000066.1 GCF_017430385.1 Treponema sp.
CAAAACATTAACAATTGAAAGTGGTGTTGAAATCTCAAGTAACTCAGAGAATGGTAATGAGACCGAAGGCGGTGGCGGTGGCATTTTTAATAGTTCTGGAACTGTCATAATCAAAGGCGGAACAATTAAAACAAATTCTGCAAACCATTATGGCGGAGCAATTTATAATGAAAGCGGAACAGTCTACATTTACGGTGATACTTTAATTGGAAAGGAAGTTTCTGTGGCTCCAGACAACTGGACTAATGGCTCTAACAAAGCCGAAAATGGAGGCGCAATTTACAATAAGTCCGGCAATATTTATATTGGCTACAAAAGTAATAATGGTACACCCTCAAAAGATGATTCTGCAAATGTAAAGATTATGGGAAATGCAGTAAAATCAAGCAGTTCAAAAGGTGGTGCTATTTATGTTGAGGCAGGAACTTTGCAGATTGCAAAAACCTGTATTGGCTTTAACTATTCTCCATACAGTGGAGCTGGAATTTATACAAAGGGTAGTGTCAGATTGCTCGAAGATGCGATTATAAAAGGAAATAAGGCCTTTAGTTTTGGTGGTGGTGTCTATGTTGACCAGGGTGGTCAATTGAGCATGACCAGCAACTCAATTATCGGTGGAAGTGAAAGTGGAGACTCAAATACAGCTGCTTCCGGTGGGGGCGTTTATGTTTCAAGTAACAGCACGGATGAGACTAAAAAAGCAATAGTAACATTTGGTGCGACAGGGGCTACAGTAAGTCCAAGCATTTCCGGTAACTCTGCGACACAGGCTGGTGGTGGTGTGTATATTGACAATTTTGGAGCTACATTCAATATGCACTCAGGAACTATCAGCAATAACAAGGTTGTCACCGGAACAACTGGTGGCGGCGGTATTGAGATTAGCTATGGAACCTTTAATATGGACGGCGGAACAATCAGTGGTAACAAAATTGAAACTCCGGGTACTTCTGTTCTTGGAGGAGCAGTTGATGTTAATGTGGGTGGAAAATTCAATATCAAAGGCAATGTCTCAATTCCTTATGGCGGAGAAAAATACAATAATGATGTAAACCTTAGAGGTAATCCTATAAAGATTACGGGTGCAATCACTTTACCAGAAGGTGAAACTTTTGTTGCCGCTATTATTCCGCAATCATACGCAACGAGTACACAAGTGTTTGAAATTGTGGAAAATCCAAATCCTATGACGACTCTTTCGAGAGCAAAAAATAAGTTCTCTTTAATTCAAAAAGATGGTGAATCATGGTTCATCAATAATCAGGGCTACCTGCAAGTCGGCACTTTGGTACAGTCTGCAACAGATTTAATGAATGAATTTGCAAGTATTAACACTATGACATCTGAACAAACTGCTGATTTATACATAGTTTTTGATAGAGACATCGATATCAGTTCTGAAACAAATTGGATGCCGATTGGTTATGCTTCACAGTCTGCCGAAAGTGCAGGAACTAATCTTGTGGAATTTAAAGGCACAATAGACGGCAACGGACATACACTTACCATAAGTGACAATCAGTCAAAACGCTTTTCAGCTTTATGTTATACTAATAATGGTGTAATACAGAACATAAAGATTAAATCTACAAAGACAATCGCTTTCGATACCAATGCACCGCATTTTATTTTTTCTGGTATTTGCGTGAATAACAATGGTATAATTAAAAATTGCTGGAACGAAATAGACTGTGAGGGAATTACATTCGAAGGTTGTGGTGGAATATGTATAACCAACAATGGGATGATTGAAAATTGCATAAATACTGGCAGCATAACTTCTACATTCCATACGAATGGTTGGGGCGGCATATATCAGCCGGCTGGTGGTATTGTAGGTACTTTGACTGGTAACGGTGTAATAAAGAATTGTGTGAATTACGGAACTGTAAAAGTTCCAAAGAAATTTGATGATCCAAGCGGATTATCTGGCTTAGCAGGAGCTATAGCAGGCTATTCACAAATGGACGGGAATATCATTCAGAGCTGCTATTGGCGTTATAATTGTGTAAGGTCAAATGCAACTCAATCATCGGAAGGTAAATTTAATACAAGCGCAACAGATGATTTGAACTGGATGATTTGTAAATCTCAGAATTATGATACCACTCAAATACGAAAAGGTACATTTACAGGTAATGGCTCTTTCGCAGCAAACAATAACGGAACTCTTACTGCAGCAAGTGCCAATGATGCCGTAACTGCCCAGACATTACAATATGGCACAAATTTGCTTTCCGCTTTGAATAGCTTTGTTTCTGAAAATTCGAGTGATGAGCTTTGCACATGGGTAGCGGGCAATTCGTATGCGGCAATACCTAGCTGTTTTGAAGAATAAAGTAAGAAAATTCAATACAGTAAAGCGTGAGGGATAGTAGTGGCAGCCCGCGAGGGCTGTTCCGTAGCGAAGCGGAGGAATGGAGTGCGGTTAGCACGGAACCACGGATAAGCCCGACCTGCCGCAAGGCAGGGCACGCCCAAAAATAGCAATTTTACTGCTTTTGTTTTATAGCAACGGCAGAATATTAAAAAATAGGAGAAATTTTATGAAAATTACAGAAGTTTGAAGAAAATTTGGAACGGCAATTACGATTCTTACAGCAATTGGGTTGACTTTTGCCTCTTGCACGGCTGATTCAGGAGACGACGCTCCAAATCCCACGCCACAGACCGAGATAAAGGTTGTTGAAAAGGACAATGAGCAGAAAAAAGCAGTCGTTCAGCCTGCGGTAACAGGTCTTTCGGCCAAAGCTGGTGACGGAAAAGTTGTTCTTTCGTGGACGAATCCTACAAACGAAGAATTCGCTTCTCTCGAAGTCTCTTACACGCCGGACGAGTCTTCTTCATCAAAAAAGACGCTCTCAAAAACAGCGACGACTTACACTTTCAGTTCGCTTTCAAACGATACTGAATACACTTTTACGGTCAAAACAATAAGTTCTGCAAATACAAATGGAACTGCGACTATAAAGGCGACTCCAAAAAAATTAACAACAAAACTTGATGCTCCGACAAATCTTGTTATCAATTCAATCACAGAAACTGAAAATGGATGCGCTATCAATATTTCATTTACATACAATGGAAAGAACATAATAGACGGTACAACGACCGCGATTCTGGAGGTTCTGCATGTCGCGAGCTATGACAAAAACTCAGCTGTTAAAGTAGAAGTCGGAGAAAATACTAGAACTGTAACTATATCGAATTTTCATTTTGACCTAGCGAGAAAGTATTATTTCAGGGTAAAACTAACAAACACTGCAGACAATATTTTAGACAGTGACTGGAGTGGTGAAGCCAGATTTACATATACTGTAAGCGGCAAGGACACGGAGTATTTGGCAAAATGTATTTATGTCTCAAAAGCTGGAGAACATATTATAGATGGTGACAGGGGATATGCTGAGGAAGAGTGGAATATATGGCCGAAAGAACCCGGAATGAAACATTGGTACGCCGTTTCATCATATAGATTAAATTACGAATTTATATATGTTGATGAAGAGCAGAAAAAAGCGTATTTTCATGCAACAGCAGATGCAGGGTGTTATATTGACAATGACCATGCGTACAAGTTTGGAGAATTTATTGATTCAAGCAAACTTGAAATAAATCCAGAAACAGGCTATTGGAGATGCAAATAGCCTGAGTATTGAATTTCAGGCAAAAATTCGCATAAAAAATTCCCCGGCTGCTGTTTTCGATGCAATAGCCGTGGTGTTTTTATCAAGTGCGGGATTTTTGCAATTCCAGCTTGTTTAGCGGCTCAGGTTATATCTCTGTCGTGTAAATTCATAGCGGCGTAATTCCTCCTGAAGATTTTGTTGTCGCCTGACTTAGAATTTCTGCAACTTTATCTAATGGCAAATCCAAGGAGCGGGCAATTATTTCTTTTGAGACACCGTTTGCCCAGAAATTTCTCGCCGCTTCAATCGCTTTTTTCTGCTCGCCTTGCAAAACACCTTCTCTTTTTGCGGCTCTAGTTATATCTCTGTCATGTAAATTCATAGCGGCGTATTCCCTCCTGAATTTCTCGTTGTCCTTGATTTTCTCAACCAGGGCGGAAAGTCGGTTTGAGAAATCATCTTGGCCTGGCTCGTTCGTGTGGATGAAGCGGAGAAAATTTTGGATTCTCTCATTCTTTTCTTCCTTGTATGCACTTGCATTATAAATTACCTTTAGCGATTTGTCATTTAAATTCACGGCGGAATTTTCCAAACATGTATTTTTGAAGGTGTAGCATGGAAGTCCGTAGTGGTTTTTGTTTTCATCTTTGAACGGGTCGTGCTTGCAGATGAAAAGGATGTAGCTGTCTTTAAGTTCGGAATAATCTTGCCCTTTCATGAGACTGTCCATATCTATCATGCTCTGGTAGTATCTTGTGCGTTTTCCAAGTGCTTCCTGCGGGTAAGATTGCATTTCAACATCTATGATTTTGTCGCTGTCCTTTATGTAAACATCGAGCCGGACGCCTTTTGTCGTGTAATACGGTGCGATTGTCTTTTCGAGTTCCGGGTATTCGACATGGCTCACGCGGATGTGCAAAAGCCGCTCCACAAGCTCCGCGCAAAAATATCAGAAAATGTGCCGCATGGAGGCGGCAAAAAGCAAATTATCCGCGAGAATTTCTGTAAGAAATTCTCGTCGCGACATGGATGTCGAAATCATCGGTAAAGGTAAGCTCATCAACTGGTTTTGGGTGAAAAATGTCTGCCATATTTTGCCTCTTTTAAGTGAAATTGTCGTTTTTTTCTGACACATATATATAGGCAAAAAATTTGCATTTTTGGCAGTGTAAATTAAAACTGGTCGGAATTGTACAAAAAAATTGGGGGCTTGGGGCGACAGCCCCAGGCGAAGTGGTAGCGACGCACTGTTCAGGCATAGCCTTCACCGAGACTCACCTCGTGAGTTTCTTCGCCTACGGCGACCGGCTCCCTAGGGGAGACATCCCCCCTTGAAATCCTGATTCCTAGCTTAATAATCTTTTCCCATCTTTTCGAATTCTTCAATCACTTTGTTCACGCGCTTTAGCTCTCGGTTTAGGATTTTTTCGTAGTCGAGGCTGCCTGTTCCAATCCGTTCGCGCTCGTCTTCCCAGTTTTGGATTTGCTGCAGGATAAGGAACTTGAATTTGCCGACATTCGCTTTTTCTGCCCAGAGTTTCGCCTCGCGCCAGTAGTAAAGTCCGGCCTCGTAGCATGATTTTGCTTTTTTAAGGTTCTCGATGTAAGCGTCACGCCACGGTGCGTCGTAAAAATGTGCCACCTGTTTGTCATAGACACGGCCGAGCCTTGTATGCTGCTCAATCAGCTTGAGATTTATATGCATCATAAAGAGATAGCGGTATTTTTCCCAGTCCTTCTCGTCGTTGATTGTGACTGGGGCGTACAAAGGGTTGCAGAAATCGGCCTTCACCGCCTGCTCAAGCCAGTAGATGTTCTCAATGCAGTCGTCCGGATATTGCTGGTAATGCACATGGAAGAGCTTGTAATAGTCCTCTTTGTATTTGACCATGTATGAGAAAGCTGGCAGTGCCGAAAATATCACGAAAATCGCCGCAAAAATGGCAAAAAATTTCTTTTTCATCTCATAGATTATCGGCAAAAAAATTGAAAGTTGAAAGATGAAAATTGAAAAATAGGCTGGGGGAAGTCTCCCCCTCGCTCCAGCCTCCTCGCTTCGCTGCGGTGTCTTCCGCTACCCCTTCGCCTAAGGGGCACAGCCCCTTAAAATCCCCGTCTAAATTGTCTTTGTGAGGAATTCAATGTTCTTTGCGATTATTGCAGCGACTTCCTCAATCGGGCGGCTTGCGTCCAGCCTTACAATCTTCATGCCGGTGTTCATCTTCTCGTAGTCGTCGATGACTGACCTGTACCGCTCGGCGGTGGCTTTCTGGAAGTCGAGTTTTTCGTAAATTTCGGTCTTGCCGCGGCCCAAAACTCGCTGCAAAGAAATTTCCGGGTTGATGTCGAAGAAAAATAAAATTTCCGGGAGCGGGAAGCTTTCGTTGAGTTTTCGTGGAAGCTCGTTTCCGCATGTAACGGTCTGGTAGGTGAGGCTTGAGAACAGATAGCGATCGCTCACGACGATTTTTCCGCTCTGAGCCTGTTCTACGACTCCGCAGTTCGTGCCGCTTTTCCCGTAAAGGTGCTCGTTCCTGTCGGCGGCGAACAAAAATGCGGTCGTGCGCGGGTCAAGCTCTACATCGCCCTTGAGCATTTTGCGCAGAAATTTGCCGGTCTCGCTGTCAGTCGGCTCTGCCGTGAAAAAGAAGCGGTCGGCATCTTCTCGCTTTTTCAAAACTTCAATCTGGGTGCTTGTTCCGGCTCCGTCAATGCCTTCAAAAACAATAAAATTTTTTAAAATCATGTATCTTTCCTAAAATCATATTTTTTACTTTTTGATTCTATTATAGAATATAACCCATTTTTTGCCGATACTTGAAAAGAAGAAGTCTCGAAAAAAAAATTAAAGATGAACAAAAAATCTCTCGGCGTAAGCCTTGGTAGCGCAATATTCATTCTCTTTCTCGTTGCTGTCCTCGCGTTGGTTCGGCCTGTGTACCTTCGCATTTATGAGGCTTTGAGTGATTTTGAGACTGTTCTTTCCAAAAAACTTGAGGATGAGACTGGGCTTGCACTTTCTTATGCTTCACTTTCTCCGTCGGTTTTTACAGGTGTTAATTTTAGGAACATTTCGATTCATGAGGTTGCGACACAGAACAAGCTGCTCTCAATCCGGCGGGCGACTCTCACTTATGACATAAAGGGCTTCTTCTCAAAAAATCCTACTGTCGCGCTCAAGGAACTTACGCTGAACGGCGTTTCGATTGAATACAATGCGATGCAGAACCAGGATTTCATCGAAAAAATAAAACTGCTGATTGAGAAACGCAAGCTGACCCAAAAAGCCATCGTGGAGACTGCAATTTCTGAGAATTCCGCTGCGGAAGTTGATTTCGGCGAAGAGACGGAGCCTGAAAATAAAGCTGATTCTGATGAGGAGCTTGATTTTGACATTCCTCTTGATGTGGTCGTAAAAAATGTTTCCGTACATTATTCGGACAAGCAGAATGAGGTCCTTGCGACTCTCAAAAATATCAAATTCAAGGATTTCAGTCTTTCTGAGGGCATTGAGCTTGAGACCAGCGGAAAGGTCTTCTACAAGACAGCCCTTTACAAGACTGCCGGAAGATGGACTTCCGTTGCGTGCAATTTCTCTGTCTCTGGCAAGGTTTTCTCAAATCTTGAAGGAAGCTCGGCCCTCGTAAGCCTTTCTGGTGCGGGCGGGGCTGATTATTCGCTTTCAAACCTCGACATGCTCGTGAATTATGCTGATGATAAGGTTGAGGTTCGGACGATGCGTACAGTCCTTCCGTTCTCGATTTTTGCCCGCTATGATTTGGCTGAGTCGGATTTTGCGTTCTCCGGGGAATTTGACGGTTTCAATCCGCTAAGCCTTGTCTCAATCCGGCAGAAAAGCCCTGCGATTCAGAAAATCAACGGGACTACAATCTCCGGCTCCCTTTTCGGAAAACTCAGTTCAAAGGAGATTGATTACAACACGAACATCACGCTTTCGCTGCCGAAAAAACTCCTTGGTGAGAAGGTCAATCTTTCGCTCCGCTGCGACGGCAATGAAAAATCTATAAATGTCAAGAAACTTGCCGCTAAAGGCTCTTTCATCGATGCTGATTTCTCTGGTTCCTTTGATTTTAAGAAACTCCAGCCGTCAGGCTTGCTTTCACTGAATTATTTCATGCTCAGAAACGGCGGCATAATTTCTACGGAAGTTTACCTTGACCCGTACCGAAACGGATTCACCTGTGTCGCACCGCAAATTTTCATGAATGAAAAGAGCTTCACCGGTGTCCAGTTCACTCTTCTTCCGGGGCAGAACTCAGTTGACTTCCAGTTTGAGCTTTTGGACTTCGCCCATCCTGACTTTGAGGAGACTGGCCGGCTTCAGATTGACGGAAGTTTCCTTACCGGAAGAGAAAAATTCGTTCAGGCGAGTGTTGTCGTGTCCAACATTTTCGCGGACAGTATCGTTGACACGGCGGCTTTCTTCGTACCTGAGGAAAAAAGTCAGGTTCTCAAAAATGCGGCCGAAAAACTCAGGCCTTATATCTTCAACACGGAAGTTTATTTCTCCAGCGATTTCAAGGATTTTTCTTTGAACGCACCTGTCTGTCTTTTTGCTAACACCGAGAAGGATAGGGAACTTGTAAGTTTTGCCGTTGACGGCTCCCGCGAGACTCTGCAGTTCTCAAGCTTTGACCTTCTTTTCGGAAAACAGACCGCACACGCTGAGATTGCGATTGAATTCTCCGAGAATTTCAAGGAATTTTCTTTCTCGACGGATCTGACCATGAATTCCGTGCCGTACCATTTCTTTGGAAATTTCAGCCCGGACTGGATTGCAATTTCCGGTGACTATAACTTTGATGCAATTATCTCGATTGACGAGCAGGTTGGGGCTACAGTTCAGTTCGCGCAGTTTCCGTTCAGCGTTGGAAAATATGTGTTCGCCACTTCTGCTAGCGCGATTCTTCGCTGGAGCAGGGAATCCGGGTTTGAGGCCGACATCATCAGTTTTGAGGTCGAGGAGCCTTCTTCTTATCTTCAATTTTCTCCGCATCTTGCGCTTTCCGGCTCTTTGAATAAATACGGTTTCGTTCTCGGAAGCCTCGTGTATTCGGACACAGTTTCCTCTCTTGAGGGTGAGGGCAGCATTGTCTGGAACATGAACGACAATATTTTTGATTCGGTTCATGCGGCTCTTTACATGTCAAGCCCGATTACAAGCGAGACAATATCTTTTTCCGCGGATTTGACGAATCCTTCACAGCTCCCGTTTTCTGCTGAAAGTCTTAAGAATGATTTCTATCTTTCTGCACAGGCTTCTATAAACTCGTTCCCGTCTGCAAGGATTATGGCATTGCAGAATCCAGAGAACACTATTTCGGCGGACCTCACGGCCAGCGGTACTCTAAGCAATCCTTTTGTCTCTTTGCAGCTTCATCGCTCATCCCTGCTTCTTTACGGCTATCCTCTCGTGGCCAGGGCTTCCGTGACTTATGACGACACAGGGCTTCATGTTGACGGCCTTAACTGTGACTGGTCTGTCCTCACGATTTCAAATGCGAGCGCGACATTTGATCCATCTTTGTTCACAGGCTCCGTTTCCTTCGTGCTTGATGCAAAACTGATGGAAAAAACGATTCACGCGCCGTTCAGCATTAATATAGAAGGTTCTGTGCCGGAAAAGAAATTCTCGGTGCCTGATTTCTATTCCCTTACTCTCTCTTCTCCGAAAATTACCGGCGATTTTATAGCCAGCGATTTTCCTCTGAAAGTAACGGCCGTTCATTCGCCAAACAGGTTTGACATCCTTACAGACCGTTCCGACGGTTTCACGGCATCTTACACTTTGAGCGACAAGTACATCACTGCAAGGGCAGGAAAGCAAAGTCCTGTGCAGTTCAATCTTTCTGGATATATAAAGCAGAACAATCTTGATCTCAATGTGACTGGAATCAATGCCGACATGCGATTTATCTGCTCCGAAGTTGAGATTCCTTTCGTAAGCTTCAATTCGGGCATTCTTTCCGGGGCGATAAAAATTACCGGCCCGACTACGGATCCTGAATTTACCGGCGCGTTCAGCGTAATGCACCCAAATTTTATAATTCCTCTCGTCTCAAAAAATTATTTCCATGCTTCAAAGGTCATAATGACTGTGGGACAGGGTGAGGCTCTTGTTCCGCCAACGCCTGTTACTTTGGGAAAAGGACTCGGAACTGTTGAGTACCGCATGGAATTCAACAGGTGGATTCCGAACTTCCTTGAGCTTAAGATTGACATTGACGACAACAACAAGGTTCCGCTTGATTTGACATTCCCGTTCATTCATGCGAAAGGAAGGGCTTCCGGAAATCTTACGCTTGCATTTACTATTCCGCGGGATGTCTCGATTTCTGGTTTCGTAAACGTCGATGACACTGATGTAGAGATTGTTGCGACTCCATTGCAGAATCAGTTCTCAATCGAGAATATCGGAAATCTTTTGCCGTCTGTGCCTGTAAAAAATCCTGCGGAACTGAATGTGACTGTTGATTTCGACATTATCGTCGGCCAGAAAGTCCAGCTCCTTTTCAATCCGTTCCTGCGCGGTGTCGTTGCTCCGGGAACTCCGCTTTCGATTTATTTCGATTCTTATTCCGGCGACCTTGAATTCAAGAGCGACATAACTTTGCGCGGCGGTGAAATTTCATGGCTCAACAGAAACTTCTATATGAAGGAAGGCCGTATTGTATTCAACGAGACTCAGGACTCAATCGATCCGAAAGTGACTGTTCGGGCAGAGACTAGGGAGCGTGATGACAACGGAAACATGGTTACGATTACGCTTTCGGCAAATAATCAGCCTGTCAGCACATTCAATCCGACTTTCACTGCTACTCCTGCAAAATCCGAACGGGAAATCATGCGTCTTCTTGGACAGGTCGTTTCCGCGGATTCGAGCGGTGTATCTGACATATTCGGTGCGGGCGGCGACTGGCTTGTTCAGTCAACTGTGATGAGGAGAGTTGAGAATACATTGCGTGAATTGTTGAATTTTGATATAGTTTCCATTCGAACCAATGTCTTGCAAAATTCATTGAAACTGAGCATGGACGAAAATACCAAAAATAAGCAGCTTTCGGTCGGTAACTTTATCGATAATTCGACTGTTTATATAGGAAAATACTTCGGCAGTTCGATTTATTTGGACTCCATGCTTCATTGGACTTATGATGAGCATAAAATTAACAACGGTACTTCGGTCAATGGAGTTGTTTTTCAGCCAGAAATAGGTTTTGAGATGGCATCTCCTTTCGCCAACATCCGTCTGCAAGTTGCTCCAGATATTGATTCGCTTCAAAAAGGCCTTCTGAGTACATGGGTTCCGTCTACATCGTTAACACTGTCATGGAAGTATGCTTTTTAAAAATATTTGAGGGGATTTTATGTCAATCCGTCTGCGTTTTTTCGCGCTTCTTTTTTCTGTTTGTTTGTTTTCGGCAGTTCCTGTTTTCGCGCAGGACTCTGAATCTTCATCTTCGGCAGAAGCCGACAGCACATGGTATTACGGGGCTGTAATTAAGTCTGTAAAATTCAAAGGACTTAAAAGCGTAAGCAGCAAGGAAGTTGATGGCGTCGTCTCTAGCTTTTATGGCAAAAAGTTTTCCGATGAGCTTTTCGCCGACATGATGGACCGCATCTACGCCCTTGATTTGTTCGACGAGATTAACCCGGAGGCTCTTCCTGGTGATGTAAAGCGTACTACAGTCGCAATTACTTTCTCTGTAAAAGAAAAGCCTATTATCACCCGAATCATAATCAGCGGAAACAAGCAGATTCGTACCACCGAGCTGAAAGATGCAATGTCTTCCAAAGAAAAGGATGTTTACATTCCTTCAAAGATTTCGATTGATGAAAGGGCTATCCGTGATCATTACCTTGAAAAAGGATTCACAGAGGCAAAAGTAACATCTTCTATAAAGCAAACGTCAAAAGGTATTGAGATTACATTCAAGGTGGACGAAGGCCGCTCAACTGTCATTTCAACCATTGGTTTTTCAGGCAACAAAGTCATATCTTCAAAGACCTTAAAAAAGAAGCTCAAGCTCAAGGAAGCCGGAATTCTCAATAAAGGTGCATTTCAGGAGTCCATGCTTGAGGCTGATAAACAGTCAATCCTCAGTTATTACGCAAACGAAGGCTATATCGATGCTTCCATTGTCGATGTAACTCAGACAACATCAATAAACGAAAAGAAAGGCCGTAACGAGCTTACCATTACATTCGTAATAAGCGAAGGCTCGCAGTACACTTACGAGGGTGTCACTTTCGTCGGAAACAAAATCTTCTCTGATGACGAGCTTCAGGCAAAAGTCAAGCTAAAGAAAGGCTCTGTTTTCAATCAGACAAAATTCAACGAAGGCCTTATGGCTGTCGCTGATTTGTACTATGAGAACGGCTACACTGCAAACAAGTTCCAGCAGTACCCGGCAAAAGATGTCGAAAAAAAGACAATCGCATATCAGTTCATGATTACTGAGAATGTCCGCTCTCATGTCGAGAATATCATAATTAAGGGCAACACAAAAACAAAAGAGAATGTAATCCGCCGAGAAATTCCTATCGAAGCTGGCGATATTTTCTCAAAGGCAAAAGTAACGACTGGTCTGCGAAATTTGTACAACTTGCAGTATTTCAGCGCGGTTGTTCCTGATGTAGTTCCTGGTTCTGAAGAAAATCTTGTTGATTTGATTGTTTCTGTCGAAGAGCAGTCAACTACTTCAATTGAATTTGGTGTCACTTTCAGCGGTGTCTCTGACCCTGATGACCTTCCTTTTGCCCTTTTCGTCAAGTGGCAGGACAGCAATGTCAAGGGAACTGGCCGCTCTGTCAGCGCAAGCTCAACCGTCGCTACGGATACCCAGTCGCTCAGCCTCGGTTACGGCACAAACTGGTTCGGAGATTTGCCGATAAGCACATCTATAAGCACTGAAATCTCACATTCAAGCCTTTCCGCATTGCGAAACAAAGTTGACGGAAACGGCCTTGTCAGTGACAACTCATATTACATGAACTACGAGCAGTGGCGATGGTCATCAAGCATTTCCGGTGGCCGCCGCTGGACTCCTGATTTCGCAATTATTTCTTGGACAGGCGGTATTACTGGCAGCCTTAAGAACAATCTTTACAACGAAAAAATCTGGAATCCTGTGGACAGTTCTGTCAGTGAATACGCTAACCGCTGGGGATGGCAGAACTCTGTATGGACGGCAGTTTCCATCGATGACCGAGACATCAACTATGATCCTTCAACAGGATGGTTCGCGAGCCAGCGATTCACATGGTACGGTCTCACTCCTGTCGAAACAGAATACTTTCTCCGCACCGACACAAAACTTGAGAAGTATTTCACATTGTTCAAGTTCCCGATTACTGAAAACTGGACATACAAGCTTGTCTTCATGGCATATTCTGGCCTTTCAATGCAGTTCCCGAAACCAGGAACAGGTATTGGTGATTCAAGCAGGCTCTATATTGACGGCATGTTCAACGGCCGCGGATGGACAAACATCTATAACAAAAAACGCGGTAAGGCAATGTGGAGCAACATAGTCGAGCTTCGTATGCCTCTTATTCCTGGAGTCCTTGCCTTTGATTTGTTCGCTGATGCCGCAGTAATCAAGACTGAGCCACAGGAATTGTTCAAGGAACTTGATATAACTAATTTCTACTGTAGTACAGGTCCTGGAATCCGCTTCACAATTCCTCAGTTCCCGTTGCGTCTGCTTTTTGCAAACACATTCCAGGTAAATTCTGACCGGGAAATTGAATGGGATAAAAACTGGAAGTTCGTACTTTCATTTAACATCACAAATAAATAATTGGAGAGCAGTTATGAATTTAAAGAAGATTTCGATTCTTGCAATTTTCGCATTTGTTTTTACCGGCGCGGCATTCTCGCAGCAGATTACGCGCTTTGGCGTTGTTGATACGGCAAAAGTTTATCAGGCATATTTCCGAAATTCTGCCCCGATTCGCAACTACGAGTCAAAAAAATCTGACTTCCAAAAAGAAATAATCAAGAGAACTGAAGAAATTCAGAAACTTAAGCAACAGAAGGCTGACTATCTTTCCGCCGGAAATGATGCACAGTCTTCGAAACTTGAAGCGGATATAATTAAAAAAACAGATGCTCTCACCGAGTATACCAATGCAAAGAACATTGAGCTTGAATCAATGAAAAACAACCTTCAGAATTCAGATTCTTTCTATAAAAAACTCTATTCCACGATTGAGCGTGTCGCTGAAAATGAAGGCTACAGCATGATTCTCTCTTTGCAGCAGAATAACGCGATTTTGTGGTACAGTTCTTCTGTCGATGTCACTGACAAAGTAATTTCGGCATTGGGATTGTAAGATGGCCCGCAACAAAGATGCTGTCGTAGCAGGAACAGTTCAGAGCCGGAGCGAGTCTGCAGAACTCACCCCGATGATGATTCAATATCTGTCAATCAAAGACGAGCACAAAGACGAAATTCTTTTTTACCGCTTGGGTGATTTTTATGAGATGTTCAACAATGATGCGATTGAGGTCTCCCGCCTGTTAAATCTCACCCTAACACACCGTGGTTCAGCTCCCATGTGCGGAATCCCTTTTCATGCTGTCAAAATCTATATCGCACGCCTTTTAAGATGTGGCAAACGAATTGCAATTTGTGAGCAAATCGGCGAGCCGAACGGCAAAACTCTCACCGAACGAAAAGTAATCGAAGTAATCACGCCGGGAACTGCCCTTGAAAGCGAATATCTTGAGGGCGGTTCAAACAACTTTCTGGCCTGTGTAGTTGCGCAGAAGGGTAAGGTAGGATTTGCTTACATCGATGTCACCACATCTGATTTTTTTGCGACGAGCTGGTTTGAAAAGGACATGGCAGAAAATTTCGCCAAGGAACTTGACCGCTGCCACCCGCGAGAGCTTCTTCTTCCGCAGAACCTTGAAAAAAATGAGATAATCCAGGCTTCACTCGAACAGAACGAGCGGATTGCAGTTTCTTACTACCCGGACTGGAATTTTGATCCGGCCCTTTCGTACAAACGGCTTTGCACTCAGTTCAAAACGGCAAATTTGCAGAGCTTTTCTCTAAATGAGTCTTCCCCGGAAGTAGCACCTGCGGGATTTTTGCTTGATTATCTTCAAAAAACAACAACTTCAAATTCTCCGCATGTAACCGGGATAAAAATTTACCGCGACAGCCAGTTCGTGATTATGGACGACTCTTCCCGCCGCAATCTGGAAATCGTTCAGAATCTTCGCGACGGCACTTCCCAGTTTTCACTTTTGGAATGTCTTTCTCATACTCAGACAGCAATGGGCAAGCGAATGATGCGGAACTGGCTTTTGTATCCGCTCACGAATGTCGAAGAAATCCAGAGCAGGCAGAGTCATGTCGAGCTTTTTGTGAATAACCGCAACCTTCTTGAATATGTCCACGAGCTTTTTGCGGATATTCTTGATGTCGAGCGACTTGCAGGACGAGTTGCAATGGAACGTGCTCACGCAAAGGATTTGCAGGCACTCCGCTCAAGCCTTGAAGCATGGCTCAAAGTGCGAGAGCAGCTGGATAATTTCGGCTTCACACAGACGGACAAGTCAATCGCCCAGAACATCGCAAAACTGATTTTTGACTCAATTCAAGAAGATCCGGCAACGGCCCTCGACGAAGGAAGAATCATAAAAGAAGGCTGGTCAAGCGAGCTGGACGAATATCGTCGCATTCACGACAATGTGAACAAAATCCTTGAAGATTATGCTGAAGAAGAAAAGCAGGCTAGCGGAATCCCAAATCTCCGAATCCGAAGCAATTCTCTTTCCGGCTATTACATTGAAATCACGCGCGGAAAGGCAAGTCAGGTTCCGTCTCATTTTATCATGCGGCGCGCGCTCACAAATGCCGACCGCTACACGACACCGCGCTTGCAGGAAATCGAAAAACAAATTAACGAGGCAAGCTTAAAAATCATCGAAACTGAGAAGGCTTTGTTCCTCGATGTGCGCTCAAAAATCGCTGAGCAAACGAACTATCTCTTGCAGAGCGCAAAAGAAATCGCCTACGCAGATGTTACGGCTGCCCTTGCGAATGCCGCAATCTTGCACGGCTGGGTAAAGCCTCTTGTCGATAACTCAAAAGAGTTCATCGTGCGCGCTGGCCGCCACCCGGTCGTTGAACTTCATCTTCCAAGCGGCGAGTTTGTTCCGAACGACATTGAAATTTCCGCTGAAAAAGATAGCTCCGTACCGTATTTTGGCTTAATCACAGGCCCGAACATGGCCGGAAAATCAACTTATCTCCGCCAGAATGCTTTGATTGCGCTCCTTGCTCAGATTGGCTCTTTCGTCCCGGCTCGTGAGGCACATATCGGCGTAGTTGACCGCATTTTCTGCCGCGTAGGTGCAAGCGACAACCTTGCCCGCGGAGAATCAACCTTCCTTGTCGAAATGACCGAAACAGCTTACATTCTGCGAACTGCCACCGAAAAATCCTTCGTGATTATGGATGAGGTCGGTCGCGGAACAAGCACTGAGGACGGACTTTCAATCGCATGGGCTGTCTCAGAGTATCTTCTGAACGCGCTCAAATGTAAGACGCTTTTTGCGACACATTATCACGAGCTTACGCGGCTCAATCATCCTCGTCTCCAGCTTTTGTGCATGGAAGTCAGCGAGGAAAATGACAAAGTTACTTTCCTTCGAAAAATCAAGGTCGGAGCGAGCGAAAATTCTTACGGAATCCATGTCGCATCCCTTGCGGGCGTTCCTCAGAGCGTAATCCGCCGGGCAAATGAAATCCTTGAAAGCCTTCATTCAGCTTCCCCGGACGGAAATGGAACAGGCGTGAATGTCGGAAATATCCAGACTGCCCAGACTTCATCCGAAAAATATCTTGAAAAATCAGTAACCATGCCGGGGCTTTTCTCGGACGAAGAGCTTGTTCTGGACGAAATCCTGAGCTGTGATCCTGATGACATGACTCCGCGCCAGGCCCTGGATTTGATTGACCGCTGGAAGAAATCCCTGAGCGGAAGATAATTTTTTTTTGTATTATTCTGACTTTTTTCCGTTTGCGTTGCCAAAAATGAAAATTTTTTGGAAATACTATAGTGATGAAAGAAAGAATTATCCGTTTTAATAACCGCGCATTTGCCGTCCAGTTTTGGATTATGACATTTGTTCAGAATCTTGTCTCTTTTTTCATGGGCGGAGAAAAATGCCTTTGCTGCTCAAAAAGAACGCTGCGCATTCCGCTGTGCCGTTCTTGTCTTCCGAAAATCAATGTTCCGGGATTTGTGCATGCCTGCTCAAAATGCGGTCGTGAACTTATCAGCGAGATTGATGTCTGCTCTTATTGCCGAGAGGAGCCGGCCCTAGAGAGCATTGACGGTGCGTTTTCCCTTAATGGTTATCAACTGTGGAAAAAATCCCTGCTTTTTGCATGGAAAATGGCCGACAAGCGAACTCTTTCCCCATATTTCGCCTCAATTTTCTATAAAAAACTTAAATCGCTGGAAGAAAGCATGGGGCTTCCGCTCCCGGTTGTGCCCGTTCCGCCCCGGCCTGGT
Source organism: Treponema sp. (assembly GCF_017430385.1). Classification (GTDB taxonomy): domain Bacteria; phylum Spirochaetota; class Spirochaetia; order Treponematales; family Treponemataceae; genus Treponema_D. The sequence goes on from NZ_JAFRNB010000066.1 coordinate 17,190, forward strand.
AAAATCCGCGAGCGTGGCTGGGATCAGATAGACGAACTTTGCTATTATCTTCGGAAGGGGTGGGGCGTGCAAATCCTTCCTGTTCTTGAGAGGCTTTCCCATGTCCAGCAGAAAAAACTTGACCGTTTGCAGAGAATCGAAGGCATATCTTCGTCTTACAGACTTAAAAACTGGCGGAAAATCAAAAAAATCCTGCCTGTGGTTCCCGAAGCCCTTGTTCTTGCGGATGATGTTTTGACGACAGGTTCCACAATCGAGGCTTGTGCCAGGGAACTTAAGAAACTTGGTGCGAAGAAAGTTTTTTCAATAACTTTGTTTGTTGTTGACTGAATCTTCGGGCAAAATTTTATGAAAATATTAAGATTTTATTTAATTAGTTTGCATTTTAACGAATCTATCGTTATACTGTAAAAGTTAGAATTTTTTTTTATGAGGTTTATTAAACATGGAAGAAGAGATTAAAGGGTATAGCATGCAGGAGGCAATCGCGGAGTCGCGAAGATGTCTTAACTGCCCGAAACCTTTGTGCCGCACAGGTTGTCCGATCGAGAACGATATTCCGGCATTCAACCACGCGGTTTCGCTTGGTAATTTTGGTGAGGCTGCGAGCATCATCGCCCAGCGAAGCAATCTCCCTGCAATATGTGGCCGTGTTTGTCCTCATGAAAATCAGTGCGAAGGCCATTGTGTTCTTGCCAAAGCCGGCAGGGGAATTAAAATCGGCATGATTGAGCGTTTCATCGCAGATTTTGACAATGATTTGAACCTCAATCGTGAAAAGAAAATCGAAAAGATCGGCGGAAAGGTTGCCGTAATTGGTTCAGGTCCTGCTGGTCTCACTGTTGCAGGCGATTTGGCTCGCAAAGGCTACGAGGTCGTCGTTTATGAAGGCGAAAGTGAGCCGGGCGGTGTCCTTCTTTACGGCATCCCGGAGTTCCGTCTTCCAAAAGATGTAGTCCGCAACACAACCAAAAAAATCGCTGATCTCGGCGTTCAGTTTGTAACAAACACCATGATTGGAACTGACATCACAGTTGATGAGCTTTTCAAGAACGGATTTGATGCGGTTTTCATCGGAACTGGAACTGCTCTGTCAAAAGATCTTGATATTCCTGGCAAAGAGCTTAAGGGAATCATCCAGTCAAATTACCTTCTCCGCATGGTTCGTCTTTATCAGGATGGAAATGTTGATAAGTCAGAGGTTCCAATCGAAGAGGGAGACAGCGTTGTTGTTATCGGTGCCGGCAATGTCGCAATGGATGCATGCCGCACTGCTATCCGCATGAAGGCCAAAAAAGTCACTGTCGCATACCGAAAAACCGCCGAATTTATGAAGGCCGCAAAAGCAGAGTATGACGGTGCAATCAGTGACGGTGTTGAATTCAAGTGGGAGCATGCTCCTGTCGAATATGTTGGTGAGAACGGTGTCGTAACGGGGCTCAAATGTCAGAGTCCTGATGGCGAGGTCGTTATCCCTGCAAATAAAATCCTTATCGCAATCGGTTCTCGACCTGCAGCACGCATCGTAAATTCAACCGAAGGAATCGATGTCGATGAGGGCGGATATGTTGTTACAAGACAAAAGCCTTATGGCATGACAACAAAACGCGGCATTTTTGCCGGTGGTGATGTCGTCCATAAGCCGGCAACTGTAGTCCTTGCAATGCGCGAGGCAAAAAAAGTTGCTGTCGGTATTTCAGAATTCTTGGAAGCAAAAAAGCTTCTTGGCGAATAATCTAGGGGGAAATATGGCAGAAAACACTCAGATTCAGTTAGTTACATTCCAGCTTGGCGGAGAAATCTACGGCGTGGACATCATGGATGTAAAGGAAATCGTAAAGGTTACGAAAGTCCGACCTATTCCTAATGCCCCGTTTTATGTAGAAGGAATTTTCAACCTTCGAAGCGAGATTATTCCTGTAATTAACCTGCATAAGCGTTTCCAGATTCAAAAGCTTGCTGTCGCAGAGGACGATGAAGAATTTGAAGGCGGATTCATCATCCTCAATATCGAGAACAACCGCATCGGTATCATCATTGACCGAATCGCGCGGGTTGTTGCGATCGACACTGCTGACATCAAAGACCCGCCACAGATGATTAGCGGAATCGGCACTGAGTATATTCACGGCGTTATCCGTCAGGATGACAAATATCTCATCATGCTCGATATGCGCCGCTTGTTCAACGCCAAGGAACTCCAAAAAATTCTTGATCCTGGCGAAGCGAGTGACGAGTAATAATGATTCAGACTTTTAGTTCTACAATTCGCAGAAAGGAAATGGATGCTGTTCTGACATGTATGGTCGATGAAAAACTCGGCCCTGGTGAGCTGAACGGCAAGTTAATTCAGACCGTAAAAGAATTTACGGGTTGTGACGGAGCCGTTGCATTCAGAAGTCCGGCTGTTGCTTTTTCTTATGTCGTAAAGGCATTGGATTTGGAACAGGGGGCTTCTGTGATGATTTCTGCCCTTGCTCCGTCATGGCATTATTCTGCAGTAAAAAATCTCGGCTTCACCCCTCTTGTGCTTGATGTTCAGGAAGATGACGGCCTTGTTTCAGTTGAGTCCGTTCAGGAAGGAATCAAAAATGGTGGCCGGATTCTGCTTCTTCACGAGACGATGGGAATTCTCCCGGACCTGGAGAAGATTATTGCAACAGGCGTTCCTGTAATCGAAGATATTTCTCATTCTGTCGGCTCAGTTTACAGTCTTTCTGCTTCTGAAGAATCTCAGGCAAAGCCAGAGGACTTGCAGAAAAAGGCTGGAATGCTCGGCCTTTATTCAATTCTCGGCCTTGAGGCCAATGACACTGTTACTGCTGGTGGCGGGGCTGTCCTTATTGCACCAAAACGCCGTGAATGGAGCATCCTCAAAAAATTTACCGACGAGGCTCCGGAAACGGATATTCTGCCGGACATGAACAGCGCGCTTGGCTTTATTCAACTCAAAGAATTCAACCGCAACGAGGAAATCCGCAAATCTCTTTACGGCATTTTCACAAAATCTCTTTCCAGCGGCAAAAATAAGACTTTCTCCCGCAGCGAAGAAAATCCTTCCACAATATGGTCGTTCCCTGTCGTCCTAAATGGAAGTTTTAAGGATGCAAAACAATATGCCTCCCGAAAAGAAATTGAAATCCGTCCGGCTTACGAAAAGTCAGTGATTTCTGTTCTTGGAGAGGATGAGCAGTCAAAATATATTCATGCGAAGTCGCTTTTTCTCCGGTGCGTGCTGTTTCCTTTGTATCCACGGCTTGGTTCCGAATCAGCGACAAAAATCGCTAAGGTTTTGGGGACATTGCCATAAAAAAGTTTTATGAATGTAAAAAAGTCACTTATCGTAGTAAACAGTTTCAAGGAAGAATCGAAAACTCTCGGCAATGAAATTCAGGCATATCTTGAGAGTCTGAATGTTAAGGCTGATATTTTTGTCTTCAATGGTTTTTCCGAACAGTATCCGTTTTATGGTTACGACTTTGTTGTTACGATGGGTGGCGATGGTACAGTTCTTTTTGCGGCGCGTGGGTGCGCTCCTCTTGGAATCCCGATCTTTCCGATAAATTTCGGTTCTTTTGGCTTTATCGCGAGTGTTCAGAGGGGCGAATGGAAGCGCGAGCTTGAGGAATTCCTTGCCGGTGAGGCAGTCGTAGATGAACGGAGTATGCTGCAGTCCGATTTAATTCGTGGTGGAAAAAGGCGGCTGTCTGCGACTGGACTGAATGATGTTGTTGTTTGCGGTAAGACTGCGACACACACGCTTTCATTCAATGTTCTTTATGACAAAGTTCCTCTCGGCGAAATCAAGGCTGACGGAATCATTATATCCACGGCTACAGGCTCAACCGCCTATTCTGCGAGCGCGGGCGGTCCTATAATTGATCCTGATCTTGATGCCATGGTTCTCACTCTAATGAATGCATTTTCGCTTTCGAGCCGTCCATTGGTGCTTAGTCCGGACGGTGAGCTTGAAATTGAAATCCTTCCTTCCCGCATTTCGGATGTCGTTATCAGCGTGGATGGTCAGATTCCTGTTGATTTGCATGTTGGCGATGTCATTCGAATCCGTCAGAGTGAATTCAAGGCCAAACTTATTGGCTGTACGAAAGAAAAGTTTTATAATGCGCTCCGCTCAAAATTGAACTGGTCAGGAGGTCCTCAACATGCTTGAAGATCTTTCAATTAAAGATTTTGCCCTCATCGATTCTGCAAATGTCGAATTCAACGGCGGCTTCACGGTGCTTTCTGGTGAAACTGGTGCGGGAAAATCTCTTTTAATCGGCGCACTCACTTTTTTGCTAGGCGGAAAGGCCGGAGTCGAGCAAATCCGTGGTGGCGCGCATGAGTCTGTCGTAACAGGCTCTTTTTATCTAGGAAAAACTCCTTCTTCAATCCGTGATTTTTCTGGAGAGGACGAGTCTTCTGCGGAGCCTGCAAATGCCTGGGAATGGCTTTCACTTCACGGCATTGAAATCGAGGATGGGCGTGTCCTTTTGCGTCGTGTAATCCGCGAAAACGGCAAATCCGGCGCATGGATTGGAAGCACGCCTGTGACCCGCGCGGATCTGGCAGAATTCAGCTCATTCTTGATTGATATTCACGGTCAGCACGAGCATCAGTCTCTCATGAAGGTTGGCGAGCACCGGAAATTCCTTGACTCTTACGCAGGACTTACCGAACGCGTCGCAAATTTCACTTCACTTTATTCGGAACTTGTCGCCAAGCGAAAAATTTTGGATGAGCTTAACACCGATGACCGCGACCGAGCACAGAGAATCGACCTTCTCAATTTCGCGGTCAAAGAAATCACCGAGGCCAAGTTAAAGCCAAACGAGGATGTCGAGCTTGACGATGAGGAGACAAAACTTTCTTCCTTCGAAAAACTTTATTCAGATGTCGAGCAGATTAACGGCGCTCTTTCTGGCGGTGAGGGTGGGGCAGTAGTCTCAGTCCTCAAACGGCTTCGTGCCGTCGCTGACAGCGCATCATCTTCGGACAAGTCCCTTCAAAAACTTACGGACAGGCTTGAAAGTGCTTTCTACGAAATTTCTGACATCGCCGAGGAATACAAATCTTACGCACAAGGACTTGTTTTTGACCCGGAGCGTCTTGCCCAGGTTCAGGAAAGACAGACTTTAATTTACAATCTCAAAAAGAAATACGCTTCTTCTGTCTCGGCTCCTCTTTCCGAAGTCATCTCATATTGCGAAAAAGCACAGAAGTCTCTGGATGAGCTTGATAACAGTTCGGACAAAAAAGAAAAGCTTGAAAAAGAAATTGCCGAGCTTGGCAAAAAAGTCTATCTTGAGGCAAAAGCAATTTCACAGCTTCGAAAAGCCGCCGCCGAAAAAATGGCTGCGGGCGTGGTTCAGGTTCTCTCAAACCTCGGCATGAAGGGCACCCGTTTCTCCGTGAATGTCGCCGAAAAGTCCGGCAATGAAATTACCCAGAAATGCGGCCCTTACGGAATCGATGACATCGAATTCCTAATCAGCGCGAATCCCGGCCAGCCGCTGCAGCCGCTTGCAAAGATTGCGTCCGGTGGTGAGCTTAGCCGAGTCATGCTTTCCCTCAAGACAATTCTCTGTGAATCAGACGAATCCGGCGAGGCTACAGTCGGCACAATGATTTTTGACGAGATTGATACTGGTATCGGCGGTGAAGTTGCGGTCTCAATCGGCAGTCATCTCAAAAAATTGGCCAAAAATCGGCAGGTTTTGTGTATCACGCATCTTGCGAGCATCGCTGTTTATGCCGATAATCAAATTAAGATAGAAAAAAGTGTAAAAGACGGAGCAACCCAGACCAATGTCCGCCCAATTGAGGGTGAGGAGAGGGTTTCTGAGATTGCCCGAATGCTTTCTGGTGACGCTGCAAGTTCCGAGTCTCTGGAACATGCCCGTTCTATGCTTGCCAAGTTTGGGGGATAAACTAATGTCAAGAGTAAAAACAGAAAATCGTGAGCTTTGTGAAATCAAGTGCGAGCCGTACAAAAAAATGATAAGCGAGGCATTTGAGCGGGAAAAGGAAGTTCTTGCCTCAATCGAAAAGAATCCTGCCGGCATGGCATACAAAAAACTTAACCTCTGCGACGAGATGATTGGCTGCGCAACTTATTATATTCAAATAAATAACCTCACGGTTGAGCTTGTCAATACGAAGGACAACGAGGCTCTTAACAACGCTCGAAAAATGCTTTACAAGGCGATTATTTACCTTGAGGAAATTGTCTCGAATGTAATTGATGCGACACAGACAGATATGGAGCCAAAACTTGCCACAATTTCAGAAGCTCCTGTCGAAAAAAGATTCAATCTCGTGCGAAAACTAGGACTCGCAATTTCCCTGCTTATCGATGCTTTCGGAGACAACTCAAAATGGAAGGAGTCTTTCGTCGAGCTTCAGGGGCGTTTTGCCACTGTTACAAAAAATCTCCTTGACCTCAAAAAAGCATCCAAGGATTATTTTGACCCGAACTCCCCGGATTACGACAATTCCGTGCTTTATATCCGGCTTATTCGAAAACTCTACGATCAGTCTGCCACTGCTTACCGTGACCGTTACGAGCTTGCCACACACCGAATCGATGACATGAGGAACGCAATTCTGTTCCTTTCGGGCGGCCGTCGCGTTGCTATTGCTCTGGGTGAGAGCGAGGATGCCGAGGAAATCAAAAAGAAGGCCGGCGTATGGAAGCAGAAGGTCGAGGCTGACCAAAAGAAGGGAATCGCAAAGTAATGTCAGGCAAGCTTAACAAAGATTTTATTCTCAAAATTTTCGAGGGATTTTCAATCCAACGGTGGAATGATTTGGTTCGTCCGTTTGATTTGGTCGAGATGGACAAGGCCGCCGAAAAAATGGTATCTGCCTATATAATCGGAAAATACGAGGAGTCTCAGGGCAATAAGATTGACTGGGAATGGATGATTTACGCATCACTTTTCGACCTGCTGCGAAAAATCGCCCTTTGTGACATAAAGGCTCCTGTCCAGCAGATGATCCGTGCAAAATATCCTTCCGAATACAAAAAACTCAATGAATGGGTCTTCTCGAAGTACACCGAAATAATTTCCGATGAGGAACTGCTTTTCCGTTTTTCAGAATATCTTGATCTTGATTCCAACCTGGAAAAATCAGAATTCTCCCTGACCGAGCGGGTCTTTGAGGCCGCGCATAAATTCTCTTCATTGCGCGAGCTTGAGATGATAGCCCCGGTCAATGAAAAAGAGCGCATCGAGCCGATTCGCTGGCAGCTTCGGAACAATCTTCAGGATTACACCGACCTTAAAGGCGTAAAGATGCTCCTTGACCGTGAGAGGCCTTTTCAGCTCATAATGAAAATTGAGCAGCTTCGTTTCCAGACAAGATGGAACCGCACGCCGCGAGTTCCCCGCACGAATGTTCTCGGACATTGTTTTTTCGTGGCCGTGATTACGCTCCTTCTTTTGCGTGACGGCACGGAAAAGCCTTGTCAAAAACGAATTTTCAATGATTTTTTCTCAGGGCTTTTCCATGATTTGCCCGAGTCAGTCACCCGTGACATAATTTCTCCTGTAAAGCAGGCTACCAACGAGCTTCCCGGAATCGTAAAACAGATTGAGGACGAGCTTGTAAATTTGGAGCTTGTTCCACTCATGGATGATTCGTATGTCAATGAAATACTGTATTTTACGAACGATGAATTCCAGAACAGGATTCTTGTCACCGAGCTTGACGGACAGCAGAGTTCGCAGGCCGTGTCCTACGAGGAACTTTGCGAGAACTACAATTCCGACATCCATTCTCCTGTTGACGGCAGGCTTGTCCGGCTGGCTGACCATCTCAGCGCGTTCCTCGAAGCCGAAAGTTCGGTCAAATTTGGAATCACGAGCAAGCAGCTTACAGGTGGCCGCGACAACATCCTTAAAAGCTATTCTTCCGACAAAAAAATCAACGGAATCAACGCCATGCAGCTTTTCTGGTCAATTATCGAAGAGTGAAAATTTAGCAATTAGAGGGGAAGGCCTTCCCCTCGCTCCCAAGTCCTCGCTTTGCTGCGGTCTTGTCCGCTACCCCTTCTGCCAAGGGGCAACGGTTCAGGCACAGCCTTCACCGAGACTCGCTAAAAAGTCGTCTCACGACTTTTTCGGCTTACGCCGTCGCTCCCTACCCATAAAGTCCCCTAAGTTTTTCACAAAAAATCATAGATTTTTTCGAGACTCACTTAAATCTTTTTACTTTTTTGCCGAAAATTCTTAAGATATGAAATGTTCGGTTTTTAAACTTGCTTTTTCTATTTTGATTTTCTCGGCAGTCGCTCATATTTATTCTGACACGGTTCATGAGGTTCAGGCCGGGGATACTTTGTATTCAATCAGCAAAAAATATGGTGTTTCGGTCAGTGCGATTCAGGATGCGAACGGATTTTCTGACAACGGAATCAAAGTCGGCCAGAAAATAAAAATTCCTGACGGTACGGCTCCTTCTGCCTCTGTTTCGCAGACATCAAAAACTGCCGCATCTGCCGGCACAAGCTCGCCTGCGTCGGCATCTTCTTCCGCCACAACTTCAAAAAATACCGTGAATTCCGATGGTTCTTACACCGTCCAGAAAGGCGAAACCTGGTTCGGAATCTCAAAAAAATATGGAGTTTCTGTCGCTGACCTTCAGAAATTGAACGGAGTTTCGGGTGACGCCGCCCTCAAGGTCGGGCAAAAAATCAAGGTTCCGTCATCTTCTTCTCAGAGCACGACGGCAGTTGCCAGCTCAAAAAATTCATCTTCAGGCTCAAAAACGGCTTCGACAACAGCAACCCAGAAAGTCCCGGACTTAAAAACAAACGACCCGCATAATTATTCGAGCAAAAAGGCTGATTCGTCGCTTGTCTGGCCTGTCAAAACTGAAAATATTGTTTATATCAACGGAAAAGTCGGCGGTGTCAGCATGGCCGCAAAGAAGAACGAGGAAGTCAAGGCAATCCGCGCAGGAACCGTCATGTTCTCCGGCTCATACCGAGGCTTCGGAAATGTCGTTTTCATTCAGAGCAAGACCGGCCATATTTATGCCTACACAGGGCTTGGTTCCATCGAGGTAGCAAAAGGTGACTACATAAACTATAGTTCTGAGATTGGAACTGCTGGGGTTGATACATACACCGGAAAATCACAGATTTCACTCATGGTTTTCCAGAACGGACAGCCGATTGATCCTGCAAAAGCACCGCGCGGATAAAAAATCGCTAATTTTTTGCGGTTTTTATTGATTTTAACAGTTTTGGTTGTTGACAGCTCCAGTTCTTTTTGATATATTACTGAACATCGACTGGGGGCGTAGCGAAGCTGGTTATCGCGCTGGCCTGTCACGCCGGAGATCGAGGGTTCGAGCCCCTTCGCTCCCGTCAATAAGCCCACTTGCAAAAGTGGGCTTTATTTTTTCTTTTTTATTTCGGGTAGTAGCGCAGCTGGTAGCGCACTACGTTCGGGACGTAGGGGTCGCTGGTTCGAATCCAGTCTACCCGACCTAGCACACCGCTTTTACAGGCGGTGTTTTTTTATGCCAAAAATCTTCTATTATATCAAAATATTAAAATCACTTGAAAAAAATGACGATAAATAAAGCATGAAAGTAAAATCTTTTTTCGTATTGTTTTTTTTGATTTTCTCGTCATTGTCATTCTCCAGCGTTTATAAGTCGAATGTAAAGGCTTCCTACTATGCTGAGAAATATCATGGCCGTAAAACCGCGAACGGCGAAACCTTCAACATGTATGCGATGACCTGCGCTCACAAGACGCTTCCGTTCGGGACTGTACTCCGTGTTACGAACCTCAGCAACAATAAGGCCGTCGATGTCCGCGTTAATGACAGGGGGCCTTTTGTTAAAGGCCGTGAAATCGATCTCTCTAAAGGTGCGGCTCAAAAAATAGGAATGATAAAGACCGGAACGGCCAATGTAAGAATTGAGATTGTTTCTGGGGGCAATGCGCCTGCTGCCGTGGCTTCTGCAAAAACGGCAAAAAATCCTGTTGCCGCCACAGCGCAGAAAGGGACTTCTGTTTCTGAATATTGGGATGTTCAGGTCGGTTCGTTCTCCAGCCAGGAAAATGCAAACAAGCTTGCGCAGGGATTGCTGAAGGAAGGATTTGAGAATGTGTATTTTCAGAAAACAAGTTCGGCAGTCCGTGTCGTTCTTAAGAAGGTTCCGGATTCAAAATTGAAATCTACAGAGTCGCGGTTGCGAACTGCAGGTCATGCTGACTACATTGTAAAAAGAAACAGCTAAGGAAATCGCCCCAAGACAGGCCGTGCCGTGAGTGGTGCGGCTTTTTTCATATATGGCGCGACCCCGCCGTCCGGCTCCATGCCGCGGCGGCCATGCCGGGGCCAGCCTGCGGGGCAGGGAAGCCCCCCGCTCTGCATGGCAGTCCGTTCCGGCTGCGGGCAGGCCCTCCACCCGCGGCATGGCCGCCGCGGCACGCTGCGCGCCGCTCCAATCCCGCGCGTCATCATCCGGCGGCCATGCGCCCTCCGTCTTCGCGCGGGGAAATCCCCCGCGGCCTCCCGTGACGGAAAGGAGCCTGCCGCCCCTCAAGGAACGTGCCGGGAACCGGGGGAAAACCCCCGGAAAAAAAAACCGGAAAA
>NZ_JAFRNB010000067.1 GCF_017430385.1 Treponema sp.
AAAAAATGAATTTTTTTGAAAAAAAGACTTGCAAAAGTCAACGAAATGTTGTATTTCTTTGCCCCCTTTCCTTCGTTTTTTAAACTAGGAGAAAAACATGGTCGAAGGAATCACACTGAATGAATTTCTTGAAAATTGCGGCAGATTTGCGGAACACCTGAAAAAACAAGAAAAGGCAAAAAACACGATAAAAAAATATCTGCGCGACTTACGCTCTTTCGCAGATTTTGCGCGAGAAAGCGGCGAAAGCGAAATCACAAAAACGCTCGTTCTGCGCTACAAAGAAAAACTTTCAACAGAAATGAAAAAATCAAGCGCGAACACAAAGCTAATTTCACTCGGAATCTATCTTAAATTCCTCGACCGTTACGATTTGCACGCAAAAACTTTCAAAATTCAAAAGCGCACGAGCCTAGACAACATTCTCTCAGCACAAGAATTTAAGGTTCTCATCGAGACAGCGAATTTTTATCAGAAGAAAAAAATTTCGGCGATTATGCAGGTGCTTGCCTGTACGGGAATCAGAGTCAGTGAACTGAATTTTTTTACTAAGGAAGCCCTCGCCGAGCGGAAAATCATCATCACGAACAAGGCGAAAACACGAGAAATCATAATCCCCGACAAAATCCGTTCGCTCCTCGCCGACTATTGCGCAGAAAACGGAATCGAGTCGGGCATCATTTTTCATGGGAAAGACAGAAATTCTCTTACAGACAAATCAGCAATCTGGCGCTCAATGCACAAAATCGCAAAACTCGCGGGAATCGAAGCGAAAAAAGTCCACGCGCACAATTTCAGACATCTTTTCGCCAAGACATTCATGAAGACGAACGGAAACATCTTCGACCTTGCCGACATTCTCGGTCACAGCTCAATCGAAACGACACGGATTTACACTCGCACCACGACCGAAGAAAAACGCGAGCAGATAAACAAAATCGCCGAATGCTTTCAGGACGAGCGAAAAGAATTTCTGAGTCAAAATCACGGAACCGAGATAGAAATGAAAGATTTTTACGCACTTTACCTGAAAATGAAGGAACAAATCATCGAATTTGAAGTCATTTTGAGAAACTTTAAAGAAAAGCGACCAGAATTACTGAATAAGTAAGCGAATTTGCCTGAAAAATAACGGTTTATTATTTTCTATAAATAAATTATAATGTCCTCATCGATTTACCGGTGAGGATTTTTTTATGAAAAAGTTTTTTGGCATTCTTTCAGCCGTTTTGGCTTTGAGCCTTGTTTTTGTCGGAATCTCTTCATGCAATAAGAAAAAAAGTACCTTTGTATATCAGGGAACTTCCAACAAGATTACGCAGAGTGTTTCCAGCACAGGCGAGCGTGTTTATGATGTCGGAGATTTCTTTACGCCGGACTACACGCCTTATGAGCCGGAGCCTGAGAGCGTTGCTGGCAAGCTGAGCCTATCTGCGCCAAAGGTTAGCGGCGGTAAGATTGAAAGCATCATTCCGGGCTTACGAAAACTTTCTGAATACAAAACTTCTTACAACACAAAGAAAACTGATTTTAAGATTCCGGAAGTCACAAAAATGTCCGAGGATTCATCTTCAAAGGGCAAAAAGGCAAAAAAAGACGAGCCTTTCACAGTAACTGACTGGGGGCCGCAGGGCGTGATTCCAAGCGATGTGAGATTTCCTTCATTTTATGTGCTTTTTTCGGAGCCGGTAGTTTCACTTGCGGCCGTCAATCAGCAGAGCGATGCCAACGAATTCTTAAAAATCGAGCCGCCAGTAAAAGGCGTTTTCCGATGGAACGGCACTTCCCTGCTCTCTTTTGATACGACAGAGGCCGTAAATCCTCTTGAGGTCTACACAATCACAGTTTCAGAAAATATAAAATCCATAAACGGAAAATCACTCTCAGGCGAGCATGTTTTCAAAACGGAAGCCGCCCCGCTCAAAGCCATCTGGTCTGCACCAGGATATTCCAGAAGCAAGTGGGTTGACAAAAATGAAGTTCCGCCTGACTGCGCAAAAGAGCTTCGGGTTCAGTTCAATTATGAGGTAAAAGCGGAAGAACTCAAAAACATATCATATATTATTTACGGAGGAAAAGAAGGTCCTGAAGTTCCTTTCACCGTTCATCAGGACATGATTGACACCGTAACTTACAAGTGGACACAAAACATTCCTTACAATGAGGAAGTCCGCCTTGTTATCAATGGTGATGTCCAAGCAAACTTCCACACCCTCACACCTTTCGTCTATGAATATAACAGCGAAGGCTCTTCTTACGGAAAATACACGAATCCTGTCAGAATCTACTTCTCACACCTGCTTGACGAAAACTCAATTCTAACGGCGGTTTCGGTAAAAAGCGACAAGGGCGAGAAAATGCCTTTCACCAAAGATAATTTTGAAGTCTCAGGCGGCACTCTCAAAGTCTACGGCCTCCCTGTCACATTCCATTCAAAATACACGATTGAAATCAGCAAAAATATTAAAGATATATATGGAAGAAACCTGAATCTCAGCGGCAATTCAATCAAAATCACAATCGAAGTGCCAGGCCCGGAAAGCACTGTTAAGTTTACGGACAGCGGAGCAAAGATGCTCGAAAGCCAGTTCCCGCACAGGCTTGTATTTGAGTACCAGAACATCAAGAAAGGTTCTTATTGGCTGGACAACACGGCATATCCTTTTGAGCTAAACAACAGGGATTGGACTGACCAGAGCCGCACTGATTTGAAAACCACTCCGAAAGACGAGCGAATCTTTGAAATCGTAAGCTTTGACGACAAACTCAAAGGCAACTACGGCTGGGTCGATTTTTATGCGAATATAGAGCTTCCTAGAAAACCAACGAAATGGGATTCGTCAACAAGCTATACAGAGACAAACAGGATGACAATTCAGGTCACGAATCTTGGTGTCACTGTCCGATACGGAATGAACAGAATTGTCGCCATGGTAACTCAGCTTTCGGACGGAAAACCTGTCGAAGGTGCGACAGTTTACGCCTATAAAAGCAGGAAAGCGCCTTTTGATGAGATTAAGAGGGGCGGTCTTTCTGCAAAATCCGACAAAAATGGACTGGCCGTGATTGAAATTCAGCAGGGAGAAGGTTCAAAAGTCTACAATAACGATTATTGGTCAGATCCTGCGATTTATGTCGAAAAAGATGGCGACGCGATTCTTTTTGAGCCTGATGACCACGCTCCATGGAGATCTGGAATCTATTCTTATGGACGAGCCTCAAAGAAAATCGAAGGTATTCCACGCATCTTCATGTTCTGTGACAGAGGACTTTACAAACCAGGCGAAACAGTCTCATTCCGTGGAATCGACCGAAATCAGGTTTTAGGAACTTTCATTCCAAATGCTGACGAAGATTACACGGTCACTTTAATGGAAGACACCTGGAGTGATGCAAAGGAATATGGAAAAATCAAAGGATTTACAAGCGAATCGGGCGGATTCTACGGCTCATTCACTATTCCAGAGGACATAGAGCCAGGAATTTACAAAATCGTTTATCAGCGACTGGCCGGCGGCAAAAGGCAAGAGATGCGAATCAATGTTGCATTCTTCGAGCGACTGAAATTCCAGACAGCAGTTGCAATGCCAAAAACACCTTTAATCTCCGGCGACAAGATTCAGGCAAACTTGAACGCAAGCTACCTTGCAGGCGGGGCACTGGCAAGCGCAAAATTTGAGACAAACTGGTTCCGTGAGTCTTGGTATTTTACGAGCGACGAGCCGGATTTCAAGCAGTACACATTCGGCCCTGCAAATTCAGATGACGGACGCTCTCATATCCGCGAAGATTCTGGTGCTTTGGACGCCAACGGAAACGCAGTGCTTTCTTGCGAGACAAGCGGCGCATCAATCAAGGGTGCGCCTTACCGCTACAGGGTCAGTGCTGATGTCACAGATGTATCAAATCAGGAAGTCTCTGCTTCGGGCATTACGATTGTCCATCCGGCAAGCTATTACATTGGACTTTCTAAGCCGGAGATGCAGTCAGCATTCGCACGAAAAGGCGAAAAACTCACTTTCACTTACAAACTGGCAAGCCCGGACGGAAAGCTGGTCGCAAATGACAAGATGGCTTCACTTCTCACGGGAAACGGCAAGAAAATTGAAGTCAAGCTCACCCGCGAAGACTGGAACCTTGTTCAGCAGCAGGGTGTCAACGACATTTACAGCCGTTACGAAAAAACAGAACTCACAGAAGTCGAAGAAAGCATAAATCTTTCAGCAACCGGAAAAATCATCGTGACTCCAAAAGAGCCTGGCTACCACAAGATTCAGCTCTCATCAAGCGACAAACAGGGAAGAACGGTCATCACCGAGTACAAATTCTTCGTCACAGGAAGTGGCCGATGCTCTTGGTATCAGGAAGATGCATCTTCTTTGAGACTTACCCCGGACAAGAATCAGTACAATCCTGGCGAAACGGCACACATTTTGCTTGAAAGCACTTTGCCGGAAGGAAATTATCTTATCACAGTTGAGCGAGAGGGTATTTTCACTGAGGAAGTTCGTCACTTGGACGGTCAGATTCATGTAATCGACATTCCAGTTGCACGAAATTATGTTCCAGTGTTCTATGTCTCAATCTCTTCTTATTCAGTGCGGCAGGGCGCGCCTAAGCACGAATATGGCGAAGAAGACTTGGACAAGCCGAAGGGATTCTACGGCGTAACAGAAGTTTTCGTAAATCCACGCGTAAAATCATTCTCTGTAAAAGTTGAGAGCGCAAAGCCTTCTTACAGGCCGGGCGAAGAGGCTGAAGTCACATTGACTGCTACAAAGGGCGGAAAACCGCTCGCAAACGCAGAGCTTACATTGATGGCAGTTGACCGCGGCGTTCTTGATTTGATTAATTATCATGTTCCGGATCCGATTTCTTTCTATTACAACACAAGTAACTTCCCTCTTCAGGTCTGGGGCGGTGACTCACGCGCATACCTCATGGATCCTGTCACTTATGAGGTCAAAAATCTTAAGGGCGGTGACAGTGACGAGGACGACAAAATGAATGAACGGAGCGACTTTAACCCGACGGCAGTTTTTGAGCCGATGCTTAAGACTGACGAAAACGGAAAAGTCACAGTCCGTTTCAAGCTTCCTGACACTCTCACGACTTACCGGGTCACTGTTTTCGGCGTGAACGGAGAACTTTTGGCATTGCAGGAAGACGAAATCGCCGTTCAGAATCCGATTAATGTCCAGCAGGTTTTGCCAAGGGAATTGAGGGAACGAGATACGGCTGAGCTTGGCGTTCTTCTTACAAACCTTGATGACAAGGCTCACGATGTCACTGTCTCTCTCAAACTCAGGGAAAATGACAAGAAAAAGGCCGAAGAAAATGGAATCACTTTAAAAGACGGAAAGGCCTTTGTTGACGGAAAAACTGAACACAAGATAAACGTTCCGAGCGGAGCAAACACGACAGTCTACTTTGATTTGGCAGCCGAAAAAGCAGGTCTTGTAACGCTTGAATTTACGATTAAGAGCGACATCTTGAACGAAAGGCTTGTCACTCCAATCAAAATCGAGCGTCCGTATATTTTTGAGACGGTAACGGCAACAGGCCAGCTTAATGAAAAAGATGAAAGCGCGACGGAGCGGGTCGTAATTCCTTCTTATGCAAAGGACATGAACGGCTCTCTCTCAGTCACCCTTGACGCGACCCGTCTTGGACTTTTGGGCGGCGCAGTCAAGTATCTTTTTGAATATCCTTACGGATGCCTTGAGCAGCAGAGTTCACGAGTTCTTCCTCTCGTTGTTTTTGAGGATTACATCGATGTATTCGGACTTGAAAGCGAAGTCACAGACATCAGAAAATGCGTGAAATCTTACTTCCAGACCTGGAAAAACTGCCAGCACTCAGACGGAGGATTCGGTTACTGGCCGACCTCACACTATTCAAATCTCTTTGTCTCTACAAGAATCGCGCATATCTACGCCCTCGCAAAGAAACGCGGTTACTCTGACAAAGATTTGGGTGTCGATATCAATAAATTGTGCGATTATATTTACGAGGAGACAGAATCTCTTGGAAAGAAAGCCGAGCTTAGAGTCCGAAGTCAGAGCCAATATGAAAGAATCGCACTATACTACAGCGACTACTGCCGTGCTTTCAGTTATTATGTTCTTGCTTTGAACGGAAAGCCAGTAGCAGACACAATGCTCAACTCAATCCTTAACCGTGACAGGCAGGATATAGCAGCCCTCGCCCTTATCGGATTGGCTTCAATCGAAAAAGACGGAACGAACTCATTCAATGCAAAAGAAGCGGCAAGGATTATCCGAACATATACTCGTCCGACAACCCGCGGAATCGACATCACGAATCCGAACGCTCCGAAATGGGCTTATGCTTACTACGGAGACGAGGCCGAGAACCTGGCCCTCACCTTGCAGCTTTTCACACAGCTCGACAAGGACGATGAAATCAACACAAGGCTTGTTTACTCACTTTTGAGCAATCAGCGTGCGGGCTACTGGAAGAACACGGCAACGACGGCACGAGTTTTGGATGCAATTCACACTGTAATCAAGACAAACAACCTCGACAAAACGAACCTTAACGCTACTGCCCTCTTCAACAAAGGAGAGTTTGCAAAAGGCGAGTTCAAGGGTGCGGCGGCAAAACCTGTCACTGTCACAGTTCCGTTCGACGATGCAAAAATTGCTTCGGTCAAAAAAGACACGGAGCTTCCGCTGGACTTCTCAAAGAAGGGAAAAGGCTCACTTTACTACACTACGACTCTTCGTTACGCAATTCCAGAAGAATTGCAGACACCAAAAGATATGGGTCTCGGAATCGTAATGCAGCTCTACGACAATGCCACAGGAGAAGAAATCAAGGCAAACGGTGAGAACACGACCATTGAGCTTGAAAGCGGAAGAACTTACAAAGTCAAGCTCACGCTCTCTTCAAGCTATGACCGTGACTTCATCGCATTGCGTGCGCCTGTTCCAAGCGGAGGGGAGATTCTGGACGCGACTTTCGTAACAAGCCCGGATGCAGCCGAAAACGCAAGTGGCCAGGGCCAGTACTCAAGTGACCGCGATTATTACTCAGGCTACTTCTACGGAAGCGACCACTACATGAGCAATCAGGCTATTTACAATGCAGAAATCCAGTTCTTCTGGGACAGTTTCGGCAAAGGAAAGACAACAGCGGAATTCAAATTCCGTGCAGTTCGCCGGGGTGTATTCCCGACACCGCCGGTAAATGCAGAATGTATGTACGAGCCGGAAATATTCGGTCGCACAGGCGGCGTTCTGTACACGATAAAATAAAGGCTAAGGAAGCTCTATGACAATTACAAAAAAGAAGACATACAAGGCTCTCGTAATCATAATGGCGCTCTCGTTTGCAGTGGGACTGACTTCGGACTGCTTTAACAAAACAGGATTGTTCCGTGGAGAAATGCATGTTACCCTTCTTCTGGCATTCGCACTGTCGATGTTTGATTTCGCCGCGATTTTGATTTTTGACAAAATACGGAAATTTATCGGCTTAGAAAAAAAGAGCGTAAAGCCATTTATAGTGTGCGCGGCAGTGTTTTTCATTGCGACCTTGATTTTCTACGGCTCCCTTGCAGCTGACGACATCCAGAAATTCGGATTCATCAGTTTTCTTGCGGAACTCACTATTTTTTTCTATGTCCTGCCGTTTTCATGCCTGTACCTCATGCTTTTCCTGATTGATGTTGACGAGAGCGAGCATATCGTTTCCGTTTCTTTTGAGGACTATGTCTTGACAAGGCGTGAGTCAGAGAAAGAGAACAAAGACAACACTCCGGTCACAATCAAAAATCTCCGTGCGCCGGAGCAATACTTTAAAGATGAGGAATACAAGTCGCTTTTTGAGGAGAATTTTGATTCAATCATGGAGCAGGCACTAATGGCTGCAAAACCCCTGATTTTTGAGAACAACCTTCAGTATGACACATGCGGCGAATATTTCCTGTCAAGAATTGATTTTCTGGATGACCTGGATTCTGACGCCCCGCTCAGCATCGACCTGACTTTCATCAGCAAAAAGACAACAGTTTACACCCTTTACGGATTAGTTGACCTGAATTCGAGGACAACTGAAAAAGATTACTGCCGGGTTTTATGCGAATTCAGCTATGACAAATCAAATGAACAGCCGTTTATCCTAGAAGAAGCAGCTGTCGAAATAATTTAAAACAAAAAGAGAAAAAAAATGGAAGAAGGTTTGAAACTTTCAAATGCGGTTTACAGGTATGCGCTTGGTGGATTTGTGAAGCTTCGTGGCGGTGCGCTAAAATTGTATGAGGACAGGGTTGAGCTTTCAAGACTTTTCGGCTCGATTACAATTCCACTTTCAGAGCTGGAGAACGACAAAAAAAGCGGAAGTTTTGATTTTAAGCAATCGGCATCCGCTTTTTTTATGTTTTTTTTTATTCGGATTTTGCTCCGTGCGCTTTAAGGAATTCTATGGCGGCCTGAGTACCGTCAGAGCCTTCCCTGTCGTTCAGAAGCATGGCAAGCGGAGTCTCCCCGCGCTCATTTTTAATGTTCACATCAGCCCCCTTTTCGACAAAGAAACGGATTGCCGCAAAGTCCTTTTCGTTTGTATTTGTACAAAAAGCATGAAGGACATTTTCACCTGTTTTTGAGCGGGCATTTATGCTAACCCCATGCTTAAGAAGATAATCGAGCAGGACTTCAAGTTCTTTTCTTTGGCGGAGCTTCAGCGATTTTTCATTCTGATCAATTTCACTATCCTCAGTAAAGAGATTGTTAATCCACAAGTTAGCCATAGCTGAAATCGGGGTGCTGTTCCCATTTTTGCCTCTGGACCACCATGTCGTAATCTGTTCAGGGATTTTTAACCCAAGAGACTGATAGAGGTCAAGAAGCGGAATCGGTGAAACATAACGGTAAGAACCCATGTCCATCATGTGAAAGGCATCTTCCACAAGAGTTAGATTCAACTTTAGCCCTGAGTTCCAGAAAGTTCCAGAAATATCAGAGTCTGTTTTCTGCATAAGGACTAGGACATTTTTGATGTAATCCACAGTCTTTTCCACAGGCTGTTTTCTATCCTCGACTTCTCTTCTGTAATAATCCCCCATCAGCCCAAGAAGCACATTTCGCTCCTCTTTTTTGACAAGAGGAAGAAGTTCCGAGAGAGCCGAAAGATTATGATTTTTGAATGCCGTCTCAAGCATTTTCGGAGAATATGCAGCACCAGCCTCAATCAGAGCAGCCCGAACCTCTTCATTGTTTTTTCCGGCCTGCCAGCTTTCCAAAACAGAGAAATTATGAGGGCCTCTTTCCTCAGAATCATTTTTTTCTTCATTTTCGACCTTAAATCCGCTCTCAGAAAGGAATTTCACCATCTTCGGGTCAGGGTTAAAACATGCCGGATAGCAGAAAATCTGAACCGGACGGTCGTAAGAGTTATGAGAGCCGTTTTTATCAAAATCAGCCTTCCAGTCGCCCAGAGCCTTGAGTGAATCGACAGTTCCGAAAGAAAGCTCCGTGCCAGCAGTCTTTTTATATGGCAGGAAAACGCCTTTCTCAGAATCATATTCAAACTTAAGCGGAACAGAAAGACAAATCGCCCCGCCTTTCGGATAAACGGTAATTCCTACATCAGAATAATAATCCTCCTCTCTTATACCAAAGTCATAAGACAAATCCCGCTTTTCAATAAAAGAAAGTGCCTTGAAAATCTCGTCGAGCGAAGAAGAATGATTTGTCGCCGTCTGCTCCTTCCAGCTCTGATTTTTCCATGCGTAGATTTTCAGATTAGACGGATAAAGCTCGAACACGCCGTAGCTCTGGTCATGCCATGTAAAAAGATAATGCTCGCCGTTCGGATTCAGATAGATGTGGAACAAATTGTAGCTGTAACCGCCGCCAGTTCCAGGCGAAAAACCACGGTATAAAGTTCCGGAAAAAGCCCCGCTCGGCCGAGTCCAGTAACTTTCTCCATCCTCACCACTTGTCTTAACATCGACAAAGCCGTCTTTGCTCACGCGGACATTCTCACTTCCGACATCGAGGGTGTAAAGGGCTTTGAGGATTTTCTGAACTTCCGGGGAATAAAAATATGGAACTGCATCAGAGTCATAGTAAGCCCCGTAAATCTGCCTGCGTGAGATTCCCGCATTTACCGCAATCTCGTCAATCGCACAGTCATTAGCAGAATCAGTTCCTTTGTAGACGCTTTCGATTACAATCTTGATTTTCGAGTAAAGTTTGTCGTACATATTAAGGTTTATGTACTGAGCGAAAGGCGTGTCAGAGAAAGTGTATTTCTGGGGATTTTTCTCATCATCGTCAAGAATGATTTTAATTTCTTTTGGACGGTTGTTTGCCCAATAATAAGCCAGGTTTCCGAATCCGTTTTTGATGCAGATATATTGGATCGTGGTAGGCTCTTCCAAAGTGATTGTGACGCTCTCCCCGCTTCCGTCTCCTTCGCTTCCTTCAACCCAGCTTGTCCAGTGAGCGTTCGCAAGATTTTTGACTGAGTATTTTCCACTTGCACTATCAAGCTCGCTTGAAGCAGTTATTTCTTTTATAAGGCCTGTTTTTGGATCGAAAGATTTGCACCAGGCCACCCACTCCTCCACGGTATAAGATTTTCCCGGAATGATGAATTTTTCGACTTCCGTATCAGAAAAGCATGAACCTCTAAGATTAATCGGATTCTCAGGGAACTCAACGAGTTTCATCTTCCTTTGGCCATTGAATTCGGAATCAGGGATTTCAACGCCGCACCTTTCAAAACAGCCGCCGCCAATCCATCCGTCAAACTTATAGATATGAACTTCTTCGAGCGAATGATTATTCTTAAAGCCCTCGATGCTCGTAACTACAGTATTTTTTGGGAAGAAGACGGCACGAAGACACTACTGTCCAAGATAAGTTAGGTACTTTTTAAAGTCTGTAATTCGTGGTAGAGTTTTGTTACCACACAATTTTCTACCAGAAAAGGAATTACAGACATGAGCAATCATAACACAAAACTCGGACAGTTACTATCCCTG
>NZ_JAFRNB010000068.1 GCF_017430385.1 Treponema sp.
CGGCGAAAAAGCTTTTCGAAGTCCTAAACGGAGGTTCAAAATGAAAAGAGTTGCGATTGTACATGACTGGCTCGTAAATTATGGCGGTGCGGAACGGGTCGTTGAGGAACTTCTCAAAATTTACCCTGAAGCTGACATTTTTACTCTTGTTTACGATGAAAAAAAGATGGGAAAAATCTTCCCGAAAGAAAAGGTTCACACATCTTTCATGCAGAAGTGGCCTCGCGCAACCAAACTTTACACAAAATTCCTCTCTTTCATGCCCAAAGCCTTCGAGTCTTTCGATCTTTCAAACTACAAGCTGGTAATCTGCTCTTCTTCATGTTGCGCGAAAGGCGTAATTACCCCGCCCCTTGTTCCTCATGTGGCATACATTCACACACCAATGCGTTACGCCCGGGACAAATATTTTGAATACAAATCCCGCAGCGGAAGGATTACAAAGTTCTTCATGGACAAATGGATGCCAAAAATCCGTCTCTGGGATTATGTCTCAAGCCAGCGGGTCGATACGCTCATCGCAAATTCAAATTACATCTCACGCCGAATCAAAAAATACTGGAACCGAGATTCAATCGTAATATATCCGCCTGTAAACACAGACCGACTCACGCCGAACTACAAGCCTCACGAGGACTTTTTCGTAGTTTTCAGCCGTTTCGTTCCATATAAGCGAATCGATCTGGCAATTCAAGCATGCGGAAACCTCAAAAAGAAGCTCGTGGTAATCGGAAGCGGGAGCCAGGAAAAATCTCTCAAAAAGCTTGCCGCAAATTATCCAGACACAGAAATCACTTTCACAGGAAGAATCAGCGACAAGGAAGTCATGGACTATCTGCAGCGATGCCGCGCCATGATTTTCTGCGCCGAAGAAGATTTCGGAATAATTCCTGTCGAAGCCCAGTGCTGCGGTCGCCCTGTAATCGCATTCGGAAAAGGTGGTGCTCTTGAAACTGTCATCAACGGAAAAACCGGCACTTTCTTCAGCCATGCCACAGTGGATTCAGTCGAGCGTGCAATCAACCGCTTTGATGAGCTAGAAAAATCAGGCGCATTCGACACGGATTTCATCTCACAGCACGCGAAGACTTTCTCAGCAGAAAGATTCTCACGACAAATCAAGGAAGCGATTGACAACACAATCATGAAGCTTGACGAGGAGACCAGCAAAAAATGAGAATCGCTATAGACTGCCGCATGATTGGCTCAGGTGGAATCGGCTCTTTCATTTCAGAGCTTATCCCCTGCTTTCTCGAAGAAAATGAATGTCTCTTAATCGGAACTCATGAACAGTGCACGCCTTTCTTGCGTCTTCAGAATGTTGAATTCTGTTATTGCGATGTAAAGCCGTTTTCTCTCAAAGAAATCATCAGTTTTCCGCCTGATGTCCTTGAAGCAATTCACCACTACGACTATTATTTCACCCCTTACTGCAATATTCCGGGTAAAATTGAGCTTCCGATTTTCTCAGTGATTCACGATGTCGTTTTCCTCGATGTTAAGGGGATGACAGGATTTTTCGGAAAAATCGCACGTAAAATGTTCTATAAAAGAGCTGTCAATTTCTCAAACGCCATTTTCACAGTCTCAGAATTCTCAAAAGAGCGTATTCTTCATCATCTTCACACTAAAAAACAAATCGAAGTCGTCTACAATGCGGCTCCAAAATACCTCAAGGAGCCGTTTGAAGGCGAAAAACCGGCAAAAAAAGATCAGATTCTCTTTGTGGGAAACATAAAAAAACATAAAGGCCTCAAAACGCTTCTCGATGCGTTTGAAAAAGCACGGAACACGGACAAGGATTTCAAATCGAAGCTCGTGATTGTCGGAAACGCAGAAAATTTCCGCACCGGTGACGAAGAAACCGTCGCAAGGCTCAATGAACTTTCTGCAAGGGAAGGTTTTGTTGAATTCACAGGCCGCATTTCAAACGACCAGCTCAAATATGCATACGCAGAATCAAAACTTCTCGTTCAGCCGTCACTCTACGAGGGATTCGGAATTCCGCCGCTTGAGGCAATGACTTGCGGAACCCCTGCCCTCATTTCGGACATTCAGGTTTTCAAAGAAATATATTCAAGTCTTCCCGTCACTTTCTTTAAGGCAAATGACAGCAATGATTTGTGCGAAAAACTGCTATCCCTGAATAAAACAGAGCCACCCGAAATCGATTTGTCGAAGATTGAATCTCTTTATTCCTATAAACGCTCGGCCTCAATCATCTGCGAAACCATGGCAAAACTTAAAAAGTAGTGACTTTTCTTGTTTTTTGTTGTAAAATACAGAAATATTTAATGGGATTTTATGACAAGCGAAGAATATAAAAAATACTTTAAGAAGAATTTCTGGCGTACCAGTTCATTCACTTCTGGTTTTGCATTGATGCTCGTTGACTGTATCGGGGTCATGCTCAGTATCGGAATCGCCTTCTTCATCATCAATTTCATCAACCACTCATGGATTAATTTCCGCTCGTTCGTCACTTATTGGGTTTACCTTCCGCCAATGATGGTCGTTTTTTATGCGGCCGGTCTTTATCCGGGGCTTGTATATCCGCCTGCCGACGAGGTAAAAAAATTCGGAATCTGCTCATTCTTCATTTTTATCGGAATAGCCCTTTCCATAACTGTCGAGGAAGCAGATGACAAATGGCCTATTGTAGTCGCCATGATTCTTGCCTCACCTTTTGCCCTAATCATCCTTCCAGCCGGCCGTGAATTTGCAAGAACAATATTTTCAAAGCAAAAATGGTTCGGAGTTCCTGCCGTAATCTATGTTTCCGGCAAATCCGGCGATGTAATCATCGAAAGGCTCCTTAAGCGCACCGATCTTGGCTACAAGCCGTGCATGATTATCGACAGCAAGGCATTCATTCCAGGCGAAAAGTTCGGCATCCCAGTCCTTCCTCCGTCAGAAGGCTCATTCAACATCGTAAAAGAATTCGGCATAAAAGTCGCCATTCTCTGTGACTACGACCGCGACACCACCTACATCAACTCATACTACAGGTACACGATTCAGATTCCCCGCATCAATGACATATCGACAATCTCAACGAATGTCCGTGATTTCGGAGGCATCCTAGGCTTCTCTTCGACACACAATCTCACAAAGCCAATCAGCCTTTTCTGGAAGCGAGTGATTGATATTTTTCTTCTTCTCATATCTTCTCCAATCACTGTTCCGCTCGTACTTATTGTCTCTCTCGCTGTTAAAATCTCTTCTCCAGGCCCGGTATTTTACGGCCACAAACGCACAGGAAAAAACGGCAACGAATTCAAATGCTGGAAATTCCGCTCAATGGTAATCGATGCGGACAAACAGCTTGAAAAAATCCTCGCTGAAAATCCTGAAATGCGTGCAGAATGGGAAAAGGACCGCAAATTCACAAATGATCCGCGCGTCACAAAAATCGGCAAATTTCTGCGAAAAACAAGCATCGATGAGATTCCGCAGTTTTTCAATGTCCTTACCGGGGAAATGAGTTTTATCGGACCTCGGCCAGTAACAGAGCCGGAGCTTGCGAAATACGGAAGCAAGGCCGAATTCATTCTCTCCGTACAGCCTGGCTTGAGCGGCATGTGGCAGATTTCCGGCCGGAGCGACACAGGCTACGAGGAGCGGGTTACGCTTGATTCTTACTACATCCAGAACTGGTCTGTATGGCTCGACATTTGGATTATAATCAAAACAATTTATGTCGTTCTGCGGGGAAAAGGTGCATATTAATTTGGAATTAGCAATTAGAAATGAGAAATTGTCTTTATCGTAGATTTTTATTCTTCATTCTTATTTTTGTTTGTTTGCTTGCTTTTCCGCAAAAGTATCGTATCGGGAACATTTCTTATTCACTCGAAAAAACTCGCGAGCAGGATTTGAGGCGAGTCGTCCCGGTCAACACGGACAGGATTTTTGCGAGCAAGGAAGAGCTGGATTCCTACCTTTTGGATTTGAAACAGCGTCTGATGAATACACGGGCATTCGATAATGTGGAATTAGCAATTAGCAATGACCAATTAGAAGTTACAGGGGGGGAAGTCTCCCCCGGTAAAAGCAAAACAAACAATAAGTTTCAAAATGATGCCCACAAGGATGTGGGCAAAAGTAGGGAAAACCCGCAAGAATTTTGCTTGCAAAATTCTTGTCTCGACAGGATATCGGTGCCTACCCCTTCTGCGGGGACCCCCCCCGCAACGCCCCCATCTACAACTGATACAATTATCCCCATCTCGCTCCATATTTCTGCACAGGACACAAAACATCTTCTGATTCTTCCTTACCCGAAATATGATTCAAATGACGGTCTGATTTTCAAAATCAAAGTCAAGGATGTCAATTTTTTGGGCACGATGAACACTATGGATGCCGGAGTTTTTACAGGTCTAAAAGAAGATGTTACGACCGGTGAACAGAACCTGACATTCGGAGGAGAATTCAAGTACAAATATCCTTTTTGTGCAGGCCCCTTCGTCTGCTCATGGAACAATAATTTTGATTTGACATATACAAGAGGTGTGAACGAGCTGGAATTTTGGACTGGAACAGGACTTACACTCGCACTTCCATTCAAAAGAGTTTCCTTCGTGCTTGATGTCAGCGAACAGGCAAACCGGGATTTGGAATATGAGGCTTTCAAGGACACCCAATATTTTACAAGCGATGCAAATTTCTCAGTTCCTGTCAAAATTCTCGACATCGATGACTGGGGATTCGTTTACTGGACACCTTTTATCGACGGAAAAGTCAGCTACGACAAAGACGGAATAAACATCAAAAATGACGATTTGGCAAGTCCGGTCGTTTCCTGCGGACAATCCGTTTCAACTTCCAGAATCAACTGGCACGGAAATTTCAGGGATGGCATTTCGGCAAAAATCGGCCACTCAATCGGTTACGATTTTCAGCAGGAAGAAACTGAGCCGAGGGCATTCGGTGAAATTCAGGCATTCAAGGGCTTCAAATACATAGGATTCAACACCCGCTTCACCGCTTTTGTCACGAAATCAAACAGAGGAAAAATCGGAGATCTTATCAGAGGTGTCCGCGACAAGCAAAAATATGTGAACACAGCAGGACTAGAGCTTAGGACTCAGAGGGCATTAAAAACACCAAGCGCACTTGTCCTAAACATCGACATTCCGGTGCATATAATCACGACACACTGGCTTGACTGGTCAGATTTCATTTTCGGCGAAGAATCCTGGTTCAGCAGGACATTCGCATGGACAGACAAATTTAATTTCGAGCTTCAGGCTTCTCCGTTCATGGACATCGCACTGACAAAAAATGAAGTGACGGACAGGCTTTTCTCCCCAAAAGACGGATGGTACACCGGAGGAATTGAATTTCTTGTTTTCCCGGAGCACTGGAAAGGAATTGTCATGAGGTGCAGTTTTGGAGTTGATTTAGGAAGAGCTGTACTCGCAAAGAAATATCCTGAAAAAATCGACATGAGTTGGCGTGAGAATGTGAAAAAATACGAGATTTACGCAGGAATCGGGCTTCACTACTGATTTTCTAGTACCTGCCACATTATCAGCAACTGCTATTCTATTGGACTATGCTTGCTTTTGCGGCCGCCCTTGCATAAGGATCATTGGAATATTTTGCAATGACTTCAAGCGTGGCGTTTGCATAAACAACATCACCTCTGGCAGAAACTTTCTTGCAGAATGCAATCAAATTGTCCCAGAAATGGTTCTGCTCACACCACATACTGATATCTTCATATTCGCTTATTTTTTTGAAGAAATCAGCAAGCGTAGTGAATTCATAGCTTGAATCTCGGCCTGAAATAGAATTGAGAATATGACTAAGTGACTCTACGCTGCCCAATGCCGATGTAAAAAGAGAATTCTCAGTTTCGCCCTCCTCTTCAAAAATAACGCTGATATTATAAAGTGCGATGAGCGTTTTTGGAGAAGAAACACGGAACAAATCAAAAAAACGGTCCACATTTGAAGCTTTATTGGCATCAATAATCTTAATCATTGCACGGCGAAGAACCAGATCCTTGTAATTTGGATCTTTGTCAAGAATCAGAAGAAGTGCCTGCTTGTATTCCTCAGCCTTGCCCTTGTGCTTCATCAAATCAGCCATTTCATAAAGGATGTCATAAAGCTGGTCCGGGATATCGAGGAATGAACTTTCAAGCCGAGCCTTCTCATAAAAATCAAGCGCAGTCTTATACTCACCCTCAAGCCTGTAAATTCTACCGATCAAGAAGTCAGCCTCAGGGTAAACGCGTTTTTCCTTAACCCAGTCTTCCATCTTATGAACGGAATAATCAAAAAATTTTGCCCCGTACAATTCAAGGTAACGGTTTATAATAGAAATAGCCTCAATCTGATCACGCTCTTTAAGAACTGCTAGAACAGAATCAAAATCATCACCAGCTCGACGAACCGCAAGAGGAGAAAGCGCAACATCAAGAATATAAACCTCATAGTCACTTTCTGCTACCCGATTTGCTTTGGCCTTGTTAGAAAGATTCATAGCCATAGCAATATCGCCGTTATCATAAGCAAACTGAGCGTCCTGCAAAATTCTCCATGAGAATTCAGAAGACTCAGGCTTTTTTGGAACTACCTGAGAAAATAGAGATGAAAAAGTCAAAAGAAAAAAAACTGACAGAATTATCCGTTTCATAAAAATGCTGATTCCTCGATAAAATGCCGGACAGACCTTACAGTTCGTTCAACATTTCCTCAAATACATTATCGGCATCTTTTTCATCAATCGTTCGTATTATTTCACCTTTTTTGAATATAATTGCCTTTCCGCCTGCCCCGGCGATTCCGATGTCAGCATGCTTACCCTCGCCAGGACCATTTACGACACAGCCCATGACGGCCACAGTGATGTCTTTTTTCATAGAAAGGAGCCTGTTCTGCCATCTGTCCATAAAAGCATGGACATCAAAGCCTTGTCGTCCGCATCGAGGACAACTTACCAAAGTCACGCCGCCTTTTCTCTTACCGCACTCACGCAGAATCTCAAGGCCGGTGATAACCTCGTTCTCAGGAGCCGAAGAAAGCGAGACGCGGATTGTAGAGCCGATTCCTTCATTTAAAAGATGGCTGAAAGCAAGTGTAGATTTTACAACGCCAGTGATAAGTGGCCCGGCCTCAGTTACACCGACATGAAGCGGAATATTGTATTTTAAGGCAAAGTCTTCATTCGCTTCGATTGTCTCGGCCACGCTGGAAGCCTTCATACTCACGACGAACTGGTCAAAATTAAGCTCGTCAAAAACGGCACACTCACGAGCAGCTGTCTCACTCAAAGCGACCGCACGGCTCATTTCGCCCTTCTCGACCTTCTCACGCAAATCATGCGGAAGGGAGCCTGAGTTAACGCCGATTCGAATGGCAACGCCTTTTTCACGGCAACCGTTAACGACAGCCTCAACACGGTCACGAGCCCCAATATTTCCCGGATTGATTCGGATAGCCGCTACAGGTCCTTCAAGGCACTTTAAGGCAAGCCTGTAATCAAAATGGATGTCCGCAACAAGCGGCATGGAAGTGGATTTACAAATTTCAATAAAACTTTCTGCACTCTCCATATCAGGAACAGCAAATCGGATAATATCGCAGCCAAGCATTTTCATCTGTGCGATTCTGTTTCGGATAGACTCAAGTCGCTCAGGATTATCCTTTACCCCGACAATTCCCTCTTTCCACATAGTCTGAATCGTAACAGGATTTGCCCCGCCCACAACAATTTTATCAACATTCTCAAATCCGCCGACCGTAACCTCGCGCGGAGCATAAAATTTCTTTTCCATAAGAAATAGTATATCACAAAAGAAAAGAACTTGCACCAATAAAGTATTCTGTGAATGATCCAATGCCAAAAGAAGCCCGAAAAGGCAAAAAAAATAGCGGCTGGAGTCGGGGTTCTGGCAAAAGGTCGCCCATCGCAACATAGCTGCTCGGAGACTCGCTCAAAAGTCGTCTCACAACTTTTGCCGGCTTCACCGTCGCTCCCTATGAACTTGTTCACCGCGACCTTTTTGACAGGTTCCCGACGGGAAGAAAAAAAATCCCCTGCACGGATGCAGGGTAAAAGCAAAGAGAGAAACTTCTGTTTGCCTTTAGGTGAACAGAAGTTTCTCGTTGGAACTCGAAATTACAAGGATGTAATTTCGATTCCTAGCACTGAATCATTCCGAATACCATTGCGAACAAAGCTACAGTTTCACAAAGACCAACGACCATGATGTAGTTAGAGAAGCCTTTTCCTGTCTCACCGAGAGCGTCGCTGCCTGCTGCACCAGCTTTTCCCTGAGCGATAGCAGAGAAACACATTGCAAGACCAGCTGCAATACCAAGACCGAGGAAGAACAATGGGTTCTCAGAGATCTTTGAAGAAGCAGCCATCTGCTGCATGAGAAGGAAGCCGTAGATTGTCTGTGTAAGTGGAGCACCAGCGAAGACTGTGAGGATGAACGGAGCCGGCTTATTTGCCATAAAACAGCGTTTCCAAGCTCCGATTGCGCCCTGACCTGCGATACCGATACCGATTGCAGAACCAATAGCTGCAATACCCATTACAAGACCTGCACCAATCATTCCAAAATTCATAATTTTATCTCCTTTAGATAAGTGTCATTTTTTGTCCGGGAAAACCCCGAAATATTTATATAAATCGCCCTAGTCTTTGAGCGGTTCATACTTAAAGCCAGCCCAGCTCATTCCCAAGTGATTTGAGAATTCGAGCGTATTCAAACGAACGCCGTGGACAATAACTGAGAGCAAGTTCA
>NZ_JAFRNB010000069.1 GCF_017430385.1 Treponema sp.
AATTGCTCATTTCTCATTCCTAATTTATAATTCCCCTATGTATTACGGAATTGATTACACTTATCTGATTTTTGCTGTTCCGGCACTTTTGCTTGGACTTTGGGCTAGTGCCGCTGTAAAATCACGCTTTGCTAAATATGACAAGGTTCGCACTAAACGCGGAGTTACTGGCGCACAGGCTGCGGCGATTCTTCTTAAAGCCAACGGAATCACTGATGTCAAAATCGCACATATCCACGGGAATTTGACCGACAATTACAATCCTTCAACAAAAATTCTCAGTCTGAGCGATGCAACCTATTCAAGTTCTTCGATTGCCGCCGTCGGGGTTGCCGCACATGAGACCGGCCATGCGATTCAGCATCATGTCGGCTATTTTCCGCTTAATTTCCGCCGTGCTCTCGTTCCTGTGGCAAATTTCGGTTCCCGCCTTGGACCTCTTCTGGTTCTTGCTGGAATCGGTTTCGGTTATTCGGCACAGGCTGCTCAGTATCTTCCTCTCATGCAGCTTGTCACTGATATCGGGCTTCTTTTGTTTGCCGGTGCAACGCTTTTTTATATTGTCACTCTTCCTGTCGAGTTCGACGCTTCATGGCGGGCGTTAAAAATCCTTAAAGGTGCTGGAGTTTTTGTTGACAAGGAAGAAGTTTCAGGCGCAAGAAACGTCCTTTGGGCAGCCGCGATGACCTATGTTGCCAGCGCGCTGAGTGCAATCGCATCGTTCGTCCGAATCTTAATGATTGCAAACCGAGGGAGAAGAAGACGGTAAAAACTTAGTAATTAGCAATGAGCAGTTAGAAATTAGAAAGGGGAAAGCCTTCCCCTCGCTCCAACCGCTTCGCGTTTTCCGCTACCCCTTCTCCTGGGGCTGTGCCCCAAACCCCGACCATTTACTAGCGAGGATTTAAATTGAAAAGTGAAAATGTAAAAATCAGATTTGCTGTTCCGGATGATGCTGAACAACTTCTTTCTATTTACAAGCCTTATGTTCAGAAAACGGCGATTACTTTTGAGTATGAAGTTCCTTCCCTCGAAGAATTCCGTGCGCGGATTGAGCACACGCTTCAAAAATATCCTTATCTTGTCCTTTGCGAAGGCGAAAAAATCCTGGGCTACGCTTATGCCGGAGCTTTCAAGGAGCGGGCGGCTTATCAGTGGAGCGTTGAGCCGAGCATCTACATTGAAAAATCTTCTCATGGTCATGGCTTCGGTCGTCTTTTGTACGATGCCCTTGAAGTGCAGCTTAAAAAAATGGGAATCAAAAATCTTTACGCTTGTATCGCTTATCCTGAAAAGGACGACGAATACCTCACTTCCAACAGCGTAAATTTCCATGCTCACCTCGGCTTTGAGCGTGTCGGTGAGTTCAGAAAATGCGCGAACAAATTCGGCCGCTGGTACAACATGACCTGGATGGAAAAAATCATCGGGGAACACGAGGAAAAGCCGGAAGAAATAAAAATATGATTTTGAAAAATTTTGGGGCTACGGCTAAAGCCGTCGGCTGTTCCGCCCTTCGCTCACGCTCATTGCTCCGCTCACTGTGTTCGCTACGCAACTTCGGGGCTACATAGCCTAGCCCGTTGTCTTTATGAAATTATTTTTTCCCATTAACAAAACTCAGTTTCAAGGCTTTTTAGATTTGATTCGATGAATTGCCGCAAATTTTCTATTATATTTGATTTTATCCGTTGGTTGTCCTCGGCGTTTTGCTTGTCGAATGATGAAGTAATCGGAATGAAAAGAGTGTGAATGTCTATTTCCAAAGCTTCCGTAATGCGGGAAAGCGTTTTTTCACTCGTCCATGTTTTGCACAACTCTATGTTTTTGATTGTTTCGTCCGAAATCTCAGCTTTTTCTGCAAGCTCAAATTGAGTCATTTTTCTTGCTTTTCTTATACGCTTTAAGTTTTCAGCCAGTCTCAGTTGTATTTCTGAATCTTTCATTCTTTTTGTTTAAAATAAACTTTTAAAAATCTAAATATCTCAATAAGCCACAAATTTTTAAAATAAGGTTGATTATTTGGAAATTTGTATTACAATAAGACATATATAGATAAAAAGAGTGTGTGCATTTGGAAAATGAAATTCCAAATCAAAACTTAACTTATACAGGAGATTTTTATGAAGAACCTGATTAAGATTTTTATCTTGTTTGTGGCCAGTGCCAATTTTTTAACATTTGTTTCTTGCAAATCAGACTCTGATGACGGTGGCGGCGAAAGTATTCCTGTCGTGACAAAAACGCCTGAAACTGGCGGAAAAACTCCCGGCACTCCGAATGTTGAAGGAAAAGATTCCGAAGACACAGAAGAGAATGAAGATTTACCACAAAATGAGGACATAGAGGAGCCTCTTGACGAATCAGACAATATTCCTCTGACCGCCGATGAAGCTACAGGTCTCTACAATGTATATGTAAGTGAATCTGGTAGTAATGATAGTGGACTCGGCACGGCGGATGCACCATTTGCAACTTTGCAAAAAGCAGTCAATGTAATCAAATACAATAACAACGCTGACGGTGATTTCATAATATATGTTGGTGGAACGATCAGAGGCACGACTAATATTTCAGGATTGGCAGCAAAAAGCCTTGTAATAACAGGAAAAAATGAAAATGACTTGGAAAACGGATATGTTGATGTCCTTGACGGAAATCAAGAAGGTTGTACTTTAAATATAAAGACAACTGTTCCCATAACTGTAAAGAATATCAAAATTACAGGCGGAACAAGTATAGAGGGGCGACCCCGTGGAGGCGGTATTTATGTAAGCCCGATTGATGGCGGTGCGAATTTAACTATTGAGAATGGTACTCTTATAAGTGAGAATAGAGCGGTGCGTGGTGCTGGTGCATATTTTAATGGCAATGTTGTTATGAACGGCGGTATAATCACGCGAAACAGCGCAACAGAGTATGGTGGTGGAGTCTATAGTGAGGGAAGTTTCACAATGCAAGGTGGTGCAATCAGAGAAAACTTTGCTAAAAATGGCGGAGGAATTCTGATTGGTTCAACAGCATGTAGTTTTAAGATGAGCGGTGGTTCAATCAGCGAAAATACTGCAACAGATAGTGGTGGTGGTATTATGATAGGGCATATTGATGACTCTGCGATTTTAATTATTGAGGACGCTGCTCTTATAACTGGTAATAAAGCAGAGCGTGGTGGCGGAATTTACTTTTATGGTAATATCGTTATGAACGGCGGGATGATTGCAGAGAACACAGCTTCACTAAATGGTGGTGGTGTCTATAGTCATGGAACTTTCACGATGCATGGTGGCACAATAAGCGGAAATTCTGCAACAAGTAGCGGTGGTGGACTTTTTAATAACGGGCTTCTAACAATGAACGGCGGTACAATTTGCGGAAATCTTGCAAAAAGTTGTGGTGGTGGAGTTCAAGTTAGTTCAACAACCTGCGTTTTTGAAATGAATGGTGGTACAATCAGAGAAAATAACGCAACAGAGAAAGGTGGTGGTATCAGGGCATCCGCATCAAAAGCACTCTGCAATTGAATTCTTAACAAGTATTGTATTTAAAGATTAGGCGAGATGATAAAATAACTTCGGGTAGTAAAAATGACATTGGAGGAAACATTCGAAGAAATCACGGACGACAG
>NZ_JAFRNB010000070.1 GCF_017430385.1 Treponema sp.
AAGAAGTGCCGGAATCAGCCCTAAAAAAAGCCCGAAAGTGCGTGAAGGTCTTTTAGAGAATTATTTTGGTCGTGCATTTTTTTATTCGTAATGACCCTTACAGGAAACGATAATTATATGCTCGCCGTCTTGCTTGTAAACAATACGGTTGCTATCATCAATTCGACGGCTCCACCAGCCTGACAGATTTTCTTTCAAAGGTTCGGGCTTGCCAATTCCATTATAACTATCGCGCTGAATATCTTTGATGAGTGAGTTTAGTTTTTTTAATGTTTTTTTATCCTCTGATTGCCATGCACAGTAATCTTCCCATGCCTTTTCGTGCCAAAGTATTTTCACTAGTCCACCTCAATCAGCTCGTGCTCGGTCAATTTTGCCCTGCCGCTGTCCACATCATCAATGATTTTTTTCAAATGCTCCATGTTGCTCTCGGAATAAAATGGGTCAAGGGAAAGATCAAAGGGAATTCGGCGTTCCCGCACAACTTTCTTTGCGAACATTTTGAATGCCGTCGTAATCGTCAAGCCCAGCTGCCCGCAAACATCTTCAAATGAGTTTTTTTCTTCTGCGTCCATTCTGAAATTTACCATCGTCTGTGCCATAATCAACCTTCCTTGCTAAAAAATATAATGCAAATTACATCAACTGTAAAGCAAAATAAGGCAATTATTATTCAGGGCACGCATTTACTCTCTACTGTTCAATTTTTCTGCAATCTGTTATTATTTATCCACAGATTAACACAGATTATTTTAGTTTATAAAAATCACATCCGCGTTCATCTGCGTAAATCCGTGTCAAAATTCAGGAGAAAAAAATGTATCCATTCAAAAATATTGAACCCAAATGGCAGAAATACTGGGACGAGCACAAAACTTTCCGTGCCGTCGAAGATGAATCAATTCCAAAAGAAAAACGACGCTATGTTCTTGATATGTTCCCTTACCCAAGTGGAGCCGGCCTTCATGTAGGCCACCCGGAAGGCTACACTGCCACCGACATCTACTGCCGCTTTTTACGCATGAACGGCTACAATGTTCTTCATCCGATGGGATACGACGCTTTCGGTCTTCCTGCCGAAAACTATGCTATTAAAACAGGCACACACCCTGCAACTACAACAAACGCAAACATCGAGCACTTTACTCAGCAGATTAAAGCCCTCGGTTTCTCTTATGACTGGGACCGCGAAATCCGCACATGTACACCGGACTACTACAAATGGACTCAGTGGATTTTCCTCCAGCTCTTTAAGAAGGGCTTGGCTTACGAAGCACAGACTCCAATCAACTGGTGTCCGAGCTGCTTGACAGGTCTTGCAAACGAGGAAGTAAA
Source organism: Treponema sp. (assembly GCF_017430385.1). Taxonomy (GTDB): domain Bacteria; phylum Spirochaetota; class Spirochaetia; order Treponematales; family Treponemataceae; genus Treponema_D. The sequence goes on from NZ_JAFRNB010000070.1 coordinate 1,336, forward strand.
AGAAGGTCACTGTGACCGATGTGGCGCTCAGGTTACTCACAAAGTAATCCGCCAGTGGATTCTCAAAATCACAGCTTATGCAGACCGCTTGCTCGAAGACTTGGAAGGCTTGGACTGGCCAGAAAGCGTTAAGGCAATGCAGAGAAACTGGATTGGACGCTCAGAAGGAGCCGAAGTCAATTTCACAGTAGCCGACAAAGACGGAAAACCGACTGACCAGAAGCTCACAGTCTACACAACTCGCTGTGACACTCTCTTTGGTGCTACCTACATGGTAATTTCCCCGGAGCACAAACTTGTAAAAGCTCTCACAACTGCTGACCAGAAAGAAGCCGTTGAAAAATATGTCGAAGCTGCCGCAAAAAAATCTGACCTGGAGCGCACTGACCTTGCAAAAGACAAGACTGGTGTATTCTCAGGAAGCTACGCAATCAACCCTGTAAACGGCAAGCTTATTCCAATCTGGATTGCAGACTATGTTCTTATTTCTTACGGAACAGGCGCAATCATGGCCGTTCCAGCACACGACACACGAGACTGGGATTTCGCAAAAAAATTCAACCTCCCAATCATCGAAGTCCTCAAGAGCGAAGTTGACGTTCAGAAACAGGCATGGACAGAAGACGGAATTCACGTAAACTCAGAATTCCTGAACGGTCTCAACAAAAAAGACGCAATCGCAAAGATGCTCGAATTCCTGGGCGAAAAGGGAATCGGCAAAAAAGCAGTAAACTACAAGCTCCGCGACTGGGTATTCAGCCGACAGCGCTACTGGGGCGAGCCAATTCCTCTGGTTCACTGCCCTGACTGCGGCATTGTTCCAATCCCGGAAGAAGAGCTTCCTCTTGAATTGCCAAACGTCAAGACATATCAGCCGACAGGCACTGGCGAGTCTCCACTGGCCGGAATCGACAGCTGGGTAAACTGCAAGTGTCCGAAATGCGGAAAGCCGGCCCGCCGCGAGACAAACACAATGCCTCAGTGGGCAGGAAGCTGCTGGTATTATTTGCGATACATCGACCCTACCAACACAAAATGCTTTGCTGACAAAGCCAAAGAAAGCTACTGGATGCCAGTTGACTTGTATGTAGGTGGTGCTGAACACGCAGTTCTTCACCTTCTCTACGCACGATTCTGGCACAAAGTTCTTTATGATTTGGGAGTCGTCTCAACAAAAGAGCCTTTCCAGCGTCTCATCAACCAGGGCATGATTACTTCATTTGCCTTCCAGCGAAAGAGCAAGTCTCTCGTTGCCGTTGACATGGTAGAAGAAAAAGACGGAAAGTATTATTCAAAGGAAGACGGCGAGGAACTTGAGCGTGTAATCGCAAAGATGTCAAAATCACTCAAAAACGTCGTAAACCCTGACGAGATGATCCAGAACTACGGAGCAGACAGCGTGCGTATGTACGAAATGTTCATGGGACCACTTACTGTTAGTAAACCGTGGAACACACAGGGCTTGATCGGCGTAAACCGCTTCCTCGATAAAATCTGGAACATGAGCGACAAGCCTTTGACAGATGTTGACATCAGGGGAAAACTCGACAAAGACCTGGCTTCTCTCCGAAAGACTTACGCGAAGACTGTCAAAAAGGTCACAGAGGACACAAACAACCTCGACTTCAATGTAGCGATTTCTCAGATGATGATTTTCGTGAACGAAGCAAGCAAATTCGACTCACTTCCACGCGAAATGTGGGAAGGATTCGTTCTCCTTCTTTCACCATACGCACCACACCTCGGCGAAGAGCTCTGGGAAAAACTCGGTCACAAAGAAAGCTGTGCTTACGCGAAATGGCCAGAGTTCAGCGAAGAGTTCTGCAAGGACGACACAAAAGAGTTCCCTGTCATGATTAACGGAAAGCTCCGCGCAAAATTCGAAGCAGCCGCAAATACAGACAACGAAACTCTTGAGGCCATGGCAAAAGAAACCGAAGGCTTCAAAAAGTTCACCGAAGGAAAGACAGTCGCAAAGATTATCGTCGTTCCTGGTAAGTTGGTGAACGTAGTTGTAAAATAAATAGCCCGAATATCTGATATGAAAAAAAACGGCGCGAAGGAGTGAAACGGCTTACGAAAACACGCTGTTTGTGCTGCCGCGTAAGCGGCACCCGTATATAGTTACAAGCACAAACAGCGTGTAGCAGGCTAGCCTGCGGTTTCGATAAACCGTTTTCACGACTGGGAGCCGTTTTTTTATGCAGCAAGTAAATCTCAAAACTCGACACTTGAGCTAGTTATACTTAAACGCCAAATTTTGTGGTATGGTAGATTGTGTGGGTTTTGATTTTTCCGTTTTTGTAGTAGGTATATTTATTTATATAAAATTCTACCTGATACCGCCCATGATTACTTTTTGATATGTCTTCGTAAACAAGATTTCCATGATTATCGTATTCATATTCCGTGATCGTGGTAAACTTTTCGTCGTTTTTTCTTTCAATCTCTTTTATCTTGCGATTGTTTTCATCGTAAAAATATTCAGTGTCATAAACAGTTTCTTTACCGGAATCATTATAACTTTTAATTCTATGGATTAAATTGCCTTTTGCGTCATACCATGTCTGTAAACCAGTTTCAGAGTTATAAAGTGTCTGTCCGTCAGCTGTTTCTACCAAGACTATTTTTCCGTTTACTTTTTCCGTGCAAGTTCCATTTTCATCATAAGTATATTCTCTTATCGTTTCGTGCTTTTTCCCCATATTGCTATAAATATTTTTATGAACAATTCTTTCTTTGTCATCATATTTATAAAAGACATGTTGCATAATTTCACCGTCATTGCACCATTTATACTCAATCATATTTCCATTATCATTATAGTTACAGCTGTATTCGGAAATTGATGAATGGCTGAACTGAGTAAAATCTTCGTCAAGGAAATAACGGGTCTCTGATTTAGAAAAGACAAGCTTGTTATTCTCATTATAATCAGAAATTTCTTCCTCTATGAAATATCTTTCAGTCTCATCTTCTTCGTCTTCATCTTTTGAGTACCAGACATGCCGAACTTCATTATTGTTTTTGTCGTACTCATAGTATTCATCCCAAAATCCTGTCTCGAAAGTGTACTTCTCGTGAATCAGATTTCCGGCACCGTCATATTCATAAACAGTACGCTCGCCGTCAGAATTCCATTCTAAGGTTGGCTTGCCGTTTTTATCATATTCATAAAAAGTTTCAGTATTTTTCTCATAATCAATATCATGGAGCAGATTTCCAGAATTGTCATACCACCATTCATAGCGGTTATTTTTATGATAAATCAAAATATTCTTGTCGTTAAATTTCTTCTTGGTGATTTTTTCCCCAGCAGTTCCCTGTTTGAAAATTTCTAAAATTTTATTGTTGTTCTTGTCATATTCGGAAATCCATTCTGGTATTTTCCCGTTTTCAAAATAAGGAGAATAACAGAGAATTTCATTGCCTTTTTTGTCATAGACATAATGTGCAGACCAGTAAAATTTTACATTAAGCCTTTTTATTTCTTTTCCTGTATCGACATCATGAATTACAACTTCCTCTTGAATGTCGTTTGTATCGAACTTTGTCGAAGCACATGAAAAAAGAAAAATTGAAAACAGGAGTATAAAAATTTTTTTAATCATAAAGATATTTATCCGCAAGGAATTTAGCTATTCGCCATTGTTCCAAGCTTTTTAGCCGAACTACTCGCTCTGCTTCCATGCGGCGATAAATTCCAGCATAAATTGCTGAACATCGCTGAACCATTTTTTCTGGAAACGGCAGGCTTCTTTTCCGATGTAGCGGAAGTGCCAGCATTCCCACATGTAGCCGGTAACATCCTCGTAGCCCTGCGGAAATGAAAGGCTCCAGCCGTATTCTGCGGCATGGTTGTAGACCCATTTGCCCATTTTTGTGTCGCCCCAGTCGTCTGTGATTGAGCCGAAGTCAATCGCCATTCCAAGCTGATGCTGGCTTGTTCCAGGTCGTGCACTGTATCGCTCGGCAAGCTCAAGTCCGTCCTGCTTTACATAGCGGTTAAAAAGTCCTTCCTGATATTTGTATGAACGGTAAGTTGATGAAACCATGAGCTTGATTCCGTCGGCCAATGCGCCTCTGGAAAGTTCCTCGAGCGCGGCATAGCTTTCTGGCCTTAAAGAAAGGTCGTTGCGGCTCACATTCCACAAATCGTTGTTCTTTACAGGCTTTAAATCACGCGGAACATAGTCGGCACCGATGTTATGCTTTTTGTCGATAAGATAGAGCAAATCGACATCATCATTGCGGTGACGGCCTTTTTCTTCTGCAAGAACTTTGTGCAAGTCTGCCAAAAATTCTTCCGGGTCTCCGTTTGGAATCGCGGCCTTGCATCGCTCAGTCATTTTTGCAAAAACGCGGCGAAGTTTCTCAACTTCAGGATTTGCAGGTTGTGTAGCCTCTGCTGATTTTTGCGGAGCTTTTGCAGTCTCGGCCAAAGCAACTTTTTCCTTGCAAGAAAAAAACAAAACAGAACAAGCTAAAACAAATAAAATCTTTTTCATTTTCGCTATTGAACTTCCGTTACGGCGTGGATAATTGAGAAAACATCGTAGAAACCTGTTTCTTCAAGCGCGATTCGGGCAGCAGGGGAGGGGTTCATCATGTAAAAATGGTGCCCGCAGTCCTCGCCATCGTTGAAAGTTGCCATCATAAGGCCTACACCAACCGAGTCAACCGATTCGACACGCTCCAAATCAACGACAATGTTTGACTTTTTGATGTTTTCATCGAGTTTTTCGGCCAGCTCGGTGATTGTATATGTGTTCATTACGCCAGAAATTTCGTAAAGAATGTAGTTCGCACCTTGTTTTTCGGTGATAGAAAGCTGTTCCATAAATTCTCCTTTAGCTCCCTGTTATTTAAGCAGTTTGAGTGTAAAAATACTTACATCGTCATCAAGCTCTTTCGAGAGGAAGTTAAGCAAAGTATTGTAAGATGATGAAACCATGCCCTGTGACGGAAGAGATGTGTTTTCAATGATTGATTTCTGAAGACGCTCTTTTCCATAAGCTTCGCCACGAAGCGATTTTGAGTCAAGCATACCGTCGGTACAAGCAAAAAGGACATCGCCCGGATTGAGCTTGACTTTTTTGACCTTGATATACGGAGAAATATCCTTGACGAAGCCCAATACATGACCTTCACCCTGAATTTCCATGACGTTGTTATATGCACGGTTGTAAAGGAACAAAGCCGGAACCGCACAGTTGATGTAGTAAACAGTGTCTTCCTTGAAATCGATGAGCGCGAAAACACCCTCAAAGAAGGTTCCTCGTGGCAAGTTGAAGCGGATGAACTGGTTGACCTTTTCAACAAGAAGCTTGAAGTCCTTTGTTTCCTGAAGGAAGGTTCGGATTACGGACTTAACGATAACCATGCTCATAGATGCTGCGATACCTTTGCCAGAAAGGTCGCCCATTACGAAAATATGTCGGTCTTCGGAAAGCTTGATAAGGTCGATGAACTCACCACCGATGTTGTGCGCGTGAACCATCATTGTTGATGAATCGTAGCGTTTGTTTCGGATTGGATCCATGTTGCCCTGAATTGATTCGATAATCTGAGCCGACATCTTAATCTCTCGGTTGACGACACCGACGATGGACTCGTTACCGATGTTCTTCATGTAGTAACCGAATACGAAGAAGTATGAGTAAAGTTTTTGGAATACTTCAAGGTCGTAATTGGTGTAGATGTTTCCGCCGGCCTTCTGACCGAGGATGATTACGCCAAGAATGTGACGGCCTTCATTCAAGATGATGAAAGCATCGGAATCAGTTTTGGCGAAGAAATCTGAAATCTCTTTTTTGGCTTCAAGGAAATAATAACCTGTATCAAGCGCGCTCTTGAAAATGATTCGGCGGTTCTGGTTGAGAAGAGAGTCAAACATCTTTGTGCGGACTGAGACATTGATTGCTTTTTCTTCAGGACGGTCGTAAACGGACTCAAGTTCTTCATTTCCGTTGTCAACAAGAATCCTCATGAATGACATACCGATGTTCTTGGTGAAGATTTGCTGCATTTTTCGGACGATGTTTTCCGGGTCATCAGAGAAGTCGAACTTTGAAAGGTCTTCCTCGAACAAAGTAGCGTACCGCAAAGAACGGAAACCTGAGCGTTTGTTGAAGATTTTTATGATACGATATGCTGCGACTACGACTGCAACAATCAGCAATGACAGAGAAATGTAGAATGAAATTCCGTGACGAAGGCTTCGTGACCACAAGAAAGCGAAACCGAAACCAATGATTAGGGCAGGGAAGATAAAACAGATGATGCCTTTAAGGATGAAACCAACCATTGAGAATGCGTCGTAAAGGAAGTCAACGAGGGTTGAGCGTGCAAGAATCCACTGTGCAAGGATGTATGGAACAAGGAACAATGTTGAGAACATTGCAACACGGTCACATGCGATGTAAATGAGGCCGCACGCACCCCATGCCATAATGAGTGCCATTGCGTTCATGATTGATTTCTGGTGATCGAGCTTTCCTTCCCTGTTTTCTGCACGGAGAAGCATGATAATCACGGCGAAGAAAGGTATTACAAAGGAAATTATAACCATGTAGAACTGGAACCAGTTGTACGGAAATAAAGTCTCAAGGTTTCCAAAGAACAAAGATACAGATTCTATTCGTAGACCGACGAAGTTTGTGACAGTAACACCCGTAAAATGGAAGAAAACTGCCCATGCGCACCAGATTGAACCTGCGAGCGAGAGCATCTGGGCAATAATCTTCTTTTCAATCATCGGATAGAAGACGAAGTACACTGAAAAGTTAATCGAGTAAACTCCGAAGAGAATGTATGTCAGGTCAGCAAAGAAAGTCGTTAAGCGTTCTGGGGCTGTAGTGGAAGAAATAATAGTAAGACCCATCGCACCACAGGCCAATGCAAGGAATACATTTAATGAAATAACAGGGTTTTTACCTTCATTACCGGTTTTCGCATCAATGAAAATCGCAAGCCAGGTCATGAACAGCGCAAAAGCTATATTAATCAACGCAAAAATCATTTTTTACCTACCTTTGCAACAAGCATTGTCAAGTCATCGTGAAGCCTTGTATCAGCATTGTAGCTCATTACAAGATTTACAATATCTGTTACGAATTCCTGCGGCTCTTTTGACGCGCTCGCCTTGATTGTATCAGTGAAAAGCTGAGTGTCACCCAGCTCGACTTTATCTGCATTCATTACCTCAGAAACACCGTCCGAAGCCATCATGATAAGGTCGCCAGAGAAAAGCCTCTGCTCGGAAACCTGAACATCGCCCGGCTCAATCGGGATGATTCCTACGACAGAGCAGTTTGATGAAAGCGATTTGATTCGATAACCTTCAGGAGAACGCGTTACGATGATAGGGTCGGACATAGACGCGTTTACATAAGTGATTTTCATTTTTTCGGTATCGACGATTCCGATGAAAAGAACCGTGTACTTATCCTGCAGGTGCATACCCTTGATAGCCGCATCGACAGAGATAATCATGCCGACCAAATCTTCTTTATTCTCTTTGATTTTTACGGTGTTCATTACCAAACCCATGACCAGAGCGGCCGCAAGTCCTTTACCGGAAACGTCGCCGAGCATGAGCAGGGTTTTGTTTTCATCAATAGGAAGAACTGAATAATAGTCACCCGAAACGTTAATCAATGGTCGGAAATATGCGCCCAGCTTGAGGTTCTTGATTTCCGGCATTTTCTTTGGAAGGAAGGAAATCTGAGCATCCGCAAGCTGCTGCCATTCAGTTGAAAGCTCGGAAATTTCAGAAAGGCTTGAAATGATTCGGGAACGGTTCTGGAAACGAACGAATTCCTCGTAAAGTTTTTCGTAAATCTCGGTATCAAAAAGATATGTGTATCGGTTGAATACAAAGAACTGCTCGCCGTCGCTGGCAAAGAAGAATCCTCGTGCCTTTTTTCGGCTCGTTACAAGACCGAGGTTGTCGCCGAGGAAGTTAATCGGGTCATGCCACTCAACGGTGTAGTTCAGCTCAAGTTTGTTCAGGATTTTAGGATCGTTAGTGATTTTGTTAGGGCTGTTGTAAAGAATGTAGTTCGCATTTCGGTCAATATAAAGAACCGAACAGTCAGCCTCGAGTTCAAGAATCTCTGATACAGCCGAAGTAAAATCTTCAAGAGAATAGCAGAATCTCAGTTTTTCGATGAATTTCGTGAGGAAAGCAGTTGCGCCAGTGTCCATAGAGCGTTTTTCGATACGGATACGGGCGTTTTCGAAAATCGTAAGGGCTGTAAAGAACAAAGTCGCAAAGACAATTCCTGTTACGATGATAGGGAAGAGGTTCGAGTATGTCTTGTAATCAGTAAGTTTCGTCTGCGGCGCGAGATTAACGGCAATAACGATAAATATAAATGCTGCCAAAATATTTATTACAGCCAAAGCAATACGCCTTTGAGTCCTGTACATAAAGCCCCCTGACTTTTAAAATCTATAATTTAACTCTTTATTATCGGCATAAGTCTGAATAATAATTAGTATTCCTCGGAATCAATAATTTTGGAATTAATATTCCTCTGCAGAAGATGCTCTCTCTTCATGATGCTGGCTGGAAGGGCGTCCGCCGCGGAATGGCTTTCTTTCCCTGTCACCAAAACGCTCGCCACGGTCAAATCTGTCGCTTCGTTCACGCCTTTCGCCCCGGCCGAACCTGTCACCGCGCTCGCGTCTCTCACCACGGAAACTTCGCTCGCCGTCATCATGGAATCTTCTTGGAGAACGCTCTTCGCCATCCTTAAAGAATTTTTTTGCACCGCCTTCACGACGAGGTTTATCAACAGCAACAGAAACCCGGATTCGTCGTCCGTCAATATCTTTTCCGTTCATGCCTCCGATTGCGCGCTCGCTCTGCTGGTCTGTTCCCATTTCAACAAAACCGAAGCCTTTTGACTGTTCTGTGAATTTGTCCTTTGTGATATAAACTGAAACAACATCGCCGTAGTTTGAAAAAGCTTCGCGGAGTGTGTCTTCTGTTGTGGTGTAACTCAAGTTACCAATGTATAATTTCATAAAATCCTCAAAAAATAGAATGCAAATAGTATAACATATTGCTAAATAAAATACAAAATAAAATGTGGTGCGGGTCCCAGCGACGAGAAAAATCAAGGTATCTCCCCTCGCGGGGGCCCCCCTTAATTTTTCTCTGCGTCCCACACCCCATTTTCCTTGGCTCTGTTTTGCATATATTATTTTTTTTCAATATAATGGGCTTATGATTAAAGCAGAAATTACAGACAAAGACTTGCTCGAACATTTGGGCAAGATTCATAAAGATGAGATGACGATGTTCGTCATGGCAGAAGGCCAGTTCCGCGGCGCATTTTTCAACGGAACCCGTCTCGTAAACCAGATGCGCGTCCAGCACAACCTCGGCATTCTGGAGACTATGATTCTTGGTCAGGCCATGCTTTGTGCCGCCATGCTTATCCCGACGATGAAAGGCCGTGAGCACCTCACTTTCCGCTACGACACGAACGGCCCTGCGGCAGGATTTTCGGTTGAGGCTGATTCAACAGGCTATGTCCGGGGATTTTTGCTCCAGGACAGAATTCCAATCGAAAAACCGCTCGAAAACTGGGATTTAAGTCCGTTTTTCGGCGAAGGAACTCTCACAATTTCCCGAATCGGCGAAGGAATGAAAGCTCCTCAGGTCGGAACGGTCGAAATCATGTACAAAAATATCGCAAAAGATTTGGCATGGTACTTCTTGCAGAGCGAGCAGATTCACACTGCTTTCAACACAAGCGTTCAGTTTGACAAAGAAGGCCGCGTAATCGGAGCCGGCGGAATGTTCCTGCAGCATGTGCCGGGGGCCGGCGGAAAGAGCAAAATCAGCGCGCAGACCGAAAACTCAGGAGCCGAGGACAAAAAAGCTCTTGAAGAAGATTTGATTCGCCGCGCCGAAAATGCTTTCAAGGCAATGCCATCAATCGGAAAATGGTTCGCAGACGGCGGCGACATGGAAGATGTGATTTACGGTCTTTTCCGCGAGTTCAATCCAACAGCAGTTTTGAACCGCGACATAATTTTTGACTGTCCATGCAGCGAGGAAACTTTCGCAGAGCATATCAAGCATCTGCCAAAAGCCGAGCTTGAGGACATCATCGCGAACGATCCAGACCCGCTGGAAGTAATTTGCCACTGCTGCGGAAGTAAATATCAGATAAGCAAGTCCATGCTGAAATAAAAATTCCTCACAGAGACCACAGAGCTCACAGAGAGAATTTTTAACAAAAAATAAACCACAGATTACACAGATTACACAGATAAAAAAATTTAATCTGTGCCATCTGTGTAATCTGTGGTTAAATTTTATTTCACGACAAAAAACACCACAACCATATCGCCCTAAAAAAGCAACATGACTGTGGTGTTAATTTTTCACACACAGAATAAAACTCTGTGTACTCCAAAGCTCTGTGAGGAATTTATTTTACAAATTCTTTCTTGAGGAAATCCAAATCCAGCTCAGGATACAGAACGAACTTGCTCAAGAGGGCCTGGACTCGTTTTGAAGCGGCTTCTTTTACTGCCGGGTCAAGGTCGATTTTGCCTTTTGCAGGCTTTCCTTCTTTTGTGAGGCCTGGTTTTGTTCCTTTGAGAACCTGATCGATGATTGAAGCAACTTCTTTCATCTCTTCTTCGCCCATACCAAGAGTTGTGAGGGCTGGAGTTCCCAAGCGCAAGCCAGATGTCCACCATGCGCCGTTTTTGTCATAAGGAAGAGCGTTTGCGTTTACTGTAACGCCACACTCGAACATAGCTGCCTCAGCCTGTTTTCCTGTCAAACCGTAAGAAGTGACATCTGCGAGCATTAGGTGATTGTCTGTGCCATCGGTCTGCAAGCGAACGCCCAAGTCCTGAAGGGCAGCAGCGAGAGCCTGTGCGTTTTTAACGACTTTCTGTGCGTATTCCTGATATGCAGGAGAATTTGCTTCCTTGAAAGCGATTGCCTTTGCAGCCATGACGTGTGGCAAAGGTCCGCCGAGAACCATCGGACAGCCCTTGTTTACATAGTCAGCGAATTCTTTTTTGCAGAGAATCATAGCACCGCGTGGACCACGCAAAGTTTTGTGGGTTGTAGTTGTTACAACATCAGCCCATTTTACAGGATCATAATCACCAGTGAAGACTTTACCGGCTACCAAACCTGCGAAGTGAGCCATATCTACCATAAGAACAGCTCCGCATTTGTCCGCAATCTCACGGAATCGCTTGAAATTGATTTTTCGTGGGTAAGCAGAATAACCTGTGAGCAAAATAAGAGGCTTAACTTCCATTGCCTGCTTTTCGATTGCATCGTAGTCCAAAAGACCAGTTTTTTCATCAACACCATAAGGATGGCTCTCGAACATGCGGGCAGAAACATTCATTTTGTAACCATGAGTGAGGTGACCACCGCAAGAATAATCCAATCCCATCAATTTCTGATTTCCGAAGCGTTTTCGAAGCTCAGCAAACTGCTCGGCCGTCAAGTCATTCAAAGATTTTACACCAAGTTCTTCGAGAGTAGGAGTCTCAACCTTTGCAGAAAGGATTGCCCAGTAAGCAACCAGGTTTGTGTCTGCACCGGAATGCGGCTGAACATAGGCATAGTCAGCCCCGAAAAGTTCCTCAGCCTCGCGTGCTGCTTCCATTTCAACAGCGTCAACATTTACACAACCGCCATAGTAGCGGTGCTCTGGATAACCTTCAGCGTATTTGTCAGTGAGCAAGTTGCCCATGGCAGACTGAACAGCGAGGGAACAATAGTTCTCAGAAGCAATCAATTTGAGGTGGCTTCGCTGATTCTGAATCTCATTTACAACAGAAGCGGCAATCTTTGGATTAACCGAAGCAACCTGCTGCAAATTCGCAACATAAGCACACATTGCGGCACTTGGCTTTCCACCGCAAGACGAAAGATAATTTTCCAATGGTGTAGACATTTTAATCTCCCAAAAAAGTGATAGGAAAGTTTATCAAAAAAAGAAGATAAATTCAATAATACTATTGATAGAAACCAGGGCATCCGCATTAAAATAACTTAATGACTCTATCCAGATAATCTTCGCATTTATCGCAAATGTGCTGCTTTTGAGAAATTGTAATGTTCTTGGATTTTATGACATCCGAAAAATCTGCTTGCTTCAGAAGATTCATTGCGATTTTTCTAATGACATTAAGATTTTGAGCCGCATTATCCTTTCTTACAAGGCAGTGATCTTCATCAAAAATATTGTCCAAAACCCAATG
>NZ_JAFRNB010000071.1 GCF_017430385.1 Treponema sp.
CAGACATCATCATAACGCTCCACGCCTGTGACACCGCCACCGACTACGCCTTAGATTACGCAATCCGCCAGAAAGCAAAGGCAATTCTCTCAGTTCCATGCTGTCAGCATGAAATCAACAGCCAGCTTTCATCAAAATCCGTTCCGACCGACTCACAGTTCGCCTCGCTTTTAAAATACGGTCTCATAAAAGAACGATTTTCCGCCCTCGCGACCGATGCCATCCGAGCCGAAGTCTTAGAAAGCAAAGGCTACAAAGTGCAGATACTCGAATTTATAGAAGAAAGTGCAACCCCAAAAAATCTTTTAATCCGTGCAGTGCGTAACAAGGCAGAAAATCCTAGCTTTAAAAGCAGTTTGCTTGATACGCTGCAAGTGCATCAAACACTCGCGGATTTAGGGAAGTGCTGATTAACACTTGAAACGATTAATCAGCACTTCCCGTCAAATTGCCGCAACTTGTTATGTTGCGGACAATTAGCAACATTCAAGGTTAACACTGAAAAATCCGCAATCGGATTTATTCAGTGTTTCCTTAGAACTGAAATAAGGCCGATTTCTCCTTAATTAACACGAATTAAAAAATCCGTGAAACATTTAAATTGTTTCACGAAACACTATATATTTTAATTTAAAATTACGATAATATAAATATATGGGAAAGATTTTTGTTTTTGTTAATCAGAAGGGTGGCGTTGGCAAAACAACTTCCGCTATTAATATTGGCGCGTACATGGCTCAACTTGGTAAAAAAGTTCTGCTCGTGGACTTCGACTCTCAGGGCAACATGTCAACAGGTGTTGGAATCACAAAAGACAAGCCTTCAATTTACGAATTCATGGACGATGATTCGCTTGCTGACACTGCAATCAAACATACTGCCGTTCCGAACCTCGATGCGATTTGTGCGGACGAGGACTTGGCCGGAGCTGCGATTGAGTTTGCGGATGCGACAAAAGTTCCTGTGGACAAGCGCGATTTTATCCTTAAAGAAACTCTTGAACCTCTCAAAAGCGTTTACGATTATATTTTGATTGACTGCCCGCCTTCCCTCGGCATTTTGACTACGAACGGTCTTACGGCTGCGGATGCGGTTTTGGTTCCGATGCAGTGTGAATATTTTGCTTTGGAAGGAATAACGCTCCTTTTGCAGACTGTAAAACGAGTTCAGTCTACGACAAATCCGAACCTTGCTTTGGGCGGAATTTTCTTTACGATGTATGACAGCCGCACCCGACTGGCTCAGGATGTCGTAAGAAATGTCCAGGCATATTTCAAGGATGCTGTTTTCAACACAATCATTCCACGAAACATTCGTCTTTCAGAGGCACCTTCTCACGGTCAGCCGATTTGTCTTTACGATCCGGCTTGTGTTGGCGCAAAAAGCTACAAAAAACTTGCGGAAGAGGTAATCAACCGTGGCTAAGAAATTCGGTCTTGGGGCAGGTGTTGACGCGCTCATGGGAAAAGCAGGCCTTAGCGCAGACGACTTCGTGCCGAATCACAATCACGAGGAATCTCACGAATCCCACGCAGAAGAAAAAACTAATCCGGCGGCAGAGGCTCAGAATGTAGCTCAGGAGCAATCTCAGGCACAGGAAGCAGCCCAGGCTGTTGTAAAGGCTGTCGAAGCAGGAAACATCCCGGAAGAAGTTGCCCGCGGAGAACGAAAATTGCCGGCTGGAATCAATGTTGATGAGAACGGTCAGCTTTGGGTCAGCGTTGATTTGCTCAAGCCGAACCCGCATCAGCCGCGAAAAGAATTTGAAGAAGAAGCACTTCACGAGCTTGCAGATTCAATCCGCGAGCACGGAATTTTACAGGCAATCACAGTTGAGGATGCTGGTGACGGTTCCTTCTATATTATTGCCGGCGAACGACGAACTCGCGCTGCAAAAATTGCGAATCTTGCCGAAGTTCCTGTTCAGCTCCGAAAATACTCTGACCAGAAAAAGCTTGAAATCGCCCTTATTGAAAATATTCAGCGTGAGGATTTGAACCCAATCGAAGAAGCCGAAGCTTATTACGAGCTTATGGAACTTTCAGGATTGAGTCAGGAGCAGGTTGCGGCTCGCGTTGGCAAAAACCGATCGACCGTTGCGAACGCTGTCCGACTTTTGAAATTGCCGGAAGACATGCGCGCTTCTCTTGTTCAGGGGCACATCACGGCGGGACATGCACGCGCACTTCTTTCCGTAAAAGATCCGGCTGACATGCGAATTCTTTTTGCAAAAATCATCGGAACAGGAATGAATGTCCGTGAAGCCGAAGAAATGGCAAGGGCATTGAATGAAGGAGCCGGAAACGGTGTCAAACCTGCAAAAGATTCGAAAGAATCCCAGAAAGACCCGAATCTCGTTGCTCTGGAACAGCAGTTCATTGAAAAACTCGGAACAAAAGTACAAATCAAAGGCAACATGGAGCGCGGAAGCGTAGAAATCCAGTTCTTCACAAAAGACGATTTGAACAGAATTTATTATTTGATTTGCGGACAGGAATAAAAACAATGAAAAAATCAATTTTTCTCTCTATTATTATGGCTTCTTTGATGCTGTTTTTTTCGTGCGGCAGCAAGGATTCCAAAGATGTTCTTCGCATGAATGTCTCTTCGGAGCCGGATTCATTTTTCCCGTGGGAGTCTGCGGCGGCTGATACGGCGGCGATTTATTACAACATTTTTGACGGACTTCTTTCTTTTGACGAGCGGGGCAAGATTCACCCTGCCCTCTGCGAATCTTACGAAATTTCTGACGACAAGGTGACTTACACATTCCGTTTGCGCAAGGGCGTTAAGTTCCATAACGGTGCGGATTTTACGAGCGCGGATTGTGTTTACACTTACGAAAATCTTGCGGGCTTGAACGGCAACACTGTCAAATCAGACATGATGGCTCGCGACATTGAATCGATTTCTGCGCCAGATGAACACACTTTTGTGATTAAGACAAAAAATCCTCTGGGCGGCTTTTTGGCACTCAATTTCTGCCCGATTTTGCCGGTCGGTTACACAAATCATGCAGAAAAACCAATCGGAACAGGCGCGTACAAATTCGTAGAGTACCAGCTTCATCAGAAAGTCGTGCTCGAAAAGAATGAAAATTACTGGAACAGCGAGAACGAGCCTAAAATTCCTCGGATTGAAATCTATGTTATGAGCGACGAGAATGCGATTCTTTCGGCATTGCAGACCAAGCAGCTTGATATCGGCCAGATGCTTTCAGCAGAGAATGCAAAATCCCTCGAAAAGAAATTCCAGCTTTTTTCGGCTCCGCAGAACATGGTTCAGGTGCTCGGACTCAACAATTCAGTAAAACCGCTCGACAATCCTCTGGTTCGACAGGCAATCACAATGGCCGTAAACAAGGACGAGATTATTGCAGGCGCGATGGGCGGATTCGGAACAAAACTTTACAGCAATTTCTCACCGATTTTGGGCGAGTACTACAATGACCGCCTTTCCGAAGTCTACAAAAATGATGCGGCTACGGCAAAAAATCTTCTTGCATCGGCCGGATTCACAAACGGATTTGATTTGGAAATCACAGTTCCGGGCAACTACAGGATTCATGTTGATACAGCTCAGATTATCGCAAAGCAGCTTGAGCAAATCGGCATCCGCTGTCACATCAAGACTGTTGAATGGACGACATGGCTCGATCAGGTTTACACAAAATTTGACTATCAGGCGACGGTGATTGCTTTTGGCGGCAAACTGGAGCCAAGCGAAGTTTTGAGACGATATTACTCTTCTTACAAACGAAATTTCACCCGCTACAACAATCCTGTTTTTGACGAGACTTTCACAAAGGCTGATCAGGAAACAGATTTGTCAAAGAGAATCAAATATTACAAATACTGCCAGGAATTGCTCACAAAATCAGCACCGGCCGTCTTCATCGCGGACCCGAACAACACAGTCCTTCTCCGAAAAGATGTCCGTGGCTACGAAACATATCCAGTGCTGTTCTACAATTTCGCGAAAATGTATTTTGCTGGGGAGTAGGAAGCGGCCTTACGCTGATGTACGCAAAAAGGACGCATTTAAGGGAAGTGATGTTTTATCTTAAAAAATTTCTTGATTTTCTCACGACTCTTTTTTTGATTTCGCTCCTCACTTTTCTGACTTTTCAGCTTTTGCCGGGCAATCCGGCTCTTGCGATTTTGGGGCCAGAAGCTGATTCCGCACAAATCACCGCGCTCGAACAGAAAATGGGCTTGGACAAAAGCCTTCCAGAACGATACATTTCGTGGGCTTGGCAAGTCGTTCGCGGAGATTTCGGCACTTCCTATCAGTACAATCAGAGCGTTTCCAAGCTGATTCGTGGAAGTTTTGCCGTCACTCTGAGCCTTGCTTCGGTCACTTTGCTTTTTACAATGCTGATTGGATTTTTTTTCGGCTTTTTGTACGCTTATATTCGCAAAACCAGATTTTTTAAGCCGCTCGTTTCAATCCATTCGATTTGGTTTTCGGTGCCGTCGTTCTGCACTGCCCTTCTTTTGATTTTGATTTTTTCGGTTAAGCTCGGACTTTTCCCGGCGATGGGATATTCCAAACTTTCACAGGGATTTTTTGCGTGGCTTCATTCTCTTGTGCTTCCGGCTTTTTCGCTTTCTCTTGGTTCCGGGGCGATTCTTGCGCGCTACACGACCACGAGCATTTTGAATCAGGGAAAACAGGATTATGTGCGCACGGCTCGCAGCAAGGGGCTTTCGGAATGGGGCGTGATTACAAGGCATATTTTGCGGAACGCACTTTTGCCATCCGTTACCACTCTCGGCCTGATTATGACAGAAATTTTGGGCGGAAGCATCATCGTCGAGAATGTTTTTTCTCTTCCTGGGATTGGTCGGCTCATCGCAAGCTCAATTTCCACACGCGACTTCCCGTTGATTCAGGCTCTCGTACTTTATCTGGCTTTGATTACACTTTTCTGCAATTTTCTGGTCGATGTGATTTACACGCTGATTGACCCGCGAGTGAGGGCGATGAAATGAAACGATATTTTCAGAACAAATCTTTCCTGCTCGGTTTTTGTCTAGTCGCATTTTTCGTGATTTTTATGATTGCAGGGATTTTTCATCTTCCTTGTGACCCGAATTTTCCAGATTCGAGCCAGAAATTCGCTTCATTTTCAGCAAAACATTTGCTCGGCACTGACCACCTCGGCCGCGATGTGCTTTCTCGTCTTTTGGTCGGCACCCGGATTTCTTTTGGAATCGGATTTGCGGTGATGATTTTCGGCTGCGTGGCTGGGATTTTGCTTGGCTCGGTTTCGGGCTATTTTGGCGGATGGTTTGATTTAGTCATTCAAAAACTTGTCACGGTTCAGATGGCTTTCCCAGGAATCCTGCTTGCTCTCATGCTGATTGCAGTTTTTGGCACAGAACCCAAAATTACGATCCTCGCGCTTTGCATAATGAGCATCCCACGATTCACAAGAATTACGCGGGCAAGTTTTTTGAAGTACAGGAATTCGCTTTTCGTGAAGTCGGCGCGGGCAAGGGGTGCTTCTCACGCAAGGATTATGCTCGTTCACATTTTGCCGAACGCGCTCCCGGAAATTCTGGTGACTTGCTCGCTTTCGTTCGCTCTGGCAATTCTGAGTGAGTCAGGCTTGAGCTACCTCGGTTTAGGAATCCAGCCGCCCGCCCCAAGTTTCGGCAGAATGTTGAACGACGCACAAAGATTCATTTTCAGCTCTCCGCAGGGCGTTTTAATCCCGGCCTTTTTCTTGACGGCTCTGGTCGCAGGCTTTAATCTGCTCGGCGACGGAATCTCGGAAGTGAACGGGGAATAGGGATGATTTGTGTCGCTCCCTTCGGGTTGATTTTTTATTTTACAAAGTTAATCGTTCGATTTTACATTCGTGGGTCTTTTTTTCTTCCGAAATTTATCAGAACGGTAAAGTCTGGCTCGAAGCGGCTAATTCTGTAATCCCGCTGACGGCCTTCCTTATGGCGAGGCGATTACCGGCACTAAAGACCATGCGGATTATTGGGAAGAACTTCACTCTGCTGGCGAATTGTCGGTTTTGCCGCAAGCACAAACTTTGAGCAGGACTTGCACTACTGCGATTTTAATGATGAGCAGTGGGAAGCGTTGTGAGAGCATAACTTGACAAGTTGACAACTTATGATATACTTAAACCATGATTCAGATGACCGTTGCGGATTTTAAGGCGGATTTTTCCTCAGTTTTGGCTCAGGTTCAGATGGGCGAGCAGTTCCAGATTCTTTTTGGCCGCTCAAAAAAGCCTGTTGCCATTCTTTCACCGCTTGAATCCTCAAAGAAAAGGCGTGTACTTGGCACTTACGAAGGAAAAGCGAGCTTTTCAGAACAAGGCGACGGTAAAATTACACTGGAAGAATTCTTGGGCGAGGAGTAAGTTTGTATGGAAAATTCAGTCGGCTACCTCTTAGATACGCACACTTTTTTGTGGTCATTTTTGAATACGGGCGAGCTTTCTTCAAAAGTCCGCGATATTCTTGAATCAAACGAAAATCCGGTATATGTGAGCACGATTTCTTTCTGGGAAGTTGCGATTAAAGAGCAACTCGGAAAATATTCTCTAAATGGAATCAATTCGATTTTGCTTCCGAATATCGCCAAAAATTACGATTTTGAGATTCTGAATCCCGATGCTTATGATTTTATCACTTACAAGGAGCTTCCGCCCCAAAAATATCACAAAGACCCTTTCGACAGAATGTTGATTCATCTTGCAATCCGCAAAAATCTCGTGATGCTAAGCCGCGACCACAATTTCCCTTTATACGAACCGAACGGATTGCAGTTGGTGTGGTGAGTTTTTCTTATGCTCTTTCAAATCAATCACCTTTCAGTAGAATTTTCTCTCCGTGAAAAACGCACGCCGATTCTTCAGGATATTTCGCTTTCGGTTGATGAGGGCGAATTTGTGGCCTTGATTGGCGAGAGTGGCAGCGGAAAGACGATGACTTCACTTGCCACGATGCACCTTCTCCCTGAGAACATTTGCATGACCGGCGGCGAGATTCTTTTGGGCGGCAAAAATATTTCTTCAATGGACGAAAAAGAATTCCGAGCCATTTCCGGCAAAGAAATTTCGATGATTTTTCAGGAACCGATGACAAGCCTCAATCCTCTGATTCGGGTTGGAAAGCAAATTGAAGAGAGCGGACTGATTCACGGCATGAAAAAGGACGTGGCTCGCAATAAGGCGGCGGAACTTGCACGACTTTCGGGGCTTTCGGACACAGAGCGGATTTTACGAAGTTTTCCACACGAGCTTTCTGGAGGCATGAAACAGCGGATTATGATTGCGAGCAGTCTTATGAATTCCCCACGACTTTTGATTGCCGATGAGCCGACAACAGCCCTCGATGTCTCAACTCAGGAAGAAATAATCCACATTTTGCAGAATTTGCGGGAACAGCGGAACACGGCGATGCTTTTAATCAGCCATGATTTGAGCGTGGTCAAAAAACTTTGCTCGCGGGTTTACATCATGTATAAAGGGCGGATTGTTGAATCTGGCAGCACGGAAGAGATTTTCAAAAATCCCCGGCATGAATACACTACAGCGTTAGTTCAAGCAGTCAGCAAGTAGCAGGCTGCAATTAGCAGTGAGCAGTGAGCAGTTTTTTTGGGAAGTTTTGTTTTTATGGAAGAAATTTTTAAGTGTGTCGATTTAGTTAAGACTTTCTCCGGCAAGAGCGGGGCTGTTCGGGCTGTTGACGGGATTTCTTTTTCTGTCGGGCGCGGTGAGATTTATGGACTTGTGGGCGAGTCTGGTTCAGGCAAGTCTACGCTTGGAAATCTCCTCTGCTCTCTTGAAAATCCTGATTCCGGGAAGATTTTTTTTGAAGGTCAGGATATTTCTCTTTTTAACCGCAGAAAAATGCTTGAATTCCGCAAAAAAGTGCAGATTATCTTCCAGGATCCGTATGCTTCACTCAATCCCAAGCACAAAATCGGCTCGATTATCGAAGAAGGTCTTAAAATCCATAAAATTGGCGAAAATTTCCAGGAACGCAAGCGGCTTGTAAATGAAATGCGTACTTTGGTCGCGCTTCCGCCAGATGTTCTTGAAAAATATCCTTCGGAGCTGAGCGGCGGTCAAAGGCAGCGGGTCGCCATTGCAAGCGCGATGATTCTCCGGCCAGAATTTGTCGTGTGCGATGAATGTGTGAGCTCCCTCGATGTTCTGATACAGGCTCAAATTCTCAAGCTCCTGAAAGGAATGCAGAAATCTTTCAAACTGACCTACTTGTTTATCTCCCACAATCTTAAAGTCACGGCGCGCCTGGCTGACCGAATCGGCGTGATGTACAAAGGCAAAATCGTGGAAGAAAAACCAATATCAGAATTGCTAAGAAATCCAGAACATCCGTATACAAAAAAATTGCTTGAAGCCGCAGATTTATGCTCTGATTTTAATAATTCTTCAAATTGACATATTTTTTTATTTAATATAGTCTTAACTTCATGGAAAATGTTTCTTTTGGTACTCTGG
>NZ_JAFRNB010000072.1 GCF_017430385.1 Treponema sp.
GAAAGTCTTAAGGTCGCCAGACCTGTCGAAAATGCGGACAAGGTTCAAGGTCACTACATCCGCAATTCGCATCCTGCGTTTAGGCCCACGCCTGCCATAGTAAATCGACAGGTTCTTTTTACCGGCAGAAGTCTCAAGGAACCTATGGATAAAGTCGTCAACTATGCAATATAATGTTGTCAGGCTGTTTTCAGTCATGGCATTTCTCCGTTATTTTGTTTGTAGTTATTCAAAATTTTACAGAGAATGCCTTTTTTTGTAAATTTATCTAAAACTCGAAATTCGACCTTATAGCAACGGAAATTATTATGACTCAAAAACAAATCCTTACAAAAACACAGAATTGAGCATGACGTTTTTGAACCAATATTGTGTTCTTGAGAGCCTGCCTCTACTTACTAAAATTGATGAAAAAGCTTCAGACAACTTCTTGAATATTCAGAATTCTGCTACGCATGAACCCTTTCAGCTTTTTCAGCTTCCTGATTATGAGCTTACTGAATATGTTGACAATTCAAATTTCAAGACTGCGGCGGAAGGAAAAATTGCTTTAAAAAATGATGAGCAGCTTCTTCATTACCATGCGAACATTGCTTCTTTTTTAGCGTTAGGAAAATGGTTTGATTTCATGAGAAAAAATGGAGTTTATGATAACACAAGAATTATCCTTGTCGCTGACCATGGACGGGGACTTGCTCAGTTTGAGAATCTTTTGATGAAAAATCCGGAAATTGATGTTGAGTGGTGCAATCCTCTTTTGATGGTAAAAGACTTTAACTCAACTGAATTTAAGACATCAAATGAATTTATGACTAACGCTGATGTTCCAACTCTTGCTGTAAAAGATGTGATTGAAAATCCGAAGAATCCTTTTACTGGAAAAAGCATTAACAATGAAGAAAAAGCGGCTCATCCGCAACTGGTAACATCTTCCCTGCATTGGGATGTTTCAAAATATAACGGTACAACCTTCGATATCTCGGATGGACACTGGTATTCTGTTCATGATGACATTTTCAAGGAAGAAAACTGGAAGCTTGAGGAATAATGAGAATCTCACACACTCTGGTCTTATTCGCTTCGATTTGTCTCTTTTTTAACTTGGATTTTGTTTAAACTTTGTCTTGATTTTCTCCAGAAAGTTGATTAAAATTAAACTTAATGGAGGAAATCGGGTGTGTTGAAAACTTCTTTCGAGTTAATCTGGGAATTACAGTCTCAGTATAAGGCTCCGAAGAACAAGCTTCTTGCATTGGAAAAGCAAAAAAAACTGTTCAAGGTTGTAAAGGGGCTTTATGAGACTGAAGAATCTGTTCCGCCGATTCTGCTTTCGTCAGCAATTTATGGTCCTTCGTATATTTCCTTTGAGACGGCACTTTCTTTTTGGGGATGGATTCCTGAGCGGGTTGAGGCTGTCATGTCTGCTACTTTTGGAAAAAACAGGACGAAGCGTTTTGAATCTGATTTCGGCTTGTTTTTGTATCGTGATATTCCAAAAACTGCTTTCCCCTATGAGGTTTACATCAAAAATGAAGGTGAAAGGAGTTTTCTGATTGCAGGAAAAGAAAAAAGCCTGTGTGATACCCTTTACAGAGAAAGTCCGCTTGTGTCAGAAAAACAGCTTCGTTCCTATCTTTTTGAAAATCTTCGTATTGATGAATCTGATTTTGAGACGGCTGATTTTAGACTTCTTTGCGATTTGTGTGATTTATATAAATCAACGAATCTCAAGTTGTTGAAATCCTTTTTGCAAAAGAAAATAAAATCCGGAGAAAAATAAAATGACAACACCAGTACAGCAGATGATAGAAAAGTATGGCTGTAAAAACACAGCCGAATACAAAAATGCTCTGAAAGAAGTGATTCAGGAAGTTGCTTTGTGCGGACTTTCGCGCGGAGGATTTTTCAATAAGGCGGCTTTTTACGGTGGAACGGCTTTAAGGATTTTTTATGGTCTTGACCGCTTTTCTGAAGACATGGATTTTTCTCTGCTTTCAAAAGATGAAACTTTTGAAATTGACTCTTATTTTTCATACCTTCGGGAAGAGCTTCTGGCAAACGGATTTGAGCTTTCGGTAGAGCGTAAAGAAAAATCTTCAGAAAGTGACGTACAGTCTGCTTTTATAAAGGGCGGAACGCTGACTCATCTTTTAAAAATCATGCCTGCGAATGAAAAAGTTCTTGGTGTAACTGACACTGAACTCATAAAAATTAAATTCGAGATTGACACAAATCCGCCTGAAGGAGCGAAGTTTGAAACAAAATACGCTCTTCTTCCTATCCCGTACCTTGTTCAGATGTACGATGAAGGTTCGCTGTTTGCGGGAAAAATTCATGCCGTGTTGTGTCGTGCATGGAAAAACCGTGTGAAAGGCCGTGATTTTTATGATTATCTTTGGTATCTTGCCCGCGGAACACAACCGAATCTTTTTCATCTGCAAAAACGACTCGAACAGAGCGGAAAATGGAATGTGGATGAGAAGCTTACTTCACAAAAACTGAAAGAGCTTTTATGTGAGCGTTTTGCATTGGTTGATTTTGAAATTGCAAAACAGGATGTTCTTCCATTTATTGGCGACAGCACAAAACTTGCTTTGTGGGGAAAAGATTTTTTCTGCTCCGTTACGAATTCCAGTTTAAAATAAAATTTCCCATCGGCAGGAGCGGCGGCACTTGTGGTGGGAGGCGTCCTTGCCTTCTTTGGCGCGGGGCTTTTCCCGGTGTCCATTGCCTGCTGTGTGGTGGCCTTTGTTGCGGACTTCGCCGTAAATTTGCTATAATGTCTTCGTGAGTAATATTATCGATAATAAAGCAATTCATTCTGTTTCGGGCGAGAAGATTGTAATTCAGGGCGCCCGCGAGCACAATCTTAAGAATATCAGCGTTGAGATTCCCCGCAACAAACTTGTAGTCATTTCAGGCCTTTCTGGAAGTGGCAAATCCAGTCTTGCTTTTGACACTCTTTTTGCAGAGGGCCAGCGGCGTTATATGGAGAGTCTTTCTTCGTATGCACGGCAATTTTTGGGCAGCATGGACAAGCCTGATGTTGATTTAATCGAAGGCCTTTCTCCTGCAATTTCCATCGAGCAGAAGACGACTCACAATAATCCGCGCTCAACCGTGGGCACCGTCACAGAAATTTACGATTATTACCGTCTTCTTTTTGCACGCATAGGTCATGCTCATTGTCCGAATTGTGGCCGGGAGATTAAGGAGCAGAGCGAAGATCAAATTATCGACACGATTTTGGGCTGGGGTGAGGGCACTCGTCTCACCATTCTTGCTCCTGTCATCCGTGGTAAAAAGGGCGAGCATCAGAAAATCATCGAAGATGCTCAGAAGTCAGGCTTTGTCCGCGCACGAATTGACGGCCTTATGGTTGAGCTTGATGACACGATTAAGCTCGACAAGCAGAAAAAGCACACGATTGAAATCGTAGTTGACCGAATCGCGATTAAAGAAGACTCACGAAAGCGTCTTGCAGAGTCAGTTGAGGCGGCTTTACAGGCTGCAAACGGCGTCGTTATTGTCCTTCGTCGTGTGAATGACGACAGCGAAAAGGGCTATCACGAAGAAGAAGTCTTTTTCAGCCAGAAAAATGCCTGCCCTGACTGCGGAATTTCTGTTCCAGAGCTTCAGCCTCGTCTTTTTTCTTTTAATAATCCCTTTGGTGCCTGCCCGGAATGTACCGGCATCGGCGAAAAAATGGAATGGGATGCCAAAAAAATCCTTCCGGACGACTCGCTTTCCTTTAACGAAGGTGCCCTGCCGTTCTACAATCCTGACAGCGAGTGGAACAAATCGCTTTTTGGCGCTGTTGCCGAGACTGGCGGATTTACGCTCGATACTCCTGTTAAAGAATTGAGCGAAAGCCAGCGCGAATTTTTATGGAAGGGCGATGACACTAAAATCATGCACTGGATTTACCGAAAGCAGAGCGGCGAGGGCTTCTCCGAGTACAAACGCCCCTGGATCGGCATATGGGCTGACATGAAGCGTCGGCACAACGAGGCATGGGGCGAAAGTCAGCGTGTCCGAATGGAAGAGCGTTTTATGTCTGTCTCTGAGTGTACTTGCTGTCACGGAAAGAGGCTTCGTCCTGAAGCTCTGGGCGTTACGGTGGGCGGAAAGAACATCATTGACCTGTGTGCTTTGAGCGTAATTGAAAGCCTTGATTTTATCGAAAAACTTGAGCTTACCGATACCGAAAAACTCATTTCTTCTCAGATTATAAAGGAAATAAAGGCCCGGCTCACTTTCTTAAAGAATGTCGGTCTTGATTATCTCACTTTGGAGCGGTCTGCCGGTACTTTGAGCGGCGGCGAGGCTCAGCGAATCCGGCTTGCAACTCAGATTGGTTCCGGTCTCACAGGCGTAATGTACATTCTTGACGAGCCTTCGATTGGACTGCACCAGCGGGACAACGAGCGTCTCATTGACACGCTCACTTATCTTCGCGATCTCAAAAACACTGTGATTGTCGTTGAGCATGATGAGCAGACTTTGCGCACGGCCGACTGGCTTGTTGACATCGGTCCTGGGGCGGGCGTTCACGGTGGAAATGTAATCGCTTCCGGAACTCCTTCCCAAGTTATGGAAGTCCCGGAGAGCATCACGGGCCAGTATCTTAAAGGCACGATTTTTATGCCGATTCCAAAAGAGCGGCGTCGCGGAAACGGAAATTTCATTTCGATAAATGGAGTTCGTGAGCATAATCTTAAGAATGTCAGCGTGAAGATTCCGCTCGGCACTTTCACCTGTATCACAGGCGTTTCCGGCAGCGGAAAGTCAACTTTGCTCAGCGATGTTTTCTATCCTGTCGTATCGAACACTCTTATGAAAACCGACTATCGGGCAGGCGAGCATGATTCAATCGAAGGAATTGAGAATATCGACAAGGTAATAAACATTGACCAGAGCCCGATCGGCCGCACTCCGCGAAGCAATCCTGTCACTTATGTCGGAGTTTTTGACTCAATCCGCGAACTTTATGCTTCTTTGCCAGACTCAAAGGCACGAGGCTACAAATCCGGTCGTTTCAGCTTCAATGTAAAGGGCGGCCGCTGCGAAAACTGTCAGGGCGCGGGCACAATTACAATCGAAATGAACTTTCTTCCTGATGTTTTCATTCAGTGCGATGTCTGTCACGGACACCGCTTTAATCAGGAAACTCTGGACGTGCGCTACAAGGGTAAGAATATTTCCGACGTTCTCAACATGACGATTGAAGAGGCGGCGGATTTTTTCAACGCGATTCCCCACATCTCACGAAAGCTTGAGACTTTGAAGAGTGTGGGCCTGGGCTATATTCAGCTGGGGCAGTCGGCTCTCACCTTGAGTGGTGGCGAGGCTCAGCGAGTTAAGCTTGCGACGGAGCTTGCCCGTCCTTCAACTGGCAAAACTCTCTACATTCTTGACGAACCAACAACCGGCCTTCATTTTGCGGATGTAAAAGTGTTAATGGAAGTAATTCAGCGGCTCGTTGACAAAGGAAACTCTGTGGTGATGATTGAGCACAACCTTGATGTAATCGCTCAGGCAGACTACATCATCGACCTTGGGCCAGACGGAGGAAACAAGGGCGGAACAATCGTTGACACAGGAACGCCTGAGGAAGTAGCCGCTCGCTGGCAGGAAACTGGCAGCTATACCGGAAAATTCATCGAGGACACCTTGAAACACGGTCATAGGGAAGAATAACCACAGATTACACAGATTTCACAGATTATAATATTGGGGTATTGAAGGTCGCTTGATAGAATTACGAGCATCTTTCTTAACTGAAAATTTCTAATCCGTGTAATCTGTGACATCTGTGGTTTAAATATATGAAAAAAAAGTTTTTTGTGCTTGCAGTTTTGATTTTCTCTTTTTTATCGCTCCCGCTTTTTGCGGCGGAGAGTGAGAAGTCAGTTATTTCTATTGATCAGGCACAGAAAGTTGAGAATTCAAAAGATCCTGTTAGCGGCGATGACTGTATCGTGCTTACAGGAAATGTCAAAATCTCGGTGAGCAGGGGCGGCACAAAGACAACCATTGTTGCGGAACGGATAAATTACAACCGTGTTACGGAAATGCTGTATGCGGAAGGTTCAGTTGCCCTTGAGCAGAGCGGTGGAAGTGGCGGCGGAGAAAAAATTACTGCGGCAAGCCTTTTGTTCAACACGGCGACACTTGAGGGTGTTTTTGATGACGGCAGGGCTGTCCAGACTTCAAGCGATGCGATCAATCTTCCGAGCGGGTCCACACTTATCGTAGCTTCGGATGTTTTTGGCCGGGACTCAGGCGGAACTATTGCCTTTAAATCCGGCGAACTGACATTTTGTGATGACGAGAACCCTCACTGGCGAATCAAGGCAACCAGAATCTGGCTTTTGCCAGGCGGTGAATTTGCATTCCTTAATGCCCGGCTTTTCGTTGGCCGGGTTCCTCTTCTGTATCTTCCTGCATTCTATTATCCAAAGGATGAGCTTGTTTTTAACCCTGCGTTCGGATACAGGCAGAGGGAAGGTTATTACATCAACACGACTACCTATCTTTATGGAAGAAAAGGCTCCAATGCTGTAAGCTCTGCGGACATCAATGCGAAACTAAATTCAAGCAGCTCAAGTTCCTCATCGAAGGATGATAAAATCAACTTCTTCAGCTTCATGAACACTGGTACCATGAAGGAGCAGAGGCGGGAAGGTCTTGTACTTCACAATCTTGACGAGAATTACAGTGGCGATACATCAAAATATTTTAAAGTCATGGCCGATTATTATGCGAATATGGGCGCGATGGTTGGTTTTGACGGCGTTTTTGCTCCGAATTCTGTAATGACAAGTCTTGAGACGAACCTTGAACTTGGTTTTTCCAACACGATATTCCGTAAAAATGCCCAGTACCTTGCAAAAAATGCTTCCGGCGAAATAATAAACGACAAATCAAATTTTATGGGAAAAGAACTCCCGTACCGCTATCAGGCGAATTTGAAATTTACACTGGCAAAACCGTTATCCCTTACTTTCGCCATGCCGATTTATTCTGATCCGTTCTTTAACTACGATTTTAACACCCGCGCGGAGACGATGGACTGGATTGATTTTGCCATGAACGGAACAAATACCGGCTCTACAACGGACGAGTTGACAATTTCGGATATATCTTCATTCACATGGGCTGTCAACGGC
Source organism: Treponema sp. (assembly GCF_017430385.1). Taxonomy (GTDB): domain Bacteria; phylum Spirochaetota; class Spirochaetia; order Treponematales; family Treponemataceae; genus Treponema_D. The sequence continues at coordinate 7,173 of NZ_JAFRNB010000072.1, forward strand.
TCATACAATTTAAAGGTTCCTGAAATCCTGAATCCGTATATAACCAGCCTCTCGCTTTCTAATTTCGGTTCTTCCGTCGTGTATTCTTCTAAGGCTAATGAAAACCTGAAAATTGATTCACGATATGATTCTTCTGGGGAATGGGAAAAATACACGCCTGAACAAAAATTCTATTATCCTTCGCAGATTACTCCGTTCAAAGTTTCTGGAAGGGTCGCAGGAACTCTCGTTCAGTTTCCGTCAAAAAAGGCTTCAAAAACCTCGTCTGCAAATGTAACGCTTACTCCTCCTGGCGATTTGAATACGACTGAAAAAAAAGATTCTGAATCAGATGAAAATCCTGATGAAAAAGAATCCGCGGGCGAAAAATCCGATGAAAAAAAATCCGAGGATGAAAACTCGGAGGAAGAAGAGAAAAAAGAAGATGCTGTTTACGGTGAAAAATATCTTCCTGAGCTGACTTCGCCAAGTTTCAGTACCACGAACATAAACGGAGTGGCATATTCCCTGAATTATAGTGTTTCTCCTGATTTTACATCGCAGTTCACCTATTCATCCTCAAAACTTAAGACTCCTGAAGATTTTATGTGGAGTGACATGCAGCAGTCTTATATTCAGGTAAAATCTCCGACTACGCTTACAAGCACCGTCGGTTACAGGGACAGTTTTATCTCGCTCACAGATACATTCACTTTTAATCCTGTTTATCAGAAGCATCCTTACATAAACGAAGACTATTCATCCGAAAGTTCAATAAAATCTACTCAGAAATCAGATTACGCGGCTCGAAAAATGGATTTGACCGATGTGAACGCTCTTTCTTTAAAACCTTTTGGCTACACCAAGCATTTTTCTGAGACTTCGCTCACATGGAATACAACAATTAAGATGATTCGCACTGAATTCGTCGGTGATGCTGACAATCCAGAGTGGGATTATCACAAGCCGGATTTGACTGATGAGGATTGTTTTACGGTACACAACTTGAATTTCGTTCTTGGAGCTAATGAATTCGACAAAAAGGTCTATCAGAAACTTTCTCTTACGACGACATTGCCCCCGCAGGTAGATTCTTATCATGGAGATTTAACTCTTGGCTTCCCATACATTGTTTTTACGGCTGGAACTGGTGTCAAAAAGAAAAGCAAGGATGATGATACATGGATAAAGGAAAATTTCAATCAGAGCTTTACTGTGAGCATGTTTGACAGCAAGCTTAAGTTCACACAGAATTTTGTTTATAATCTTGAGGATGAGGAAAAGGATTCCCTTAAATTCTCGCTTTCTGGTTACGGTCTTCAGGCTTCTTATACGGCTTCGTATATCGCTGGTTACGATTTCAAAAGTGGAAAAGGCTGGGTATCAAATTCTACGAAAGAATTCCAGCCTTATCAGTTCAATTTGTCTTATTCAAGCCCTTCAAAAACTTTCAAGCATTTGAAGGAGAGGCTTTCATTTGCTCCGTCATTGTCAACGAGTATTGGTTATGACTTCCTGCGCCCGACAAGCAGCTATTTCAGATTCATTCCGGGGCTTACTTTTAAAGTCAATAATTTCCTCAACATAACATTCAGCGCGGAGACAAAAAACAGCATAATTTACCGATACTTCTGCTCCGAGGAAGATTACAAAAAGTATTATGGCGGACAGGGTGAGCGAAATATTCTTCAGGACTTGATTGATTCATTCCGCTTTGATGATGAGCAGAAAAGAACAAAAAGTGCATTCAAAATCCAGAGCTTTAAAATTGATGTGACGCACGAGCTTGATGACTGGGATTTGAACTGCTCGTTCAGTATTAAACCACGCCTTATGACGCAATCGACCAAGGGCTACTCTCGTGACGATGGAAAATCTTATTATGATTTCAGCCCATATTTTACAATCAGCGTTGTATGGCGGCCTCTCCAGAGCATGAAGACTCAGATTGTTGATGAATATGGGGAATGGAAGCTGAATCCTTGATATTCAATTTAAATGAGTGAAAATTTAATTAATACTCAGTGTAAATGATTCCGATAATAAAAATTTGTAAAAAATGTCAGAAAAATCCTTGAATTTGTCTTTATACTCTCCGATTATATAAATGTATGGCAAAGAAAACGTTGTCGTATAAAAATGCAATTTAAAAATATTGGAGATAAAAGTGTGTTTCATTTGTTCTGGCCGAAATCGAAAAGTTTTTGAGATGCTTTATGAAATGATTTCAAAAGTCGGGGACAAATTCGTTTTCTATGAGGATTTGCTTCTGCTTCTGGATATGGTTGTTTTCGGTGGCGTCAAGTCTGACCTGCTGCTTCTTGATTACGAATTGCACTGGAAATCAATTGATTTTATCTACAATCTTTTTGAATCCAACAAACTTGCTATTCCTGTCATTATGATTGGCGGGCCGGATCTTCCGGTGGATGCCCAGGTTGGAAAATGGATTTCAGAGAATGAATTCCGCTATGATACGCAAAACCTTCATTACTTGATCCCGCTTTTCAGAAAAATATTTTCAGCTGAAAAATCCGATGAATTGAAGAAACTTATGCCGGATTCCAAAAAAACTTCAGCAGCAAGCAATGAATTTCGGCTTCGTGAAAGGCCTCTCAGAAACTTAATGGAGAGTTTCAGAAAAAATGCCGATATGCCTCCATCAATTTACAATCTTCTTATTTTCCTTTATAAAAGGCACGGAAAGGAGGTGTCGATTGATGAGATTCTCAGCTATCTTAATCAGAATCACAGCTCCGGAATGTTTTGCAGGAAAAGCGCGTATTCATATATCGCAAGGCTCCGAAAATGTATAAAATCTTCCCCTTTCTGCGACATTGAGCTTATGCGGACAAGGACCGGCTACTATAAGCTGTTCTTGCGATGATTTATCCTGATATTAAAAAAAAACGGATGTCCTTCGCCCTGAAGAACATCCGTAATGATTACTTATCGTAAATTATTTGATTCGGGCTTTGATGAACTCCATCTTGAGCTCTTTCATTGCCTCGGTGAGCGAGACTTTGTAGATGTGCGGGTTGAGGATTCGCTTGTATGAGCCGTCGAAGCTCTCAAGCTGCTTCTGCATTGTCTCGCGGGCTTTCCGCAATGTCTCGGCCTCGGTTCTCTTTTCGCCGATTCTGTTTCCACCCTCGACAACTTTTTTGAGCATCGGCTCAACTTTTGCTGCCGTGAAAGCGAACTGGCGGTAATCTACCATAGGGTGATAGTAGCGGTATTCTTTGCCTGGCTCGATAACCTCGTCCTTTCGTGCGATGATGTCGGCCTTTGCATTTCCTTCCTCATCGTACAGGCGGAATACATTTTTGATTCCTGGGTTTGTGTTTTTCTCCGGGTTGTCGCTGAATTTCATTGCAGGCTGCATCTGGTCTGTTGCCTCATCGTGCCTAGCTCCGAGCTTGTAAACGCCTGTGAAGCTGGCCTCGTTTCCGCCTGTTACCATGTGAGTTCCGACACCCCATGAGTTAATCGGTGTGTCCTGCTGAACCAGAGTCTCGATGATTTCCTCGGTAAGCTCGTTTGAGACGCAGATTTTTGCCTGCGGGAATCCGGCCTTGTCGAGTTCTTTTCGGACTTCGCGTGTGAGGTAAGAAATATCACCTGAATCCAGACGGACTCCGAAGTTGTAGCCTTTTTCGACAAGCTCCCGGCCTGCGATTATGGCGTTCTTGATTCCTGAGCGGAGTGTGTCGTAAGTATCAATCAGGAAAACTGCGTTTGTCGGGTAAATTTTTGCGTAAGCGCGGAATGCCTCAAGCTCGCTTGGAAAAGCCATGATCCAAGAGTGGGCCATGGTTCCCATTACAGGAATTCCGTAGACTTTTCCGGCCAGAGTATTGCTTGTTCCTGCTGCTCCGCCGATAAAGCTTGCCCTTGTCGCGCTCATGCCGCCGTCAGGACCCTGGGCGCGGCGAAGACCGAATTCCATGATTCCGCCTTTTTTGCTTGCGAGCCATACGCGGGCTGTTTTTGTCGCGATGAGGCTCTGGAAGTTGATGATGTTGAGAATCAGTCCCTCGACAATCTGAGCCTCAATCAAATTCGCATGGATTCGAACGATTGGCTCCTGCGGGAAGATGATTGAGCCTTCATCGAAAGCGTACATATCGCCGCTGAATCGGAAACCTTTGAGAAATTCAAGAAATCCTTCCTCAAAAATATTCTGCTGTCTCAAATATTCGATGTCATCTTCGCCAAAAGTGAAGTCTGTGATTGCGTCGATGAGGTTTTCCAAGCCTGCGAAGACTGAGAAACCGCCGTTGAAAGGCTGTCTGCGGAAAAACATGTCGAACACGACCTGATGGTTCATGTTGTTCTTCCAGTAGCCCTGAGCCATAGTAAGCTCATAAAAGTCGGTGAAAAGAGCGTTGTTAGTGATTGGATTTTTCATAATTTTCCTCCGATTTTTCAAAGGTCAGACGAACTTTGAAAATCTTCAAAATAAATCTCAAAAAGCGCAATGAAATGAACTTTTTGGCATTGCAGGCAGAAGTTTCGGATTTTTGCCTGCATAACAGATGCTGTTCTCCAGCGTTTACCCACTCGTGAGCGATAAAAACCGACATCTTTGTGTATTTTAGCGAAAAAATTGAATTGGCTCAACAGATAAAATCTGTTATAATATCTAATTGGAGCAATTTAATTGAACGCTTTTGACGGATTTCAGACAGTTTGGAGTTTTATTCGCCCGATTATCGATGTAGGAATCATGACATTCCTTCTTTATAAGGCGTACCAGATTATCATCAAGACCAATGCCGTGCAGATTATCAAGGCGGGCATTATGGTCGCGCTTTTTTATGCCTTCGCGTTCCTTTTTAAGCTTTCTACGCTTCTCTGGATTTTGAACAAACTCGCTCCTGGTTTTGCGATTGCCTTTGCGATTATCTTCCAGCCGGAGCTTCGCAAAGTTTTCCTTAAAATCGGTCAGAACGAGCTTTTCACCTTTGGAAACCGGGCTCGTCATACTTATGTTGATACTGCGGTCGTTGCGGCCGAAACGCTTTCCAAACTCAAAAAAGGTATGCTCGTAGTTTTCACCCGGCACACGCGTCTTGACGACATCATCGACACAGGAACAAAGCTCAACGCGGACATTTCTTCGGCACTTCTGGTCACGATTTTCGGCCATGAGACACCGCTTCATGACGCTGCCTGCATCGTTCAGAACGGAAAGGTTCTGGCTGCCGGATGCTTCCTTCCGCTGAGTGAGCAGTATGACATTAAAAAGACTTTCGGCACCAGGCACAGGGCCGCTCTTGGACTTGCTGAGACAACCGATGCCGTTATCCTTGTCGTTTCCGAGGAGACAGGCGCGATCAGCCTTGCTTACGATTCAAAACTTCATTATGACCTGAAGCCAAGTCAGGTAACAAAAATGCTGGAAAATCTTCTCGGAGTTTCTGCCGCACAGCGTACAATAGAGGACACAATCGATGAAAGCAAAGCAACTGTTTGATAAACTGATTGAAAACTGGCATATCAAGGCAATTTGCTTTGTCATTGCGGTTTTCCTGTATGTTCTGTATCAGGCGCAGAGCGTAGACTCAAAAGTTTTCTCCGTTCCGCTTGAGGTTGAGTCAAAAAATGGGTTTGTTTCCATTGTGCCTCATCCGCGTACTGTTGCCGTTACGGCAAGGGGAAAGAGCGAGGAGCTTGCACAGGTCCGTGAGGCTGATTTAAAGGCTTATCTTGATTTGAACTATGTCTCAAAGGACGGGGAGTATGATTTTCCTGTCCTGATTACCCTTTCTGATTCTGCGAGCATCCTCAATCCTCTTGAGCTCAAGGTTACGCCGGAGATTATCCGCCTGAAGGTCGAGGAAGAAGTCACTTCTTATGTTGATATTCTTCCGCTTGTGAACGGCAAGCCTGCTTATGGCTACGGTGTCAAAAAAGTCACTGTTTCTCCAGACCAGATTGCAATCACCGGCCCGAAAACCATGATTGAAAACTACGCTTCTCTGCATACGCTGAATGTCACGACGAGCGGAGCAAAACGAAGCTTTACCGTAAAAACAAAGGTCGAGCAAAAAGGAATCTTTGTCAGCCATGATGATGTTGAAGTTTCCGTCACTGTGGAAATTGAGGAACTTGACGGAAGCAAGCAGTTCACGAAACTTCCTGTCAAAATCGTCAATCTTTCTCCTGAGCTTGAAATCCGGGCTATGACGACTGATGTTACGGTCACTTTAAATGGTTCCCTTGCTATGCTTGAAAATTTCAAGCCGGGAGAGTCTTTCGTTACGGCAGATGTCTCTCATGTCAGCAAGGCGGGCACTTTCTATATTGACCTTTCATATTCGGTTCCAAAAAGATACACCCTTGCCGAAGGCTACACAAAGAACATTCCGATTACTTTTACGACCAAACATAAGCCTGTAGTCGAGGTTGTTGAAGAAGAAAAGCCTGCTGCCGTTGAAAATGCCGTAAAATCCGAGGAAAAAACGGAGTCTCAGAAGAAACGATGATTTTTGGAATCGGTACTGATATTGCGAAAGTCTCCCGCTTCGAAAAATGGGTTCGGAACCAGGAAATGCTCCGCCGTTTTTTCAATGAATGTGAGATTGTCCAGGTCGAGGAAAACTTGATTGAAAAAAAACTTCAGTTCCTGTGCGAGCATTATGCTGCAAGGTTCGCGGCAAAGGAAGCTTTTGCGAAATCTATTGGAACAGGTTTCGTGGGGCTTGAACTTTCTGACTTTGGCATAAAAAATGACGAAAATGGCAAGCCAGAATTCTTTTTCGGGCAAAAAACTGCCGATATAATAGAAGAAAAGTGTGGAAAAGGAGCAAAAGTCTTAGTTTCTATTTCACATGAGAAAGAATATGCTGTATCATTTGTAGTGGTAGAAAAGGGAGTGTGAGATGTACAAAAAATCTACGAAAAAAGAAGAAGATCCGGACAAGAAGCCAAAACTTTCTTACTGGTCAAAGACTAAGTGTATCTGCCCGGTCTGCCAGCGTCCTTTTGAAAAGGAAGAGATGCTTACGGGCAGCGGACGAATGAATGCAGGCGACTTGACTGACGAGCTTCACAGAAATTACATTCCTTCTGAAAAATACGGTGCGGTTTATCCTCTGATTTATGCAGTTGGCGCATGTCCTCGTTGTCATCTTGCCCTTTTTTGGAAAGATTTTGAGGATATTAAAGACCCTGCTACAATCGATGCTCTTCGGGATGATGATGAGAACCGAAAAAAGAAGGTTGCTGCGATTTTCCCCCACTATGATTTGACTCGTGAACGAAACCTTTTGGACGGTGCGGCTATGTATTACCTCGCGCTCCTTTCTTATGAAAAGGTTGATTTGGGATATGCCCCGACATTCAAGCGCGCTATGATTTCTCTTCGCCTTGCATGGCTTTGTAATCATTTGAACGACACGATTCCTGGCTACAACTATGATTATATCTCAAAATTGTTCTACCAGAAGGCGACTTTCTTCTACGAGCAGACGATGATTAACGAGATGGATCGGGTCGAGTCGTTTTCTCCTGTCAGCAATTTTGGCCCTGACATCGATAAAAACTACGGCTATGACGGCATGATTTATCTGATTGGCCTCCTTGAATACAAATACGGCCAGACCGATGATATGCCGCTTCGTTATAAAAAACTTGATGCTGCGAAAAGGGCTATTGCGCGCGGATTCGGCTTGGGTAAGTCCTCAAAGGCAAAACCTGGCCCGCTTCTGGAAAATGCCCGAAATCTCTACGACAAAATCACGGAATTGATTAAAGAATCGAACACGATTGATTTGTCAGACGATGACGAAGAATAATTTATAATAATGAGAAATTAGCAATGAGGAATATTCTTCTTACGGTCTCTTACGACGGAACTGATTTCTGCGGCTGGCAGCGGCAGGATAAGAGTGATTTGGGAAAGCCTGTCCGAACCGTTCAGGGTGAAATCGAGGCCGCACTTGAAAAGCTTCACAAACAGCCTGTGAAACTAACCGGGAGCGGACGCACTGATTCGGGCGTTCATGCCTTTGCTCAGGCGGCCAATTTTTTTTCTCCAATCGACTCAATTCCTTGTGAGAGGTATATTCCTGCTCTCAACGCATTTTTGCCGGATGATATTCGAATTGTCGGCTCAAAGGAAGTGCCTGAGGATTTTTCTTCAAGATTCTCAGCCACGAGCCGCACTTATCGCTATTTTATCCACACCGGAAACCCGTTTGCGAGCGAAATGCGATATGTCTGGCCGATTCATCACAAGCCGGATTTAGAAAAACTCAACAAAATGGCGGGATATCTGCGTGGCGAGCTTGATTGCGCGTCCTTTGCGGCTGCCGGCGATGCGAGTCTTTCAACTTTCCGATACATCGAGGACGCCCATTTTTATATCGATGAAAAAAATCCTGAAGTCATGGTCTTTGAGATTTGCGCGAATGCCTTTTTGTGGAAGATGGTCCGGAGTCTCACAGGAAGCCTGATTTTCTTTGAGAAAAGCGGGAAAGAGCCTGAATATTTCAAGGAAGTTCTTGATTCGCACGACCGAAGCAAAGCCGGTCCCACAGCTCCACCGACAGGATTGTTCTTGTACAGCGTGAGCTTTGAGGGCGAACGACGGCATGTGTAAAAAATTGGCAATTATCAGTTGAATGGGTGGGAACAATGACAAAAGACGACAAAATCAAAGTATATAACCTTCTTAAAACCGCTTCGGACAATCTCTGCGGCTACGCTTCTCCAGACTTTGCGGGCGAAATGCCTGAATTTGCTGACGATATAGAAACTTCTGCTGTGCTTCGGGCGAGTGGGAGCGACGGCGAAGTTTCTCAAGCAACGCAAGTTTCTTCCGATTCCACACTTGCCAACATCAATAAAAAAATCTCTGAATGCAAGCGATGTGCTCTTTGCGCTAACCGCCACAATGTCGTTCCTGGAATGGGCGTGGAAAATCCTCTCGTGCTTGTTATTGGCGAAGGGCCTGGCGAGGAAGAGGACAAGCAGGGAAAGCCTTTCGTGGGGCCAGCCGGTCAGCTTTTGGACAAAATGCTCGGCGCAATCGGGCTTTCACGCGAAAAAAACTGCTATATTGCGAACATCGTAAAATGCCGGCCTCCTGCAAACCGCAATCCTCTGCCCGAAGAAGCCGATGCCTGCCGTCCTTTCCTTGACGCACAGATTGCGGCTCTCAAACCAAAGGCGATTTTGTGCGCAGGAAGCGTCGCTGTCAAAAATCTCTTTCACTCAAACGACGGCGTGATGAAACTCCACGGTCAGGTTCTGGACTTCAACGGAATTCCTGTAGTCACGACATGGCATCCAAGCGCGCTGCTCCGTGCTCCTGAGAACAAACGCCCGGCTTGGGAAGATTTGAAAGTGTTCAAGTCGGTTCTGTTGAATATAAAACCGGATTACGAGAAATAAAATTTCTCACAGAGTTCACGGAGTTTTTCCCCCTTCATAAAAAACTCTCTGTGCTCTCCAAAGCTCTGTGAGGTGAAAAAATATGCCAAAGCGTTTCCTTCAAGTCGTATTGAATATTCCTCTCAACCAGTCCTTCACTTATCTTGACTGTGAGAACCCCGAAAATAAATCACGGGTGGGATTTCGTGCGGACTTGAAATTCGGGAACCGGCGCATGACAGGCTTTATCGTTAGCGAAAGCCAAACTCTGCCAGCTGATTGTCCTGTCGAAGAAAGCAAAATTCGCCCGATTCTTCGCGTTCTGGACGAAGAGCCTCTTTTTGACACGGAAATTATCGAGCTTGCCCACTGGATTTCGCATTATTATCTCTGCTCGGTGGGTGAGGCAATTTCTTCGATGCTCCCAGGCGGAAAGCGTGAGAGTGATGCGGGCGGATTCTATTTTCTGGAAGAAACTCCCGACACAAAGGCACGCACGCTCAGTGAAGAACAAGCAAAAGCGGTGGAAGAGATTCTTGGAGTTAGGAGTGAGGAGTTAGGAGTTAGGAGTGGGGAATTAGAAATTAGCAATGAGCAAGTAGCAATTAGCAATGTAAAGGGGGAAGTCTCCCCCTCGGCTGCAATGGCTTCGCCATTTCCGCCTACCCCCTCTACAGGGGCAAGCCCCCGTACCCCCTCAAATCTTCATTACCTTTATGGTGCTACTGGAACGGGTAAGACTGAAGTTTTTATGCAGGTTTGCGAGAGGCTTTTATCTCAGGGAAAAGGAGTTATTTATCTTGTGCCGGAGATTGGTCTTACTCCGCAGGTAACACAGGCTGTCGTTTCGCGATTTGGCAATACTGTCGCCGTCCTTCACTCAGGTCTTACTCCGAGCCAGAAACTTTCCGAGTGGCGGCGGATTTTAAATCGCGAGGCAAGAATTGTAATTGGAGCCAGAAGCGCGGTTTTTGCTCCTGTTCCTGATTTGGGAATGATTATAATCGACGAGGAGCACGACGGCTCCTATAAATCCGGGAATACTCCTCGCTATCATGCCCGGCAGGTGGCAATGTACCGCTGTGCCAAAAAAAAGATTCCTCTGCTCATGGGCAGCGCGACTCCCAGTGTTGAAGCCTGGAATATGATGAAAACAGGCGGAATCATGCGGCACACTCTTACCCGCCGTCTTGCGGGCGGTGCCATGCCACAGGTTAAATGCGTGAACCTTACGGGGCTTTCTATTGAAGGGGCTATTTCCCCGGTTCTCCAGAAAGAAATTGAATCGACTCTGGTCGAAAAACGGCAGACAATCCTCTTCTTAAACCGCCGCGGATTCACTCACTTTTTCCGCTGTAATTCCTGCGGATTCGAGCTTAAATGCAAAAACTGCTCGGTCTCGCTCACTTTCCACAAGGCCGAAAAACGCCTGCGCTGCCATTATTGCGGATATTCAGTCTCGCCGCCGCAATCCTGCCCTGAGTGCGGCTCCCTTGATGTGGGCTATTCAGGCTTCGGCACGGAATTCATCGAAAATGAAGTAAAGGCCAAATTCCCTAATGCCCGCATTGTCCGCGTGGACACGGATTCAGTCTCACACAAAGGCGAGCTTACAGAAAAAATCGACGCTTTCAAAAAAGGCGAGTACGACATCATGCTCGGCACTCAGATGGTCGCAAAAGGCCTCAACTTCCCAAATCTCAAGCTCGTGGGCGTAATCCTGGCGGATACGGGACTGCACATGCCGGACTTCCGTGCCGCCGAACGCACTTTCTCGCTCATAACTCAGGTTTCGGGCAGGGCAGGCCGCTTTTTCCCCGACGGAAAAGTTCTCGTCCAGACATATTGCCCCGACTCTGCCCCGATTGCATACGCTGTTGCGGGCAAAACCGAAGAATTTTACGAAAGTGAGATTCAGACCCGCGAAATGCTTAACTTTCCGCCATTTGCAAGAATCTTGCGCATGGTTTTCCGTGCTCCTTCCGAGCCTCAGGCCATTGCTGGTGCGAACGGAGCGGCGGCGATTCTTCATCAGATTTTGCGTGGAGTTCAAGTCTCTTCAAATCCAAATGCTTTAAAAATGCAAGAAGCAGCAAAACATACGGAAATTCTTGGTCCAGCAGAGTGTCCGCTTTCAAAAATTGCGGCAAATTACCGCCAGCAGATTATTTTACGTGGCGCTTCAATCTCCCTTCTTCAATACATGGCTCACACCTTCGCAAAAAATTACAAGGCTCCGGGCGAAGTTTATATTGAATACGATGTCGATCCTGTTTCATTGCTGTGATAGGGGCGTTACGGGGGCAAAGCCCCCGTTGAGTGGGGTGCGATGCAACGAAGTGCGAGCGTGCCCTACAAGCATAGCTCTTCGGGAGACTCGCTAAAAACTCACCTTGTGAGTTTTTACACTGCTTCGCAGTGTCGCTCCCTAGGAGAGACTTCTCCCCTCATTTACTAAAATCTTTTATTCATATAAAATTATATTCTCTATGAATATCGCACTTTTTACTGATTCTTACTTGCCTACAAAAAGCGGAATCGTTACCGTTGTCGTGCAGCTTCGGAAAATCCTTACCGAGCTTGGGCATCATGTCGTTATCGTTACGGTTTCTCCTCATGGCTACGAGTCGGCTGAAAATGAAGACCCGGATGTTCTTCGCATTTTTTCAATTCCGGCACCGGTTGGTGACAACCAGTACATTGCCTTCCCGCACAAAAAAGTCGTGGTCAATTTTCTCAAAGAGCATAATATTCAGATAATTCATTCTCATACAGAGTTTTACATCGCACATGCGGCAAAGTCGGCCGGCAAGGTACTTCATATTCCTGTCGTCGCCACAACGCATACAATGTGGGAAGATTTTTACAAATATTATCTTTTCCCGATGGGGCGCATGGTTCCGGTCAAGGTTATCCGTAAAATTGTCCGCCGCCTTTACAAAAAATTCTACGCGCTCATCAATGTCTCTGACAAAGCCCGCGAATATTTCAAGTCTCCGTTCATGCTTCCTTTCACGCCGTCTGTCGTTATTCCGAACGCGATTGACACCGAAGCTTTCCTTGCCAAAAAATTCACTGAGGAAGACCAACTTGCACTCAAAAAAGAATTCGGTATCTCTGAGAACGATGTCACTTTGATTTTCGTCGGCCGCATTGTCGAAGAAAAGAGGGTAGAGGAACTTTTTGATGTTATCGTCCGCATTTTAAAGGCTCGCTCAAATGTCAAAATGCTTTTCGTCGGTTCCGGCAGTATGAGCTATGAGCTTGAGAGCGAGACAAAACGGCTTGGGCTTGGCGACCGGGTTCTTTTCACTGGCTTCGTAAACTGGGAAAATCTTGCGCTTTATTACAGCCTCGGAGATATTTTTGTCACCACTTCGCTTTCCGAAATGCACTCGATGACGGCTTTGGAGGCACTTCTTTCGCATCTTCCGATTGTTGCGCGCCGGGATGAAAGTTTTGACGACACGATTTTCCACGGCAAGAATGGTTTCCTTGCTGACACGGACGAGGAAATGGACGGCTTCATCCTTGATTTGGTCGATAATCCCCAAAAACGAAAGGCCTTTGCCGAAGAGAGTTTTGAAATTTCAAAGAATTTTTCTATTAAACTGCACGGATTGCGGACGGTTGCGTTCTACAAGTTCATTTTGAAGCATTATCCGCTTCCAAGCCCGGTTTTTGACCGTGAGCTAAAAAAAGCAATTGATGCCGTGAAAATTACTGATTAGGTTGTAAATATGAAAAAAATTATTCTTGTTTTGTGTTCGATTTTTCTATTCCATTTTTCAGTTTCTGCCCGAAGCAGGCAGGAGCTTGTCCGAAGCGGACATTGGATTTATGATGCTGTAGCGGCTCTTTCTCTGGAGAGCGGAATCCGAAATTTCGCTGACTGTGCTCCGCTTACAATCGCTGAGATTGAGTCTTATCTTGCAGAGATTGACACTGATTCCCTTAGCGAATCAGGACTCAAGCAGTGGCAGCGGATTCAGGATTATTTTGGCGAAGAAAATCTTTCCTTCAAATCGGACATTTTTTCCGCAAATTTTGAGCCGTCCTTTAACCCGGAATGTTATTACAAGACAAATGACGAAATCGGCTGGGTGTATGACCGCTATTCAAGGAACAATATAATTGATGTGCCTGTGACTCTTTCTGTCAAAGATTATGTCGCTTTGGGCATGGATACTCATCTTGGCGAGAACAAAGGCGCGACACTTCACAATGACAATTATTGCAATATCCCGACAAAGGACACTGAGGTTGATGTAAACTTCCCGAATTACGGCTATCTTTCGACAGGCTACAAATTCACTGAAAGAACAGGCCTTTCTTTCCAGCTTGGAATGGGCGAGCAGTCAATCGGCCGCACCCAGACAGGAAGCATAATTCTTTCTGATTATATGACAGGGGCTAGTTTCGGAAAACTTTCGATTTATTCTCCAAATTTAAAGTACACTTTTGACACGATTCAGCTCAATGTTGATAAATATATGTATTATCACGAGTTTACGGGGCGTTTTTTCAACAAACTCACTTTGAGTTTTATGGAAGCAACTTTGACAAATGCGCCGTGGGAACTTCGTTATATCAATCCGTTTACTATCTATCATGGGGCTGCTCCGTGGCGCGATTACAGCGAGGATGATGCCAACAACGGCGAATTCATGGGATTGAGATTTGACTTCGCTCCGTTCCGCTATGTCAGGTTCTTCGGAATGTTCGCAATGAATCAGTATCAGGTTCCTTACGAGAGACGAGACTTTGCCGACAGCCTCACGCCGAATTCTTTGGGCGGACAGGCTGGTTTTGAGTCCATGATTCCTGCGGCCGGCGGATATGTGAAAATCGCGGGCGAAGGATATTATGCTCAGCCGACTTTGTACATCAAGCAAAGCCCGGACTGGTCATTCTTCCGCACTTACACGGATAATATCGGCGACAATCAGGTTTTCTACGAATGGACAGGCTCTCCGTTCGGTCCTGACACAATTGCAGGCGAACTTTCAGTCGGCTATGAGAATCCTGGAAAATGGTCGCTGGATTTGATTTATTTGTTTGCCGCTCAGGGAAACAATGCCGAAAAGAAAATCTTTTACGACAAAAAAAGCGGAACCTGGTACAGCTCAACCGACAACGACAACGCAAAAATCAGAGATGCGCATAAAACTGCCGCTACCACACCTGACAGCTGGGTTTATCCGACAACAGAAAACGGCATAAGCCAGTACGCCGAGACTCCGACAGATGTTCCTAAATACACTCACCGCATCTCTCTCCGCGGAAAATGGCAGGCAACGGACAGGCTTTCATTCACTTTCCAGCCGTCTTTTGTCGCAATCTTGAACAACACTGGCTCTTCGGGCGTTCACGAGCGGGGAAACAATGAGTATGGATTTGAGGGTGCTCTGGCCGTTAAAGTTAAGTTAAGCAGGAATTAGTTTGATATGAAAAAAAATTTTCTTTTTGTAATTTTATTCTTTTTGCCCCGGCTTTTTGTTTTTGCTCAGGTTTCTGTCGATATTAACGATTCTTTTTATTCTCATGCGCAGGGCTGGGAACTTCGGGGGCTTACTTCTGCGCTCCCGCTTCTCCGTCCTTATCCGCTGAATGTCGTCGAAAGAATCCTTGAGGATGTAATCGAGAACGGAAGTGATACCGACAGCGAGATCGCGAATGAGTATTACGAGCGGATTTTTTCCAAGCCTTATGGATTTTATGCGGCTGGAACTGCCGGTGCAAAAATCTCTCACGAGGAAAATGATTTCGGCTCGGAAAACACAAAGAAAAAGGAAGTGCACATTGAATTCGGTATCGGTGGCGATGCAAAATTGCACGAGCTTGTAAGCTATGCCTACAAAGTAGGGCTTTTCTGTCAGACGAAAAAATTCAATGAATATTCTCCATTGTACGCAAATCTTCTTGCTGATGCGATTTTTGATCCCACCGAAAGCGGCCCTTTCACGAACTATGTGGAATGGAATGCGAATGCTTCAGTCGGAAATTCTGCGGTTTACGGAACTTTGGGCATGAACCGCATTGGATTCGGGCCTTTCTATGGCGACGGCTTGGCTTTGAACGACACTGGCTATCATTCTGCGAACATCGTCTTTAATGCTACCCGCGAAAAATGGAGCTATGCTTCGGTTTACGAGACAATCGGCGCGACCCGCAACATGGGGCCGGAAGCTGACGGCAACTGGCTTGGAGCCAACAAGTTCCTTGCTTTCCATTCAATAAAATGGCACGCTTACGAAAAATTCAACATCACTTATTACGAGAACATAATTTTTGGCCCGCATAACAATCTTTCGTATTTTGCGCCTGTGCCTTACATGGGCTTGCAGAACATCGGTGGTGCGAACGACAATCTGCAGATGGGACTTTTGCTTGAGTACAAGCCTTTTAAGGGAATCGATTTTGCGGCTGATTTTTTTGCTGACGACATTGATTTGAACGAGCTTTTCAAGATGAACCTTGACTCAAAAAATCGTTTCGGCATTCAGGCTGGCGTGATTTATACTCCTTCTGATTCAATTTTGTCAAAAATCAGCGCGAATTACAGCGTAATCATGCCTTATGTTTATGCTCACTGGGAATATGACAACAATTCGACAGGTGCGTTCAGCGGAAAAACATGGAATTATCAGAATTACACTAACGGCGGAATCAACATCGGCTCCGTCCTTGACCCGAATTCTGACAAAATATCACTTGCCGCGACAGTAAATCCTTCAAAAAATCTCTCCGTGAACATTTTCGGAAATTTTATCCGTCATTCAAACAGTGCGGAAGATTTTTCGGATGATGAGGCGGCTGAATACATGCTTGCAAACAGCGGGACTTATGCCACAAACGGGTCTTTGTACATGCACCAGATGTTTTCTGACGAAAAAGGCTCAAACGGAAGGCATGTCGATTCTGCATGGGAAAAACTCGGCTTCATGACGAGCGACCACAAAATGTATGTCGCCCAGCTCGGTGCCAACGCGGAATACACTTTTGCCCGAACAAAATACGGCCGTTTCAGCCTGTGCGCGGGCTACACTTTTGAGTATGTGAAGAATAACGGCGTGAATAATCATATTTA